>NZ_JACCBV010000001.1:2103697-2404225 GCF_013409785.1 Microbacterium immunditiarum
TGGGACGACATCGTGGCACAGACCACGGACGGCGCGACCGTCGGCCGCCCGCACATCGCCGACGCGCTCGTCGCCCGCGGGCTCGTGCGCGACCGCGCGGAGGCCTTCTCGAGCATCCTCAGCCCGCGTGGCGAGTACTACGTCGCCCTGTTCGCACCCGACCCGGTCACGGCGGTGCGACTGATCGCGGATGCCGGCGGCGTGCCGATCATCGCGCACCCCGCGGGCCGGGCGGGCGTGCTGCCCATGCCCGTCCTCGAAGACATGCTCGACGCGGGCCTCGGCGGGTTCGAGCTCGGGCACCGCGAGAACCTGGAGAGCGGCATCCGGACCCTTCGCCGCCTGTGCGAGGAGCGCGACCTCATCGTGACGGGCTCGAGCGACTACCACGGGCTCGGAAAGCCGAACCAGCCCGGCGAGAACTCGACGAGCGACGACATGGTCGAGCGGCTCATCGAGCGCGGACGCGGAAGCGCCCCCGTCTATCCGTGACGGGGGCGCCTCCGCACGGGCTCGTCGCCCGTGTCGGTCTCAGTGCGCGAGGGCCCTGGCCTTCAGCTGCTCGTACTCCTCCGGCGTGATCGTGCCGGCGTCGAGCAGGCTCTTCGCCTTCGCGATCTCCTCGGCCGGACTGGCTCCCGCGACCTGCTTGATGTAGGAGTCCGTGGCGGCCTGAGCGGCCCGCGCCTCGCGCTGGCTCCGCTCCGCCATGCCCTGGCCACGCGCGATCAGGTAGACGAGCGCGGTGAGGAACGGCACGAAGATCAGGAAGATGATCCACACCGCCTTCCACCAGCCGTTCAGCTTGTGGTCCCGGAAGAGGTCTCCGATGATCGCGAACAGTGCCATGAGGTAGGCGATGAAGACGAACGCCCACAGGAACCACCAGATGAGGCTCCAGAAGTTGGACCAGAAGTCCATGGATTCTCCTTGGATAGAAGGACGCTGCGAGCAGCGCGACGGCGGCGAGGATCCGTCGTCTGATGCCGATTATGGCGGGGGAGCGCGCTGGACGGAATGCCCTCCGCGCGGGCGTCGGAGGGCGTGTCCCGGGCGGCCGGGCTAGCGTGGACGGATGCGGCAGTCCACCGCGCTCGAACGGCGCATCGATTCTGTCGCGCATCGACTGCTGCGGAACGCTCCGGATCGCGGCATCCGTGCGACCCTCGTCGAGCTCGCGGTCTTCGTGCTCAAGCAGGCGTGGGCGTGCGTCTTCGGCGCCGCGCTGCTGGCGGTCATCGTCGCGGTGCGGCTCTGGTATCCGGACGACGCGCTGCTCGCGCGCAACGACTTCCTCACGATCGCGGCGGTCGCGATCCAGGTCGTCATGGTCGCAGCGCGCCTCGAGACGGGACGCGAGTTGTGGGTCATCGTGCTCTTCCACGTGACCGGCACGGTCATGGAGATCTTCAAGATCGACGTCGGGTCGTGGGCGTACGCGGAGGACGGCGTGCTGCGGATCGCCGGCGTGCCCCTGTTCAGCGGGTTCATGTACGCCGCGGTCGGCTCGTACATGGTGCGCGTGTACCGGCTCTTCGACCTCGGCTTCACGCGGTACCCGCGGCGGTGGCTCACGGCGATCGTCGCCGCGGCGATCTACGTGAACTTCTTCACCCACCACTTCTGGTGGGACCTGCGGTGGGTGCTGCTCGCGCTCGTCGTGCTGCTGTGGCTGCCGACGGTGATGTACGCGCGCGTGTGGCGGCGCGTGCTCCGGATCCCGCTGCTCGCCGCGTTCGCCGGCGTCGCGGCGTTCATCTACCTCGCCGAGAACATCGGCACGTGGGCGGGCGCATGGCTGTACCCGAACCAGGTCGAGGGGTGGCATCCGGTGTCCGCCACGAAGCTCGTGTCGTGGTTCCTGCTCATGATCATCTCGGTGGTGCTCGTGGCGTGGGTGTACCCGCCGCGCGAGCCCGCGGCCGCAGTGGTGGCGCGGGCGGGGGCCGTGCCGCGAGAACAGGCCGCCGTACCGAGAACAGGGCCCATTCTGACAAACCGACCTGATCCGGATGCATCAACCTGATCTCGCTGCACGTCGCGTCGCGCTCGCGGCGAGGTGGAGGCCCTGCGCCACCGCGGTCGTCACCACCGACTCCACATAGGCCCAGTCGAAGAGCACCTGCTGGTAGTCGAACCGCAGGACGGTGTAGCCCATGAGCCGGAGGCGGGCATCATGCCGGATGTCGCGGCGACGCTGCCTCTGCTCGAGGTGGTGGGCCCCGTCGACCTGCACGACGAGCAGCTCGCCGATGAGGAGGTCGACGGGCTGGTCGGCGATCCAGACCTGCTGCTGCACGGCGAGACCCAGCGCACGGAACCGCTCGACGGCATGCGTCTCCAGACCTGAGTCCGACAGCACCGAGACCGCGTGGGCGAGTTCGCGCGCGCGTGGCGTGCTCCAAGCCACCGACTTCAGCACGCGGGGGCTCGTCTGCGCCGAACGCGCGGCGGAGTTCCACACGGCGAGCGCGTCCATGCGATCCAGGCAGCCGGCCACGTGAGCCAGGACGTTCACGGAGTGCTCCCGCACGGCGTAGCGAGCCGTCGGAGCGGGTCCGCGCGACCAGTGCAGGTGAACTCCATCGCGCTCGATCCGGCTCGCCGTCGGCGCGACCGCGACGTGGGTCGCATCACTCATGTTCGGTGGCACCCACCACCCGAGATCCGCCGCCGCGGTGACACAGGTCAGCCGGCCGGCGACGGCCAGTGCCGCGCAGGTCGCTGCATCCGTGTTCGGCAGAACAATCCACGAACGACGGATGCGGCGAATGCGACCCTTCGCCTCAATCGCCGCGATCACGCGCGAGTCGAACCCCGCGACACGCGCTTCGCTTGTATGCGTCACTCCGCCACGGGCGGTCAGCCATCGCACGAAGAGGTCTTGCTTGCTCACCCCGCCGAGCGTGGTCGCCGAACCGGACGGCGCCGCGCATTCAGGCGGCTCCTGTGGTCAGCGCGGCGAACTGCGGCTCTTGGGGAGGAACGTCGTCTCAGTCACGAGAGCAGGCCGATGCACCCAGATCAGGGCGGAAACGGATGCGTCGCCCTGATGCCGGTCCATCGTCCTCTTCTCGGCGCGCTGGCGGGCGGGCCTGTGGTGCGCGGGCGGGCGGCGCCGGCGCGCGGCGCCGCCGCCTCCTGAGCGCGGAGGCGCCGCCTCAGGAGGCGGCGGGCGTGCTCGAGCGCGGGCCGCGGCGGCGGCGGCGGCGGCGCGCGGGTGCGGGCTTGCCGTCGTGGTGCTCCTTGCCTCCGCCGTCGTGCGTTCCGCCGCCCTCGGTGCGCTCGGCGCGATGCGCGGACTCGTGGTCCCCGTCGCGCGAGGGCGCGGCATCCGTCGACCCCTCTGCGAACGTCGCTCCGACGCGCTCACTCGACGAGCGACGCCGGCGGCGGCGACGGGTCGTGCCGGCGTCTTCGCCCTCGGCGGCGGCCTCGGCCGCGCGTTCGGGGCGGCGCTGCGTCTTGACGGCCTGCGTCTTGGGCGCGGTCGCGATGCGGCCCCTCGTGCCCGCGGGGATGTCGAGGTCGGCGAACAGGTGCGGGCTCGACGAGTACGTCTCGACGGGCTCGGGCTGGCCGAACTCGAGGGCTCGGTTGATGAGGGCCCACTTGTGCAGGTCCTCCCAGTCGACGAACGTCACCGCGATGCCGGTCTTGCCGGCGCGGCCCGTGCGGCCGGCGCGGTGCAGGTAGGTCTTCTCGTCGTCGGGGATCGTGTGGTTGATCACGTGGGTGACGTCGTCGACGTCGATGCCGCGGGCGGCGACATCCGTCGCGATCAGCACGTCCTTCTTGCCGGCCTTGAACGCGGCCATCGAGCGCTCGCGCGCCTCCTGGCTCATGTCGCCGTGCACGGCGCCCGCGTTGAAGCCGCGGTCGCTCAGCTCGTCGACGAGCTTCTGCGCGGCGCGCTTCGTACGCGTGAAGATGACGGTCTTGCCGCGGCCCTCGGCCTGGAGGATGCGGGCGATGACCTCGTCCTTGTCGAGGGCGTGCGCGCGGTACACGAGGTGGCGGATGTTCGCCTGCGTGAGCCCCTCGTCGGGGTCGTTCGCGCGGATGTGGATCGGGTTCGACATGAACCGGCGCGCGAGCGCGACGATCGGGCCGGGCATCGTCGCCGAGAAGAGCTGTGTGTGGCGGACGGCCGGGAGCTTCTGGAAGATCTTCTCGATGTCGGGGAGGAACCCGAGGTCGAGCATCTTGTCGGCCTCGTCGAGCACGACCTCGGCCGCGTTGGAGAGGTCGAGCAGGCGCTGGTTGTTGAGGTCGATCAGTCGGCCGGGCGTGCCGACGACGATCTGCGCGCCCGCCTTGAGCTGGTCGATCTGGCCCTCGTACGCCTTGCCGCCGTAGATGGCGACCACGCTCGTCGAGCGGTTCGACGTGAGCATGTCCATGTCTTCGTAGACCTGCACCGCGAGCTCGCGCGTCGGCACGACGATGAGCGCCTTGACGCCCGGCGCGGGGTCGAGGCCGAGACGCTGGACCACCGGGATGCCGAAGCCGAAGGTCTTGCCGGTTCCGGTCTTGGCCTGGCCGATGATGTCCTGTCCGGGGAGGCCGAGGGGGATGGTCTGCTCTTGGATGGGGAACGCGTCCACGATGCCGCGAGCGGCGAGTGCGTCGACGATGTCCTGATCGACGCCGAGTTCGACGAAAGTCGTCACGATGACTGTTGCCTGTCCGGCAGTCAGAAGCTGCCTGAGTCCGTGCCCTGGCGCTACAGGTCTCCCCGGCGCGGGCGGAGGTGCGGTCCACGCCCATTCTCTGCCACAGGCGCGGGAGCCCCGATCCAACGCCGGGGACCGATCCAGGATACCGGACCGTCCCGTGAGTAAGCCCACCGCCGGTTAGGGTGGAGGCTGTGGTGAGGTGGTTCTGGCAGCGCCGCGAGCCCGGTCGACGGCTGCAGCTGCGCGCACGAGGCGACCTCGGCGACGCCAATCGCGTGGCGTTCGAGCAGCTCGCGCCCGACATCGACACGTTCCTCGGCCAGGCCGCGTATCTGCAGCTCGGCTACTTCGAGACGCTGAGCGAGCTCATCGCGCCGACGCCCGAGCTCGCCGAGAAGGAGGCCCTGTCGCGCGCGGCGGGCGCCGCCCTCACGAAGCACGAGGAGCTCGTCGCCCTCATCCGCGAGCGGGGCGACGACCCGACCGAGCTCATGCTGCCGTTCCGCGAGCCGCTCGATGCGTTCCGCGCCGCGACGCACGGCGTGCGGCCACAGGAGACGATGCTCGCGGTGCACATCACGGCGGGCATGCTCGATGACTTCTACCTCGCGCTCTCGGCGAGCTACGGCGAGACGGGGAGGCGCGTCGCGCGCATCCTCCGGGCCGACGACGACCGCGACGCGCTCGTCGACCTGCTCGGCGCGGCCATCGAGAGCGACCCTGAGTGGCGGTCGCTGCTCGCGATGTGGGGTCGCCGGCTGGTCGGCGACACCCTCCTCATCGCGCGCGCCGCCCTGCGCCCCGGATCGCTCGATCCGGCGGGAGAGCAGAGGGTCGAGCCGGTTTTCACCGAGCTCATGGCCGCGCACTCGCGCCGCATGGACGCGATGGGGCTCGCCGCGTAAGCGGGGTCCGAGGCGAAGCCGTCAGGCGATGCGCAGCCGCTCGCGCTCGCGCTCGTCGTGGGCGTCGCGCATGCGTGCGAGCACGACAAGCGTCGGCCACACCGTGACGGCGGGGGCGACGAATGCCGCGAGCCAGATCCACAGGCTGTCGACGCCCTGACCGGCCCACGTGAGGATCATCCACGCGAGGCCTGCCACGAGCGCGCCGAGGACCGGGGCGAGTGCGACCCCGCGGGTCGAGCGGCCGGGGACCGCGAAGTGCAGCGCGACGCCGATGCACGCGCCGACGATGAGGCCGAGGAGGATCTGCATGTCAGGCGACGAATCCGACGCGGCGGGACTCCTCGGTGCCGATCTCGACGTAGGCGAGGCCCGTGGTCGGCACGATGAAGGCGTTGCCCTTGTTGTCGGTGAAGGTGACGTGGGTCGCACCCGAGTCGAGCGCGCTCGCGACGGACTTCTTGACGTCGGCGGCGGCTTCGTCTGTCTCGAAGCTGAGCTCGCGGCCGGTGTTCGTGATGCCGATGCGGATCTCCACGTGACTGCCTTTCCTTCCGCGCCGCGGGTCGGGCGCATGGCAACTCTATGACAGAAGCGGATGCCCCGGCCCGCCCGCGCACGCCTCCGCGAACGCTCTCGGCGAACGCTCGCGCGGAGACCCCCGGCGGGTGGAGCGGGCGACGTCGCCGGGATCCGGCGATGTCGCCGCCGACGACTACTGTGCTTCACATGAACCCCGGCCATCGCGCGTCCCCGACCCTCGACGAGGGGCAGCGCGCGGTCGTCGGGCTCGGGGTCGAGGCATCCGGTGTCGTCATCGGCGGCCCGGGCACGGGCAAGACCGAGGCGCTCGTCGCCCGCGCGGCGCGGCTGCTTCGCGAGGGGGCGGTCGCTCCCGAAGAGCTGCTCGTGCTCACTCCGACACGGCAGACCGCGACAGCGCTGCGCGACCGGGTGGCCGCCGGGCTCGACGTCGCGACGCCAGGACCCCTCGCGCGGTCGATCGCCTCGTTCGCGTTCCAGCTCGTGCGCGCCGCGGCAGTGGCGGGCGGTGCCGCACCGCCGCAGCTGCTGACGGCGGGCGATCAGGACCGCGTCATCGCCGAGCTGCTCGTCGGCGACGAGGAGGACGCCGCCGCCGGACGCGACCGCTGGCCCGAGAGCCTCGGCACGGGAGTGCGGCGCTCGCGTCCGTTCCGCTCCGAGCTGCGGGCGCTGTTCGCGCAGTGCTCCGACCTCGGGCTGCGGTCCGCAGAGCTTCGCGCGCTCGGCGAGGCGTCGGGGCGCGAGACGTGGGTCGCGGGCGCGGGGTTCCTCGGGGACTACCGCTACGCGCTGTCGCGCATGCGCAGCGCGCATCGCGATCCCGCCGAGCTCGTGCATGAGGCCGCCGCTCTGCTCGCCGAGGCGGGTCCGGACCGGATCGGCCCCGCGGCAGGCCTCCGCGTGCTGCTCGTCGACGACGCGCAGGAGCTCACGAGGGGCGGCATCGCGCTCCTGGAGGCGGCGCGCCGTCGCGGTATCGCCGTGGTCGCGTTCGGCGACCCCGACATCGGATCGGGGTCCTTCCGCGGCGCGGGTCCCGAGCTGTTCGAACAGCTCGTCGCAGTCCTCGAGACCGTTCATGTCCTCGACGGCCCGCACCGGGGATCGCGTGCACTGACCCACCTCACGCGCACGATCACCGCGTCGATCGGGGCGAGCGGTCGCGTCGAGCATCGGCGCGCACCGGGCGAGCCGGCCGCGGACGAGCGCATCGAGGCGGTGCACGCGTCATCGCCGTTCGAGGAGGTCGACCGCATCGCGCGAACCCTGCGGACGTGGCACGTCATGGACGGCATCCCGTGGGAGGAGCTGGCCGTCATCGCGCACGACACGCGGCAGCTCGCACACCTCGAGGCCGAGCTCGCGGCGCGAGAGGTGCCCGTGCGGGCCGGAAGCGCGCCGCGGCCGCTCGGACGAGAGCCGGTGGTGCGCGACATCGCGTCGCTCGTGCGGCTCGGGCTCGAAGAGCCGTCGCTGCGCGACCCCGAGCAGCTCGCCGACGCGCTCCTGACGCCCTTCGGCGGTCTCGACGCGGTGGGCCTGCGCCGCGTGCGCGCGCGGCTGCGCACGATCGAGCTCGCCGCCGGCGGTTCTCGATCGGCGAAGGAGCTGCTCGCCGAGGCGATGGCCGAGCCCGTCGTGCTCGCCCTCATCGACGCGCCCGACGCCCACCGTGCCGAGCGGCTCGCCACGACCCTGCGGCTCGTGCACGAGGCAGGCGAGCGCGGTGCGACCGTGCACGAGCTCCTCTGGCTCGTGTGGGAGCGCTCGGGCCTCGAGCGCGAGTGGGCGCGGCGTGCGTCCGGCACGGGTCCGCTCGCCGCCGAGGCGGGGCGCGGGTTGGATGCGCTCGTCGCGCTCTTCGGCGCCGCGAAGCGCTACGTCGAGCGGTCGGGCGCCGATGCATCCGTCGATTCCGGTCCTGGCCCCTTCCTGCGCGACGTCCTCGAAAGCGAGGTGCCCGAAGACCTGCTCACGGTGCCGGAGCGACCCGGTGCCGTCTCGCTCCTCACACCCGCCGCCGCGCTGGGCACCGAGTTCGAAGCGGTCGTGATCGCGGGCCTGCAGGAGGGCGTGTGGCCCAACACGCGTCTGCGCGGCGGGCTCCTCGACGTGTGGCGTCTCGCCGACGACATCGACGCGTGGCGCGCCAGGCGCCCGTCCGTCGAGCCGGCCGTGCTCGATCGCCGCCGCGGCGTGCTGCACGAAGAGCTGCGACTCTTCGCGCGAGCGGTCTCCCGTGCCCGCACGCGTCTCGTCGTGACCGCCGTCGACGACGACGATCTGGGTCCGAGCCCGCTCTTCTCGTTCCTGCCCCCGCCGTCCGACGACGGGGGCGCGCGCGACGAGCATCCGCTCACCCTCCGCGGTCTGGTCGCCCTGCACCGGCGCACGCTCACGACGTCGCGCGACGCAGCCGCGCGAGTGGCGGCGGCCGACCAGCTCGTGCTGCTCGCCGAGGCGGGAGTCCCGGGCGCGCGGCCCGACGAGTGGTACGGCGTCGCGCCGCCGACCTCCACCGCGCCGGTCCACGACCTGCAGCGCGCGCCTGTGCGCGTGTCACCGTCGCGTCTCGAGGGTTTCGAGAAGTGCGGGCTCGACTGGGTCATCCGCACGCTCGGCGGCGACACGCGGTCGTTCTCCGCGGGGCTCGGCACGATCCTGCACGCGGCCATGGAGCGCGGCGGCGGCCTCGACGAGCTGCGCGCCGTCGTCGACGAGCGGTGGGGCGAGCTCGACTTCGAGGCGCCGTGGCTCGAACGCCAGGAGCGCACGTGGGCCGACACGCTCGTGCGACGCCTCGACGCGTACCTGCGTCGCTTCGAGAGCGAGGGCGGCGAGCCGATCGGCGCCGAGACGCGGTTCCGCCTCGAGATAGACGCGCCGGAAGACCCGGATGCCGCGCCCCGCGTGCGCCCGTACATCGAGCGCGACCCGGCGACGGAGTCCCTGCTCGACGCCTCGGCCGAGACCGCCGAGCTCCCGGTCGCCACCGCCGTGCTCAGCGGCTCGATCGACCGCGTGGAGCTGTACCCGCCCGACCGGGGCGAGGCCGTGCCGCTCGGATCCGCCGCGCGCAGGGTGGTCGTCGTCGACCTCAAGACGGGTCGCTCGGAAGACCGTGTGAGCGATGCGAAGGTCGTCGAGGACGCGCAGCTCGCCGCGTATCAGCTCGCGATCGACTCGGGGCTCGTGGAATTCCCGCCCGACGCCGAGAACGCCGGCGCGCGCCTGCTCGTGCTCTCGCGCAAGCTGAAGGACACGCACTACCGCATCGCGCACCAGAAGGCCCTGACGCCCGAGACGCGCGGCCAGTTCCTGCGGCGCGTCATCGCCGACGCGCAGGGCATGGCGGCCGCATCGTTCATCGCCAACGTCGACCAGCACTGCACGACCGATCGCTTCGGAGTCTGCCGGCTGCACACCGTGAAGGCGGTGAGCTCGGCGTGACGTCCATCGCGACCGAGGCCGCCGCCGTGCGCTGGGACGGCCCGCTCGAGCTCTCCGCGCCGGTTGTGGCGGCCGCGCTCGGGCTTCCCGAGCCGACGCCCGACCAGCGTCGCGTCATCGAGGCGCCGCCCGCCCCGGCTCTTGTGATCGCGGGCGCCGGCAGCGGCAAGACCGAGACGATGGCAGGGCGCGTCGTGTGGCTCGTCGCGAACGGCCATGTCCGCCGCGACGAGGTGCTCGGCCTCACATTCACGCGCAAGGCGGCGGGCGAGCTTGCCGAGCGCATCGAGGCGCGTCTCGCCCGCATCGACGAGTACGGCCGGCGTGGCCTCATCCCGCATCTGCCGCGGCTCGCGGCATCCGGCGAGCTCGCCGCGATGTGGGAGCGCATCACGATCCTGCCGGAGCGGCACCGCCGCACGGCGCTCGCGGCGGCGCTCGACCGGCTGTGCGTGCAGCTGGGGACGGGGTGGGATCCGGATGCCGGGACCGCGCGTCCTGCCGAAGACATGCTCCTGCGCCCGCGCGTATCGACCTACAACGCGTTCGCCGACGCGATCGTGCGCGAGCACAGCGCGCGGATCGGACGCGACGCCGACGCCGCGCTCCTCAGCCAGTCCGGCGCATGGCTCATGGCCCGTCGAGTGGTCGTCGCGTCGGCCGACGAGCGTCTGTCCGAGCGGGAGGACCGCTTCGGCACCGTCGTCGACGCCGTCCAGCGCCTCGCGGGCGAGGTGCTCGACAACCGCGCCGACCTCGATCGGGTCTCCGAGTTCGCGCGGCGGGTCGAGGCATCCGTCGCTCCCCATATCAAGCCCGACCTCGCGTCGCCCGGTGACATCGAGAAGCTGCACAACGCGATGGGCGGTCTCCCCGTGCTGGCGGGGCTTGTGCGCGACTACGCCGCCGCGAAGGTGGCGCAGGGGTCGCTCGACTTCGCCGATCAGGTCGCGGGTGCGCTCGACATCGTGACGCGCGCGCCCGAGGTCGCGCACGAGCTGCGCGAGCAGTTCCGCGTCGTGCTGCTGGACGAGTATCAGGACACGTCGGTCATCCAGACCGAGCTGCTGTCGGCGATCTTCCGCGACACCCCCGTGATGGCGGTCGGCGACCCGCACCAGTCGATCTACGGATGGCGCGGCGCGAGCGCCGACAACCTCGGGGCTTTCGCGCGAGCGTTCGCCTGCGAGACGCGGTGCGCGACGTTCCAGCTCATGGTGAGTTGGCGAAACGACCGGCGCATCCTCGACGCGGCGAACGCGCTCATCGCGCACGCGGCGCCGATCGGCATCCCGGTCGCGGAGCTGAGCGCACGACCGGGGGCGGGACCCGGGGTGGTCGAGCACCGGTTCACGTCGACGATCGAGCAGGAGGCCGACGAGGTCGCGTCGTGGTTCACGCTCGTCCGGGACGAGCACGAGCGCGACAACCCCACGGGGCGTCCGCACGCGGGGGCGATCCTCTTCCGCGCGAAGCGCCACATGTCGACGTTCGCGGACGCGCTCGCGAGGCGGGGAATCCCGCACCGCATTCTCGGCCTCGGCGGTCTGCTCTCGACGCCGGAGGTGGTCGATGTCGTCGCGACGCTGCGCGTCCTGAGCGACCCGACTCAGGGCTCGTCTCTCATCCGCCTGCTCGTGGGCCCGCGATTCGGCGTGGGGGTGGCCGACATGGCGGCGCTCCACGACCTCGCGGTCACGCTGTCGCAGCGTGACGAGACGCTCACGCGCCATGACGACGAGCTCCTCGCGCGCCTTCGCGGCTCGGTCGGCGCCGACGAGCAGGCGTCGATCGTCGATGCCGTCGACTTCGTGCGGTCGGTCTCACCCGAGCACGGACTGCTCTCGCGGTTCACGGCGGAGGGCGTCAGCCGCATCCGCGACGCCGGCGCGATGTTCCAGCGGCTGCGTTCGGCCGTGGGCCAGCCGATCCCGGAGCTCATCCGCGCGATCGAGCTCGAGCTCGGGCTCGACGTCGAGCTCGCCGCGAACGAGACGCGCGGTCCCGCGCGCCTCGCATCCGCTCAGCTGCGGTCGTTCGTCGACGAGGTGCGGTCGTTCCTCGCCGCGGACGAGCGGGGCTCGATCTCGAGCCTGCTCGCGTGGCTCGACCACGCTGAGGAGACGGACGAGCTCATGCCGCGTCCCGAGCCGCCCGAGCCGGGTGTCGTGCAGCTGTTGACGATCCACGGCTCGAAGGGCCTCGAGTGGGACGCCGTCGCCGTCGTGCGGCTCGTCAAGGACGAGCTGCCGAAGCGGCCGCAGTCGACGCTCGGCTGGCTCGGCTTCGGCGTGCTGCCGTATCCGTTCCGCGGCGACCGCGGCGCGCTGCCGGTGTTCGACTGGGATCCGGATGCTCCGGGTGACCGCAAAGCGCTGCAGGGGGCCGTCACCGGCTTCAAGACGGGCGTCAAGGCGCACCTCGAGCACGAGGAGCGCCGCCTCGCGTACGTCGCCGTGACGCGTGCCCGCACGCGACTGCTTCTCACGGGCTCGCAGTGGGGCGGGCAGAAGGACTCGCGCCAGCCGAGCACGTATCTGGAAGAGATCGTCAGCGCGCTCGGACTCGATCCGATCGAGCTCGGCGACCCTACGGAGAACCCTTATGCGAACCGCGCCGGCGCGACGCTCGAGTGGCCCCTCGACCCGCTCGGGGAGCGTCGCACGGTCGTGCTCGACGCCGCCGCGCTCGTGCGCGACCGCGAGGCCGGCGCGACCCGGGCCGTTCCCGAGCCTGAGCTCGAGCGCCTGCTGCGCGAGCGCGCCGCGCGTGAGCGCCGTCCGTGGGCGGATGCGCCCCCGCGCGTCGCGGCATCGCGGTTCAAGGAGTTCGTCGAGGACTACGGCCGGACCGTCGACGCGATCGCCCGCCCGCTTCCCGAGCGCCCGTACCGGCAGACGCGCCTCGGCACGCTGTTCCACGCGTGGGTCGAGCAGCGGTCCGAGCTTGTCGGCCCGGGGCCGTCGATCGACGATGGATTGTGGGAGCTCGATGGCGACGACGCCCCCGAGACCGAGGCATCGCGCGAGGACGCCGCCGAGCTCGAGCGACTCCAGCAGATCTTCGAGCGCTCGGAGTGGGCGGACCTGCGACCGATCGAGGTCGAGACCGAGATCGACATCCTCCTCGCCGGAGCCGATGGACTGGGCCGGGTCGTGTGCAAGCTCGACGCCGTGTACCGCCGCCCTGACCGCGGTGGCCGCATCGAGATCGTCGACTGGAAGACGGGCAAGCCTCCGCGCACGGCGGCCGAGAAGGACGAGCGGATGCTGCAGCTCGCCCTCTACCGCCTCGCGTACCACAAGCGGCACGGCGTGCCGCTGGAGGACATCGACGTCGCTCTGTACTACGTGTCGGACGACCTCGTCATCCGCTCGGACCGCGTCTACTCCGAAGCGGAGCTCGTCCAGCGCTGGAACGCCGCCCGCGAGGCGCGCTCCGCCTCGGCGGCCTCCGCAGCCTCGACGTCGTCGGGGGCACCCGAACGGACCGGCGGCTCGTCCGCGGCATCCGCCTGATCGCGATCGATGAGCGCCGACACGTCGATCGGCGCCGTCGACGTGTCATCGGCCGAAGCCTCGATCTCGTCGAACAGCGTCGCCGGCTGGGACGGCTCGGTGCGAGCGCCATCGTCTGCCGCAGGCGCCCCGTCCTCGGGCTCCGGCGCCATCGCCTCGCGCTCCTCCTCCTGAACCCACGACGCGAGCTCCTCGGGGTCGTACGTGTCGGTCTGCATCGACGTGTCGACCTCGGCCGGCGCCTTCTCGGGCGTGCGTCCGAGCAGCGCGATCGCGTCGTCGACATCGAGCGCGGCATCCGGCACCAGTTCGTCTCCGCGCACGCCGTCGGCGAGCGAGTCGAGCAGGCGCACGGCGTCGAGGACGATGTCTTCGCGTCCCGACTCGTCGCCGTGGAGCAGCCACTTCGCGAACTCGAGCTCCGCGTACAGACGCGAGCGGTGCCGCACGAGCCCGTCGGGGGCGCGGTGGCTGTGCGCGGCGTACGACTCGAACACGTCGTCGGCAGCCTTCGGAGCCGATGCGAGCCACTGCAGGTCGGTCGCGGGGTCGCCGACCGACAGACCGTGCCAATCGAGCAGCCCCGTCACCGCGGGGGCACCGGCGACGTCCTCGAAGAGGAACGACGCCGCACCGACTCCGCCGAGCACGACGGCCGACTCGAAGCGCCACAGCTCGTCGGCCTCGGCCGCGCGGCGCCAGCGGCGGAGGAGATCCTCCGGCGCGCGCCGTGTCGCCTCGGCGCGGTCGATGAGCCGGGTCACCTCCTGGCGAGCCTGGGCGGGCGTGCGGATCGGCAGCCCTTCGGCGCGCACGATGGAGACGGGCAGAGCGTGCAGCGCTGCGAGCGCCTCGCCCACAGACGTCGCGGCTCCGCGGCCCGCGGGCAGGTGCGCCGCGTCGACGCGGTATCCGGGCAGGAAGGAGACGACGATCGCACGCGCCTCGCCGACACCCGTTTCGCCGAGGAACTCGGGTGCGCGGAACGGGAGCAGCTCGCGCACGCCGGGCGTGAGCGCGCGCAGCGCGCGGGCCTCGGCGGCGAGTTCGGCCGCGGCATCCGGCTCGGCAGGAGCGCGCACGACGACACGGCGGCCGTCCTCGAGCTCGGCGACCGCGGAGTCGTAGCGACCGGCGGCGCCCTCGGTCAGCAGACCTGCTCCGACGACGCCTACCCGCGGGAGAGCCGAGGTCACCGACGCGGCTAGAGTGAGGGGTGAGCGTGCCATGTGCCCAGGGTAGGTCGCCCCGTGCCGGTCCGCCCTCGCGCCACGCCCTTGGCCGCCGACCAGCGCAGAGAGGTCCTCGATGACGGCGTCCCCTCGTCCGCAGCAGCCGCCGCTGGCCCGCGCCGCGCTCGATCGAGCCGGTGACGAGCGCGCGAACCCCGGCCTGATCGACGAGAGCAGGGCGGATGCCGCGACCCGCGTCCTCGTGCTGCACGGCGATTCCGCGCCGCTCGACGGCGGCGGCGAGGCCCTCCGCTGGGTGCGGCCAGAGGCCGTGCCGGGGGGCGCCCAGTGGGCGTTCCTCGGGCGTGCCGACGCCGCCGACGGGGGAGGGGCGGTGCTCGCCGCGGTCTTCCCACGTGAGGCGGATGCCCCGCTCGACCCGCCCGGGGGATGGGGCCCCTTGCGCGTGGTCGGCGGTGGACTCTCGGCGTTCGACGCCGGCGCGTTCGTCGAGGCGCTGAGCCTCGGCCGGTGGCTGCTCGACGCGCCGCACTGCCCGGCGTGCGGAGCGCTCACGCTCGTGACGATGTCGGGCTGGGCGCGCTCGTGCCCCTCGTGCGGGCGCGAGCACTTCCCGCGGACGGACCCCGCCGTGATCGTCGCGATCACGAGCGCGACCGACCCCGACAGGCTGCTCCTCGGCTCGAATGCGCTGTGGGGCGCCAACCGGTTCTCGTGCTTCGCGGGCTTCGTCGAGGCGGGCGAGTCGCTCGAAGCGGCCATCGTGCGCGAGCTCCGCGAGGAGGCGGGCGTCGACGTCGTCGACCTGCGCTACCGCGGCTCGCAGGCGTGGCCGTACCCGCGCAGCCTCATGCTCGGGTTCCTCGCGACGGCCGCTGACGACGACAGGGCACGCGCGGACGGTGAGGAGATCGTCGAGGTGCGGTGGTTCGACCGGGACGAGATCGGGAGCGGCCTGCGGGGGGAGAGCGACATCCTGCTCCCGGGTCCCGCGTCGATCGCGCACCGGCTGATCTCGGACTGGCACGCGGGTCTGGCATGAGCGGCGGAGCACTCGCCGGTCTCGACGAGCGCCAGCTCGAAGCCGTTACGACCCTTCGGGGGCCCGTCGTCGTGCTCGCCGGCGCCGGCACCGGCAAGACCCGGGTCATCACGCACCGCATCGCGCACGGGGTCGACACGGGCGCGTACTCGCCGGGACGCGTCATGGCGGTCACGTTCACCGCGAAGGCGGCGGGCGAGATGCGGGGGCGTCTGCACGCCCTCGGCGTCGAGGGCGTCTCCGCTCGGACGTTCCACGCGGCGGCGCTCGCGCAGCTGAACTTCTTCTGGCCGACGCTCGCGGGCGACCGACCGCCGACGATCGTCGACAACAAGGTGCGCTTGCTGGCGCACGCCGCCGACTCGATCGGCATGGACCTCGACGTCGCGACCCTCCGCGACGTCGCCTCGGGCATCGAGTGGCGCAAGGTCACGATGCGCACGATCGACGAGTACGCTGCGGCGCGTGCGGGCGGCGTCGGGCACCTCGACGTCTCGCGCGTCGCCGATCTGCAGCGCGCGTACGAGAAGCTCAAGGACGAGCGTCGCCAGCTCGACTTCGAAGACGTTCTGCTCGCATGCGCGGGCATGCTCGAGGCCGAGCCGACCGTCGTCGGGGCGGTGCGCGAGCAGTACCGGCACTTCACGGTCGACGAGTTCCAGGACGTCTCGCCCGTGCAGCACCGCCTGCTCGAGCTGTGGCTCGGCGACCGCCGCGACGTGTGCGTCGTGGGCGACGCGAGCCAGACGATCTACTCGTTCGCGGGCGCCGACGCGCGCTTCCTCCTCGACTTCGAGCGCCGGCACGAGGGGGCGAGAGTCGTGCGGCTCGAGACCAACTACCGGTCGGATGCCTCGATCCTCGCCGTCGCGAACGAGCTGATGCGCGGCCGCCCCGGCGCCCTCCACCTCGAGGCTGCGGGCGACGTCGAACCCGGCCCGACGCCGACCGTCACCGGGTACCAGGACGACGGGGGCGAGGCCCGCGGCACGGCGGCGGCGATCTCGGCCCGCATCGCCGCGGGCGTGGATCCGCGCCGGATCGCGGTGCTGTACCGGTCTCACGCGCAGTCGGTCGAGATCGCGCGCGCGCTCGCCGATGCCGGCATCGCGGCGACCGTGCTGGGCGGCAAGCGCTACTTCGACCTCCCGGAGGTGCGCCAGGCGATCATGGCGCTGCGCGGGGCATCCGTCGCCCCGACTGAATCGGGCCTCGTCGACGTCGTGCGCGATGTGCTGCGTTCGTTGGGACTCACCGACGAGCCGCCCGAGGCGGGCGGAGCCCTGCGCGACGCATGGGAGGCGCGCGCGGCGCTGCTGCGCCTGGCCGAGGAGGCGCCCGCCGGCACGAGCCTGCGCGCGTTCACCGACGACCTCCTCGCGCGGGCGAAGGCGCACCATGAGCCGGGGCTCCGCACGGTGACGCTGTCGACGCTCCACGCGGCGAAGGGGCTCGAGTGGGACCACGTGCACCTCATCGGCTTCGCCGAGGGCCTGCTGCCCATCGGGTACGCGACGACGTTCGAGCAGGTCGACGAGGAGCGCCGGCTCGCGTACGTCGGGATCACGCGGGCCGCGCGAACGCTCGAGCTGTCGTGGTCTCGCGGCGCGCGGGATCGGCGTCCGTCGCGGTTCCTGCAGGAGATCGGCAGCCGCAGTCTGCGTGAGGCACGTGCGACCGCATCGACCGCAGGGGCGAGCCGGCGGGGAGGATCACCGACGAGGACTCCGACCCGAGGCTCCGCTGCGCGCTGACCCCGAGCACCTGGTCGAGCAGTCGCGCGGCGGTGAGCCCCGCCTCCCAGGCCTCGGCCGGATCGACGGGGACGCTGCGCCGCCCGACGAGCTGTGCCGCGAGCTGTGGCCACGCCGGATCGGCGTCACGCCGATGCGCGGCCTCGCACGCGAGGCACGATGTGACTCCGGGCACGACGACCGGTCCGATCTCGGTGCGCGATCCCGAGAACACGATCGGCACGTGCACGGCGTCGGATCGCATGAGCGCGGCGGCATCGCGCGGATGGACGACGTGGTGCGCGAGCAGCACGAACACGGCGTCGGCGTCGGATGCGGCATCCGCCGGCCGCCATGCCCGCTCGACCGCGAAGCGCCCGCTCGACGACATCGCCTGCACGGCGGCCTCGACCGTCTCGGGAGCGACGCCGACGGCGGCGACGACGACGAGCCTGCGCGGCGGGGGAGGCTCGTCGGCGAGCGCCGGGCTCACGAGGGCGAGGAACGCGGCCGTCGCGTCCGGCGTCGCGCCGAGAGCGGAGGCGAGTCCTTCGAGCACCGCCTGCGGCACTCCGCGCTCCAGCTCGGCGATCAGCCGCTCCTGCCACGGCAGCGGGTGCTCGAGGATCACGACGGCGTCGACGCCGAACTGGACGGTCGTCGCATCGCGCCACAGGGGAGGGTTCGCGGGGTGCAGGCGGAGCATTCCCCGATGATGGCCCGGCGCGGCATCCGTCGACTTGCTGTCCACATGCGCCGGCCGGGCACCGCCCACCGGTACGGCTGGGGAGGAACGGATGCCGCCCACTCCGAGCCTGCTCAGATCGGGCGGCCGCCCGGGTGCGGATCCTCCTCCGCAGGACCGTCGCCCTCGTCCTCGTCGGGCGCCTCGCCCTTCTCGCCCGAAGCCTCATCCGTCCGCGAGCCGCTCTCCGCCTCGAGCAGCTGCGCGAGCGCGTCGTCGAACGCGTCCGGTGCCGGCTCCTCGCCGCGGGCTCGCGCCTCGAGCCGCGCGATGAGCGCGGCCGGGTCGTCGATGTCGTCGGCGGTGGGCATGAGGTCGGGGTAGTCCCACAGCGAGTCGCGAGCGGCGACTCCGACGGCATCCGTCACCGCCTGCCACATCGCCGCCGCCTCGCGCATGCGGCGCGGGCGCAGCTCGAGGCCGACGAGTGACCCGAGCGCCTGCTCAGCGGGGCCGCCCACCGCGCGGCGGCGGCGCACCGCTTCGGCGATGCGCGGCGCGGACGGCAGTCGCGACGTCGCCGCGGCGGTCACGACATCGACCCATCCCTCGATCGTGGCGAGGAGGTTCTCGAGCCGGCGCAGCGCCTCGACCTGCGTCTCGGAGCGCGTCGGCAGCAACGCGCCGCTCTCGATCGCGTTGCGCAGCTCTTCGGGCTCGGACGGGTCGAAGCGCGAGGCGAGCTCTTCGAGAGCGCTCGTGTCGACGTGGATCCCTCGGGCGTACTCGGTCACCTGCGAGATGACGTGCAGTCGCAGCCAGCGCGCGTGCCGGAAGAGCCGCGCGTGGGCGAGCTCGCGGGCCGCGAGATAGAGGGCGAGCTGGTCGTCCGGGATCTCGAGGTCGCGCCCGAGGTCCGCGAAGTTCTGGGGGAGGATGACCGCTTCGCCGTCGGGCATGAGCGGGATGCCGACGTCGCCGCCCGCCACGACCTCTTTCGAGAGGCTGCCGACGACGTGCCCGAGCTGCGTCGCGAACAGCGAGCCGCCGACGGTGCGCATGATGCGCCCCGCGCCCTGGACGAGGCCCTGCATGTCTTCGGGCGCCTGGTCGCTGAGGGCGGCGGTCAGGGCGTCGGCGATGCTCGTGGCGACCGGCTCGGCGAGCTCCTGCCACACGGGCAGCGTCGCCTCGACCCAGCCGCCGCGCGTGATCGGCTGCGGCGCCTTCGCGAGCTCGGAGATGGTGGTCGCCTCGCTCAGCCACAGGTCGGCGAGCGCGAACGCCTGGTCGAGGTCCGCGCGCTGGCCTTGCGTGATCGCCAGGCCGTCCTGATTCGCGATGTGCAGAGCCTGGCGGCGCGTGAGGTCCCACGAGATCGACCCGTCGCCGGAGAAGGCGTCCTGGAGCTGCCGCATGACCGCCTGCATCATCGCGGGGTCGATCTCCAGGCCGGACAGGCGCGACAGCTGCTCGGGATCGATCTCGCCCGCGCCGCCGAACAGCTGCCGGATCATCTCGCGGAACTCGTCCTCGGGGCTGCGTTCGTCGTCTGCCACTTCAGCCGCCTTTCAGCAGGGTCATCGAGTTGCGCTCTACGCTAGTCGCAGCCCTTCGTCGCATTGCCCGGCAGCGATCCCTCGCCTTACGCCGGTCGCGAACGACCGAGTGAGAAAGACCCCCGTGGCCCTGTTCGACGAGAACGTGACGATCTCTCCCGCGCCCCGCCGCCGTCGCATGACGCCTTCCGTTGCCGCGGGATCGTGGGCGCTCGCCATCGCGCTGGTCGCGCTGCTGGTGATCACCTTCCTGCCCACCTCGTACGTCATCCAGCAGCCCGGACCCGTGTACAACACGCTCGGCACCGCGCGCTCGGCCGACGGCACCGATGTGCCGCTCATCTCGATCGAGGGCGCCGAGACGTTCCCGACCGCCGGTGCGCTCGATCTGCTCACCGTCCAGGTCGTGGGCAACCGCGAGCGCACGCCATCGTGGTTCGAGCTCGCCATCGCGTGGTTCCAGCCGAGCCGCGCCGTGCTGCCGATCGACGCGATCTTCCCCGAGGGTCAGACCTCGGAGGAGCGCAACGAGCAGAGCGCGGCCCTGATGGTCGACTCGCAGAAGGAAGCCACCGCGGCCGCACTCAGCGAGCTGGGCCTCGACGTCGGGCACACGCTTCTCGTGCACTCGGTCATCGAGGACTCGGCCGCCGAGGGCGCCCTCGAGGCGGGTGACGTGATCCTCGAGGCCGACGGACGAGAGGCGACGGATGCCACGGCCCTCCGCGAGATCATCAACGAGGGCGGCGGCGCGCCGGTCGAGGTGACGATCCTGCGCGACGGCGAGGAGCAGAGGGTCTCGATCACGCCTCGCGAGACCGAGGTCGAGGGCGAGACGACGTGGCTCATCGGCGTCACCCTCACGAACGACTACGACTTCCCGATCGACGTGACGATCCAGCTCAACAACGTCGGCGGCCCGAGCGCGGGCATGATGTTCGCGCTCGGCATCATCGACTCCCTCACACCGGGCGAGCTCAACGGCGGCGAGCGTGTCGCGGGCACCGGCACGATCGACGCCGCCGGCGAGGTCGGGCCGATCGGCGGCATCCGTCAGAAGATGTGGGGAGCGGTCGACGCGGGCGCCGATTGGTTCCTCGCGCCCGAGGCGAACTGCGACGAGGTCGTGGGCCATGTGCCGGACGGCCTGCGCGTGTTCGCGGTCGAGGATCTCGATGGTGCGCTGGATGTGCTCGACGCCGTGCGCGAGGACGGAGACGTCGACGCGCTGCCCACGTGCATGGTCGGTTGACGCCGTCTCTGCTTTAGCGAGCGCTGAACGTTGCCTGCGGGTTCCGCCGTCCCGTCAGCCGCCGCCCGGCCCGCCCGCCTAGGATGAGAAGGTGACCACGACCCCCGCGCCGACCAGGGCCACACCATCCCGATCCCGACGGGTAATCGCCATCACGATCGCGATCATCGCCGCGCTCGTGGTGGGGTTCTTCGTCTTCGGAAACCTCTACGCCGACTGGCTGTGGTACGAGCAGCTCGGTTATCAGGGCGTGCTTCTCACGCAGTGGGTCGCCCGTGTCGTGATGTTCGCGATCGGGTTCCTCGGCATGGCGGTCCCCGTGTGGGGCGCGATCCAGCTCGCCTACCGCCTTCGTCCGGTGTACGCGCGACTGAGCTCGCAGCTCGACCGGTACCAGGAGGTCGTCGAGCCGCTGCGCCGCCTCGCGATGTGGGGGATCCCGATCTTCTTCGGCTTCTTCGCCGGCTTCGCCGCTTCGGCGCAGTGGGAGACCACGTGGCTGTGGTTCAACGGCGTCGCCACGTCGACGACCGACCCGGAGTTCGGCCTCGACACGGGCTTCTACCTCTTCGCGATGCCGTTCTACAGCGCGGTGCTCGGCTTCGTGTCTGCGGTTCTGCTCGTGTGCCTGCTCGTCACCGCGCTCGTCTCCTACCTTTACGGCTCTGTGCGCATCGGCCAGCGCGAACTGCGCATCTCGAAGGCCGCGCGCATCCAGCTCGCCGTTCTCGCGGGCCTCTACCTGCTCGTGCAGGGCGCGAGCCTGTGGCTCGACCGGTACAAGACCCTCGTCGAGCCGGGCGCGCTCGGCCGCATCACCGGCGCCGGCTATACCGAGACGCAGGCGGTGATCCCGGGTCAGACGATCCTCGCGATCGTCGCGGCGTTCGTCGCCGTGCTCTTCTTCGTGACGGCTGTCATCGGCCGCTGGCGGTACCCGCTCATCGCGACAGGTCTGCTCATCGTCTCGGCGATCGTCGTCGGCGTCGGATACCCCTGGGTCGTCAACACGTTCCAGGTGCGCCCGAACCAGCTGAGCCTCGACGGCCAGTACTACGAACGCAACCTCGAGGGCACGAAGGCCGCATACGGCATCGACACGCTCGAGAAGATGCCGTTCGAGGCGGAGACGGATGCCGAGGCCGGCCAGCTCCGCGAAGACGCGGAGACGACCGCCCAGATCCGCATCATGGACCCGGGCGTCGTGAGCCCCGCTGTGCGGCAGCTCGAGCAGTACCGCTCGTACTACCAGTTCCAGGACCCGCTCGACGTCGACCGCTACATGATCGACGGCAACTCGCAGGACACGATCGTCTCGGTGCGCGAGCTCAACATGAACCAGCTCGGCGCGGCCTCGTCGTCGTGGGAGTCCACATCGCTCATCTATACACACGGCTACGGCATCGTCGCGGCCGCGGGCAACGAGCGCACGACCGACGGCGAGCCCGTGTTCCTCGAGCGCGGGATCCCGTCCGCGGGTTTCCTCACCCAGCAGGAGGGCTTCCAGCCACGTGTGTACTTCGGCGAGTTCTCGCCGACGTACTCGATCGTGGGTGCGCCCGAGGGGACGGAGCCCGTCGAGCTCGACTACCCGCGCGGCACCGACGAGGGCTCCAACGAGACCCGGACGACGTTCGAGGGCGACGGCGGACCGAGCGTCGGCAATGTCTTCAACCGGCTGATCTACGCGCTCAAGTTCCAGTCCGAGCAGATCCTGTTCTCGGACGGTGTGAACGAGGAGTCGCAGATCCTCTACGACCGCGACCCGCTCACGCGCGTGCGCAAGGCGGCGCCATACCTCGAGCTCGACAGCGACCCGTACCCGAGCGTCGTGGACGGCCGCATCGTGTGGATCGTCGACGGCTACACGCTGAGCGACAAGTACCCGTACTCGACGCAGGTGAGCCTGCAGCAGGCGATCGCCGACTCGAACAACACCGCGCCGCGCTTCTCGCTCGACGACATCAACTACATCCGCAACTCGGTGAAGGCCACCGTCGACGCCTACGACGGCTCGGTCACGCTCTACGCGTGGGACGAGGAGGACCCGATCCTCCAGGCGTGGCAGACGATCTACCCGTCGACCGTCAAGTCGATCGACGACATGTCGGCCGAGCTCATGAGCCACGTGCGCTACCCGACCGACCTCTTCAAGGTGCAGCGCGCCATGGTCGGCGTGTACCACGTCGACGACGCGCGCTCGTTCTACAACCAGGACAACCGCTGGCAGACGCCGAACGACCCGCAGAACGACCAGCGCCTGCAGCCGCCGTATTACCTGACCATGCAGATGCCCGGTCAGGAGGCGCCGTCGTTCTCGATGTTCACGACCTTCATCCCGTCCTCCGAGGGAGCCGCGCGCAACGTCCTGATGGGCTATCTCGCCGTCGACTCCGATGCGGGCGGTGAAGCGGGCGTGAAATCCGAGGACTACGGCAAGCTGCGCATGCTCGAGATCGCCGCCGACACCCCGGTTCCGGGCCCCGGCCAGGTGCAGAACACGTTCGACTCCGATCCGACGATCGCCGATCAGATCAACGTGCTCCAGCTCGGCTCGTCCGAGGTGCGCAACGGCAACCTGCTGACCCTGCCGGTCGGCGGCGGTCTGCTGTACGTCCAGCCTGTGTTCGTGCAGTCGACGGGCGGCACGCAGCTGCCGCTGCTGCAGAAGGTGCTGGTCTCGTTCGGCGCCGACGTCGCGTTCGAGGACACGCTGCAAGAAGCGCTCGACGCCCTGTTCGGCGGCGAATCGGGTGCCTCGACCGGTGACGCGGACGTGACGCCCACCCCGGGCCCGACGCCGACGCCCGAGCCCACGCCGACGCCCGACCCGGGTGAGACGGCCGAGCCGACTCCGCCGGCGGACGAGTACGAGGCCGCCCTGCAGGAGGCCCGCCAGGCACTGCTCGACCGCGAGGCGGCGCTGCAGAAGGGCGACTGGGCGGCATTCGGCGAGGCCGATGAGCGGCTCACCGCAGCCGTCGAGAAGCTCCTCGAACTGGGCGGCTGACCTCGTCCACCTCGGCGTGACCCCGGGCGACCGCACGGCGCGTCACGCCGAGGTGAGCAGCCACCACCAGATCAACAGGAGCGTCACGGCGAATCCCGTGAACTGGTTGAGCCACAGGAACCGGCGCCACCCCCGGACGGCCTCCTGGGCCGTGGCATCCGTCACCGCTCGGAACGGCCACACCGTCGCGATGTAGGGCACCGCGAGCAGGGCCGCGAGAGGGCCGGGCCATGCGGTCGCGAGCATCACGAGACCGGATGCCGCGTAGCACGCGAGCGCGAAGCGCACGGTCCAGCGGGCGCCCTGCTGCGTCGCGATCGAGCGGATGCCGGCCGCGCGGTCGGCCGCGACGTCCTGCACCGCGCCGAACGCGTGCGACGCGACTCCCCACAGCGCGAACGCGAGGATGACCGCCGCGAGCTGCCACCTCCACGCGGCGCCCGCGAGCACGAGGCCGTACACCGCGGGTGAGAAGAAGTGGATGCTGCTGCACACTGAGTCCGCGAACGGCACTTCCTTGAACCGCAGCGGGGGAGCGCTGTACGCGACGACGAAGAACAGGCTCGCGGCCAGCACCACCCACGACCAGGGCGACCCGGCGACCACGAGGAACACGACGAACGGCAGGCACAGGAGGCCGGCCGTCCACAGTGTCGTACGGTGGAGGCGCACGTCGAGCACCGCGCCGTGCGCGCCGCCCTTGCGCGGATTCCGCAGATC
Source organism: Microbacterium immunditiarum (assembly GCF_013409785.1). Classification (NCBI taxonomy): domain Bacteria; kingdom Bacillati; phylum Actinomycetota; class Actinomycetes; order Micrococcales; family Microbacteriaceae; genus Microbacterium; species Microbacterium immunditiarum. The sequence goes on from NZ_JACCBV010000001.1 coordinate 2,127,990, forward strand.
CGACTCGTAGTCGAACACGTCGTTTATCCCGTACATCGCGAGGTTGTACGGGATGAGGAAGAACACCGTGCCCACGATGAGCGAGGCGTCGATGTCGCGGGTGGTGAGCAGGTACGCGGCCGCGAACGGGTAGGCGGTGTTGACCCAGCTCACGGGTCGCGATGCGATCACGAGCTGACGCAGGGCGGATGCCGCGCCCACGCGCCCGTCCAGGCTCATGAGCGCCCCTGGTGGCGCCGCGTGAGCGTGTAGACGGCCGGCACGAGGAACGCCGCGGCGAGGGGGTAGGCGAAGTCCTCGATCGGAGCGAGCCCGATGCGCAGCCCGCTCAGGTGCTCGGCGGGGTACGAATAGAGTCCGACGCCGATCATGACGTTGTCGAACACCGCTGTCAGCACGACGAGCACGACCGCGGCGATGCCGGAGGCGGCCATGCGCCTCGCGAAGCCCGACCGACGGGCTGTCGCTAGGGTCGTCGCCGCCGCGATGACCAGGAAAGGAAGGGAGAGGAGCACGTACGTCATCGTTCGCCCCCCGTGTCTCCTGCAGCGCGGTTCCATTGCCCGCTCGACGCCGAGGATCGCTCGAGGAAGCGCCGCGCGGCCGCCCACGCCACGAGTGCGAGATAGCACAGGAACGCGAGGAACACCGGCTCTTCGACGGGCAGGTGCGGCGCGAGGTCGATGCCGAGGTAGAGCGGGCTGTCGCCCTTGACGAACACGCCGGCCGCGATCCCCACGAGGTCCCACGCGATGAAGAACACCGTCCCGACGGCAACCGCGACGAGCGTGCGACCCCGAGCGCGCCATGCGGCGAGGCGGAACCGCGCGTCGAGCGCGACGATCGCCGCCGCGGACACGAGGATCGCCAGCAGGTAGGCGCCCGGCATCCGTCACGTCCCCACGGAGACGGGCTCGGCCAGCGGTCCGGGCGAACGGTCGCCGCGCAGGCCCTTCACGACGAGCTCGGCCGAGATGAGACACATCGGCACGCCGATCCCGGGCAGCACCGACGCGCCCGCGTAGGCGAGCCCCGACACCTTGCGCGAGGTCGTGCGCGGCCGGAACAGGGCGCTCTGGCGGAGGGTGTGGGCGAGGCCGAGCGCGTTGCCGCGCCACGCGCCATAATCCGCGGCGAAGTCGCCGGGTGCGATCGTGCGGCGCACGACGATGCGGTCGGCGAGGTCGCGGATGCCGCACCAAGACGCGATCTGCGCGATCACGCGGTCGGAAGCGGCCTCGATGGCCGGGTCGCCCGCGCCGTCGACGCCGCCGCGCCCGAGCCCGGGCTCGGCCGGGACGGGCACGAGCACGAAGAGGTTCTCGTGCCCGGGCGGCGCGACCGACGGATCGGTCGCGCTGGGGCGGCAGACGTACAGGGACGCGGGGTCGGGGATGCGTGCCCCGGCGCCGAAGACGTCGGCGAAGTTCGCGCGCCAGTCGTCCGTGAACACGAGCGTGTGGTGCGCGAGCTGCGAGAGCTCTCCCTCGACTCCGAGGAGCAGCAGGAGCGCGCCGGGGCTGGGCGTGCGCTTCGTCCACCAACGCTCGGGGTAGCTCTGCAGGCTCGGCGGGAGCAGCTCTGTCTCGGTGCGATGCAGGTCGGCGGTCGACACGACGAGGTCGGCGTCGAGCGCGCGGCCGTCGGCCAGGCGGACGCCGGTGGCCGCGGCATCCGTCGTCGTGATGTGCGCGACACGGGAGTTCGTCCGGATGACCGCGCCGTGCTCGGTCGCGAGGCGCTCGAGCGCGCGGACGACCTCGCCGAACCCGCCGCGCGGGTACAGCACGCCGTCGGCGAGGTCGAGGTGGCTCATCAGGTGGTACAGGCTCGGCGCGGCGTACGGCGACGTGCCGAGGAAGACGGCGGGGTAGCCGAGGATCTGACGAAGACGCGGATGCTCGAACCGCCGCTCCACATGATCCGCGAGGCTGCGCGTGAGCAGGGGCGCAAGCCGCGGCAGGCGCCTCAACAGCGTGGGGTCGCGCAGTCCCGTCGTCGTCGAGTACGTGTCGTAGAGGAACCGTGAGACGGCGAGTTCGTACGCGTCGGCGGCCGAGTCGAGGTACGCGCCGAGGGCGGCGCCGGCGCCCGGCTCGAGGCTCTCGAACAGGGCGGTCGACGCGGCTCGGCCCGAGACGACGTCGATCGGGTCGCCTGTTCCCGGAGGCCCGTACACGCGGTAGGCGGGGTCGAGGCGCATGAGGTCGAGCTGCTCGGCGGCGGTCGTCCCGAGCAGGCGGAAGAAGTGCTCGAAGACCTCCGGCATGAGGTACCAGCTCGGACCGGTGTCGAAGACGAAGCCGTCGCGCTGCCACACGCCCGCGCGGCCGCCGACCTCGTCGCGCGCCTCGAGCACGGTCACGTCCCAGCCCTCGGCGCCGAGCAGCGCCGCGGTCGCGAGGCCTGCGACGCCCGCGCCGATCACGATGGCCGGGCGATGCGCGCCGGCGGCGGGCGGCGTCACGCGCGGACCGTCCGCGGAGCGAAGCCCAGCCATGCCCGTGCCGCGAGCGTCGCCTTGACGGAGTCGGGCACGCGCACGCGTCCGCTGCCGTCGGCGTTGCGCCGCAGGCGCGCGGACAGCGCCGCGAAGAGGTCGTGGGCGGCGGTCACCGCCCGACGGCTGTCGGCGGGCAGTCGGGGGATCACGGACGCGGCCGCGGCGAGGTCGGCGTCGATGCGGTCGAGCACTTCGGCGCGGGTGCCTCGCGAGCCGAGGTCGAGGTAGTCGCGCCCGAGGGCGCCGGCGTCATGGTCGAGGTCGCGCAGGAAGTTGAGCTCCTGGAACGCCGCGCCGAGGCGACGCGCGCCGTCGCGCAGGTCGGGGTCGGGATCGATCGGATGCGGCCGACCTGCGTTCACGAACACGCGCAGGCACATGAGCCCCACGACCTCCGCCGACCCGTAGACGTATGCGTCGTGCGACGCCGCATCGTGATGAGCCGTCTCGAGGTCGGTGCGCATCGAGGCGAAGAACGGACGGACGAGAGAGGCGTCGATGCCCGTCTCGCGCGCCGTCGCCGCGAAGGCGTGCACGACGAGGTTGACGCTGAATCCTCGCTCGATCGACGCGAGGGTCTCGGCCTCGAGGTCGTCGAGCACGCGGCGCTGCGTCGCGAGGTCGAGTCCGGCCGCGGCTGCAGGCCCGTCGACGACCTCGTCGGCGACGCGCACGAGCGCGTAGACGTTGCGCACGTGCGGACGCGGACGCGGACCGAGCAGGCGGCACGCGAGTGCGAACGAGGTCGAGTACGCCGAAATCACGGCGGCGGAGGCATCCGTCGCCGTCCGGTCGTACAGGGCGATGCCCGTGGGCGCCGTGCGGTCGCGCTTCATGGGATCCGCTCCCTGATCGCGGTGGACAGCGAGTCGATGAGCGCGGATGCCTCGCCCGGCAGGGCCGTGGCCGCGTGGGCCGCGTCGGCGAGCGTCTCGTCGACGAGCGCGGCGACCCGTGCGCGGGCGCCGCTGGCCTCCAGGGCGCGCTGCGCCTCGCGGATCGCGACGGGGCCGGTGTGAGCCACCGCGATCGCGTCGCTCACGCGCGCCCATTCGCGCGTGCCACGAGCGAGCGCGACGACCGGCGTGCGCTTGGCCTCGCGCAGGTCGACGCCGACGTCGCGGCCTGTCTGGGCCGGGGTTCCGAACGTGCCGATGAGGTCGTCGACGAGCTGGAACGCGAGTCCGAGGCATCCGCCCGCCGCGCCGACGGCGTCGAGCGCGCTCGACGACGCGCCCGCGAGCGCCGCGCCCGCCTGCAGCGGAGCGCGGAACGAGTACACGGCCGTCTTGTTGAAGGTCGCGTCGAGAATCGAGCTCGTGTCGGGGCAGTCGTCCGAGACGGCGTGCTCGACGTCTGCGAGCTCGCCGGCCGCGGACACGTACACGGCGTCGTCGTAGAGCGCGAAGAGCCGCTCGCGGGTGACGGCGTCGACCTCGGCGGTGGCGATGAGGCGCGACGCCTCGTGCAGCAACAGGTCGCCCGCGAGGATCGCCGCGGCGTCGCCGAGGGTCTCCTGTCCTTCGGCATCCGCGCCCCGGGCGCCCGCGAGCAGGCGGAACTCGCCGGCCACGTTGGGGACACCGCGCCGAAGCGTGTCGTGGTCGATCACGTCGTCGTGGACGACGAAGGCGGTGTGCAGCAGCTCGAATGCTGCGGCGACGGGGAAGACGGCGGGAGTGTCGTCGCAGCGTCCGCCGAACGCGGCGAACGAGGCGGTGACGAGTGCGGGCCGCAGCCGCTTGCCTCCCGACGCGGCGCGGCCGATCGCGTCCGCGAGCCGTGCGAATCCGCCGCCCAGCGGCTCGGCGCGAGTGCGGATCCGCGAGAGCGCCGCCGCGATCGCGTCGTCCGTGCGGCGATCCGTCTGGATCATGATGCGCGGGCGACGGCGGGCGCCGGTTCGGGCGCCGCGCCGAAGAGGCGAAGCTGCTGCGCCTGCAGCACGAGCCATGGGCTGAACGCCCAGGGCGTGGCGGCGAGCGACGCGGCGAGGTCGGCGGGGTCGACCCAGCGGGCCTCGCTCACCTCGCGCGGATTGGGCTCGGGCACGTCGTCGGTGCGCGCCAGGTAGACGGGGCACACCTCGTGCTCGACGATCCCGTTCGCGTCGGTCGCACGGTAGCGGAAGAGGGGGAGGGCGAGCTCCAAGTCCGTGATCGTGATTCCGAGCTCGTGCTCGGCGCGGCGGTGCACCGCCGCAACGACCGGCTCCGCCGGACGCGGGTGCCCGCAGAACGAGTTGCTCCACACACCCGGCCATGTGGTCTTCCCCAGTGCGCGGCGGGTGACGAGAACGTGACCCGCCGAGTTTCTGACGTGGCAGGAGAACGCCAGGTGCAAGGCTGTGTCGGTGCCGTGAACGCTCGACTTCGGCGCGGTGCCGATCGCCTCTCCCGCGTCGTCCAGCAGCACGACGAGGTCTTGTTCGGTCATGCCGTCCCCCGATCGGCTCGTGAAATTGCTAGTTTAGCTAGTGAATGTTTTCGCCGATGATACAGGCGAGTGTAAGGAGTGTCCACGTGTCCTATCCCGGGCTTGCCGAAAGCGGCCACGAGCGCTACGTCATGGAGCTGCTCCAGGCGATCCGAGCGTTCAGCGACGCCATGGACCGCATGCACGGTGGCATGAAGGGCGACATGGACATGAACGCCACCGACCTCGCGGCCATGCGCATGATGATCATGCGCGAGCAGCGCGGCGAGACCGTCAGTCCGCACGACGTCGCGCGTCACCTGCGCATCACGACCGCGTCCACGACCAAGCTTCTCGACCGGCTCGAGGCGGCCGGCCACGTCGAACGTCAGCCGCACCCGCGAGACCGCCGCGCGCGAGTGGTCGTCCTGACGGACACCTCCCGACAGGAGTTCTACCGCCACTTCGGCGCACGCCTGCGGGGCATGCGGGAGCTCGCCGATCGCTACAGCGACGAGGAGCTCCAGCTCGTGACTCGGTTCCTCGACGACATCAGCGCCGTGCTGGATCCGCAGCGGTAGGGAAGACAGAGAAGGCGGCATCACACGCCGCTGCGCGGCGCGCGGTCCCCTCTGGGCTTGTGGAAGTAGATCGGGGCGGCGGGGAGCCTGGTCATGAACTCCTCGGTGCGGCTCGCGTAGTTGAGGTTCCGACGGCGGCAGGTGGATCGCCTCGTCGACACCGACCTCGCGACCGTCACCAGCCACGAGCACGTCGCCATCCGGACGCCGCGAACCGTGCAGTTCTCCTCCCCACCGCGCCGATCGCCATGAGCCAGTGCCCGAACATCGCCTCGGGGCGGAACTTATGGAACGCGGGCATGGTCTCGAGCACCTTGCTGTGCATGCCGTTCCTGAACCACTCGATTCGCCCGTAGAGGCCTCGCGCGCGGCGTCCGAGAAGATGTGGCTGGGATCGCTCGCCTCGTGCTTGCGCAGCTCGCGCAGCTTGTAGAAGGTGTGCGAGAGGCACCGGATGCCAGCAGGATCACCTTGCGGTCGCTTGCCGAGAGACCGACGGGCCCCGCGCTCAGGCGAGCGAGAGCGCGAGCAGCGCCGCCGAGGCGAGCACACCGAAAGTGGTCGTGCCGTACCGCCACCACCCGGCACCGCCAGCACGCCAGCGCAAGTCTCTCCACCGCAACACGAGCCCCGCCACTCCCGCCGCAGCAACGACGACGGCCACCGCCCACAGCCAACCGGGCACGAGTTGCCAGCTGCCAGCGAGGCGTGCGAGCGTGAGGGTCGCGACCCCGGCGGCGACCGCCGCGATCACCCGGAGCCGGTCGGGCGCCGCACGGAACCAGCGGTAGGGCTTGCGCCGAAGAGCCAACAGGATCAGATACAGGGGCGAAGCGACGAGCAGCACGATCGTGACGACGAGGGTGGCGAGTTCGGGCTCGTAGGGCAGCGCCTCGACACCGAGCAACCGCATGCCCACCGAGTCCACGGACCGCGCGGTATTGCTCAGCACCACCACTCCCGTCTTCGACGCCGGATCGAAGCCGATGAAACTCGTGAAGGTGCCGGTCTCGCCGTTGTGCGAGGTGATCGGTGTGCCGTCCACATCGAGCGTGACCCAGGCGTAGCCGACCTGCAGGCCGTGCTTGACGTCGAAGCGCGGGGTCGCGGCATCCACGCCAGGAGCGCTGCCATCCAGCACGGCGGAGACGAAGGCGGCCATGTCGTGCGCGCTCGAGACAGTGCCGATGCCGGCGGGGATGTAGCCGTCACCGCGCCACGGCTCCGCGAACGAACCGTTGGGTCGATCGCCGATCGCGCCGTTCGCAGGGAGGTCCGATCCCTCGAGGATGAACTCGGTGTCGCTCATGCCGAGCGGTTCGAAGACGCGCTCGGCCGCGAGCTGCGGATACCCCGTGCCTGCCCTCTCCGCGAGCGCGAGACCGAGAAGACTCATTCCCACGTTGGAGTACTCCACGGTGCCAGCCTTCGCGTCGGGAACGACCGTGGGCGCGACGACCGAGCTCATCCACTCGGTGGAGCGCCCCGCGTAGGGATTGCCCGGGTTGCCGGCGAGCAGGGAGAGCACGCGCCAGGTCTCGGCGAGCCCGTCGCTGTACTGCCGCGGCAGCCCGGAGCGATGGCTCGCGAGCTCCTCGAGCGTGATGTCGGCGATGCCGGGCCCCGCGGTCGGCAGCAGCTCGCCGAGGGTGCTCGTGGGCTGCACGAGCCCGCTCGCGATCATGTCGGCGAGCACTGCGGCGGTGAAGGTCTTGGTGGCCGAGCCGATCTCGAAACGCGTGTGCTCGTCGATCTGCGGATGTCCCGGGGCGCCACTCGGCCCGATCCCCGCGTAGCGCACCTCGCCGTTCTCGATGAGCGCCACGGACAGCCCGTTGTATCCGATCGGGTCGTCGATCGCCGCGCGCACCGCCGCCGCGAGCGCCGGGTCGCCCGAGGTTTCGGGGCCGAGCAGCGGTGCACTCGGTGCGACCATCAGCGCACCCGCTCCCGCGAGCAGTGCCACCAGCCCCATCACTGTCGCCGTGCGCGTGCGCTCACCCGTGAATGCCATGCCCAGTGCTCCCGGCTCGTTCGGCCATCGCTCAGGCTACGGACGGTGCTCCGGGTGCGTCCATGCGGCGAGCCGGATACCGGGGGGTGGGGTTAGCCACCCCCCGTGCCGCATCCCGGGCCGAGGCGCGACTGCAATCACTCGCGCAGCCCGAACCGGACGTGGATGGGCTGCATCCACCGCGGTGCCAAGACCCACAAGCTCGATGCTGCGAGGCAACGCAAGGCGAAGCGCATCGCGAACGTCAGGGCCGTCACCGACATTGCCCCGACGCCGGTGCAGAACGAGCGCGACGACTGGCAGCGGTAGCACGAACGAACGAGCAGCCAGTGACGGGAGTTCGAATCGTTCAAGCGTACTCTTGAGCGTACTTCGTCCGTGACGAAGCCATGCAAAAGGCCCCAGATCGGGAGGAAATCCCTGATCTGGGGCCTTCTTCTTGTTGCGGGGACAGGATTTGAACCTGCGACCTCTGGGTTATGAGCCCAGCGAGCTACCGAACTGCTCCACCCCGCGGCACGAGAACCAAGCCTAGCACGGGTTTCGAGGTGCTCAGACCGCGGTTGCCCCTTTCGCCCCCTGGACGCGAGGATTACCCCATGGATTCCCTCCGCGGAGTCGGCTCCGACGACGTCGACGACGGCCGCAACGAGACGCCCGCCGAGCGCGCCGACCGCAACTGGAACGAAGTCCTCCAGGAGCTGCGCGTCCTCCAGACCGGCACCCAGATCCTCACCGGCTTCCTCCTCGCGCTCGCGTTCCAGCCCGGCTTCGCCGACCTCAACGAGGGTCAGCGACTCCTGTATCTCACGCTCGTCGTGCTGGCCGCGCTCACCGCGATCGTCGCCCTCGCCCCGGTCGCGCTCCACCGCGTGCTCTTCCGCCGGCTCGCGAAGCCTCGTGTCGTCGCGTACGGTCACGCGGCTCTCGTGACGTCGCTCGTCACGGTCTCGCTCGTGCTGGTCGGCGTGGTCGCGTTCGTGTTCGACGTCGTCGTGTCGGACGGCGCCGCGGTCGTGGCATCCGTCGCCCTCGGTCTGGTCATCATCGTGCTGTGGGTCATCGCGCCGGTGGTCATCCGCATCCGCCATTCCGAGAGGGCGGGCCGATGACCGTCGCCGTTCCCGTGGCCGTCGCCCAGTTCGCGCCGACGGCGGATGCCGCGGCCAACCTCGACCTCATCGACGACCTCGTCGCCACGGCGTCCTCGCGCGGTGCGCGGATCGTCGTGTTCCCGGAGTACTCGAGCTACTTCATCGATCCGTTCGACCAGTCGCTCGCCGAGAACGCGCAGGAGATCGACGGTCCGTTCACGCGGGCGCTCACGGCGTTCGCGTCGACGTACGCCGTGACGATCGTCGCGGGGCTGCTCGAACGAGCGGGAGACGGCCGGCGCGTGCGCAACGCGGTCGTCGCGGTCGACGAGTCGGGCGTGGTGGCGCGCTACCGCAAGCTGCATCTCTACGACGCATTCGGTCAGCGGGAGTCGGACTGGGTCGAGCCGGGAGAGCTCGGCGAGCCCGAGACCTTCGAGGTCGACGGCATGCGGTTCGGGCTCATGACGTGCTACGACCTGCGGTTCCCGGAGGTCGGACGCATGCTGGCGGATGCCGGCGCGCACGCGATCCTCGTCCCCGCGGAGTGGGTGCGCGGCCCGCTCAAGGAGCACCACTGGCGAACCCTCCTGCATGCGCGGGCGATAGAGAACACGCTCTACGTCGCCGCGGCCGACCACCCGCCGCCGCTCGGGGTGGGCAACTCGATGATCGTCGACCCGCAGGGGGTCGAGATCGCGGCGGTCGGCACGGGCACCGACGTCGCGCTCGCGCACCTCGACGTCGACGCCGTCGAACGCGTGCGTCGCGTGAATCCGTCGCTTCGGCTGCGGCGGCTGCGGGTCGTGCCGCGCGACTGAGCTGCGGGGTCAGGTTCTGAGCGACGCGAGGGACGCGAGCCGCGACGCCGCCTCCTCGAGCACGTCGAAGCGCTTGCACGCCGCGAACCGGACGAGCGTCGCGTACTCGCCGCGGTGCTCGGGCGTCGCGAACGCGGTCAGCGGGATCGCGACCACGCCGGCCCGCTCGGGGAGGCGCCGGCAGAATTCGTCGGCGTCCGTCGCGCCGAGCGGAGCGGCATCCGCCACCGTGAAATACGACCCGGACGGCACGCGCACCGCGAAGCCCGCCTCGCGAAGTCCCGCGCCCAGGACGTCGCGCTTCGCGCGGAGCGTGTCGGCGATCCCGATGAAGAACTCGTCGGGCATGCCGAGGCCGAGCGCGATCGCGGGCTGGAACGGCGCGCCGTTGACGTAGGTGAGGAACTGCTTGACGGCGAGCACGGCGTCGATGAGGTCGGCAGGGCCGGTCGCCCACCCGATCTTCCAGCCGGTCATCGAGAACGTCTTGCCGCCCGAGGAGATCGTGAGCGTGCGGTCCCACGCGCCGGGAAGCGTCGCGATCGGCACGTGCGGGCGATCGAACACGAGGTGCTCGTAGACCTCGTCGGTGACGATGATCGCGTCGTGGCGGTCGGCGAGCCGGACGACCTCGTCGAGCACCTCGCGAGAGAACACGGCTCCGGTGGGGTTGTGCGGGTCGTTCACGAGGATCACGCGCGTGCGGTCCGTCACGGCCCGCGCGAGCTCGTCGAGGTCGGGCTGGAAGTCGTCGCCGCGCAGCGGCACCGTCACGAGCCGCGCGCCCGCGAGCGCGACGCACGCCGCGTACGAGTCGTAGTGCGGCTCGAACACGACCACCTCGTCGTCGGGTCCGTCGGTCAGGGCGAGCAGTGCCGCCGCGATCGCCTCGGTCGCGCCGGCGGTGACCAGCACGTCGCGGTCCGGGTCGAGCTCGAGTCCGTAGAAGCGCTGCTGGTGCTGCGCGATGGCCTGGAGGAGAGTCCGGATGCCGCGACCCGGCGGGTACTGGTTGACACCGTTCGCGATCGCCTCGCGCGCCGCCTCGAGCACCTCACCCGGTCCGTCTTCGTCGGGGAAGCCCTGGCCCAGGTTGATCGCGCCGGTGCGCACAGCGAGCGCGCTCATCTCGGCGAAGATGGTCGGGCGAGCCGTGCCGTCCGCGTCGACGAGGCCCGCGCCCCGGGCTGTTCGGAGCCAGGCGCCGGGAATCTGTCGCATTCCTCAGACGCTACTCTTCTCGGGGCCTTGTTTCCGGCGCGCTCAGAGGATCACATAGGCGTGTCCGGGCGGCGACATAAGAAACGCACAGCATCGCGCGTCACGCTGTATCTGGCTTTCACGAAGGAGCATCGAATGAGCGAGATCGACGAGGGACGCCAGAGCGACCAGAACCCCACCGCGGGTGAGCCGGCAGCTGAGGCCGCGCAGCCTGCGGCCGAATCCCCGCAGCCCACGGCCGAGAACCCGCCCGCGGCGGAGTCCCAGTCCCCGCAGCCTGCGGCCGAGTCCGCGCAGCCCGCGTCCCAGGCCCCCGAGAACACGACGGACGCCCCCGGGTCCGCGACACCCACCGTGCCGCCGGCACCGTCCGCGCAGCCCCAGCAGCCCGCATGGCAGCCGCCGGCCGCCGGCGCACCTCACCCGGGCGCGCCGTACGGGGCGCAGCAGGGCCAGTACGGCCGTCCCGCACAGCCCGGCCAGCCCGGTCAGCCCGGTCAGCCCGGAGGCAACGCGTTCGTGCGCCCGCCGCACCCGCAGGCGTACGCCAGGCAGCCTTACCCGGGGCAGGCCTCGCACCCCGGCCAGCCTGCCTACCCCGCTTACCCCGTCGCACACGCGTCGAGCCACACGTCCTCGAACCCGACGGTTCCCCTCGGCCCGGCGGGCGAGGCATCCGGATCATCGACGCCGACCGGTGCGACCAAGACCACCCGCTCCGAGAAGAAGGGCGCCGGCCGCACGATCGCGGCGGCCGTGGTCGCCGCAGCCCTCGTGGGCGGTGCGGCGGGCGTCGGAGGCGCGTGGGCCGGCGCGAACTGGTTCTCGCCCTCGCCGACGGTCGCGACATCGGGTCCTTCGACCGTGACCATCAACGACCCCGACTCGGTCAACCAGACCACTGCGATCGCCGCCAAGGTCGTGCCGAGCGTCGTCACGATCTCGGCGACGAGCGGCGCCGGTGGCGGCACCGGCTCGGGCGTCATCCTCACCGAGGACGGCTACGTCGTCACGAACACGCACGTCGTGACCCTCGACGGCGCGACCAACGACGCCCAGATCCGCGTCACGACGTCGGACGGACGCGTGTACGACGCCGAGGTCGTCGGCACCGATCCCACGTACGACCTCGCCGTCATCAAGCTGCAGGACGCGTCGGGCCTCACTCCCATCGAGTTCGGCGACTCGTCGAAGCTCAACGTCGGCGATGAGACGATCGCCGTGGGTGCGCCCCTGGGCCTGTCGAACACCGTCACGACGGGCATCGTGAGCGCGCTCAACCGGTCGATCCAGATCGCCTCCGCAGCCGTGCCCGACGCCGAGGGCGACGACGATGCTGGCCGCCCCACGCCGCGCGAGGGCGAGGGTCCGTTCCAATTCGACTTCGGCCAGGGGCCGCGCCAGAACGCACCGTCCGCGACCATCTCGATCGCGGTCATCCAGACCGACGCTGCGATCAACCCGGGCAACTCGGGTGGCGCGCTCGTCGACTCCGAGGGCAGGCTCATCGGAATCAACGTCGCCATCGCGACGGCGGGCGGCGGCCAGGCCGAGGGCTCCGGCTCGATCGGAGTCGGCTTCTCGATCCCGTCCGGCATCGCCAAGCGCGTGGCCGACGAGATCATCGAGAACGGCGAGGCAACCCACGGCCTGCTCGGCGCGAGCGTCCAGTCCGCCGCCTTCGTCGAGGGCTCGACGATCAGCGGTGCGCACATCGCCGAGATCGTCCCCGGCGGCGCGGCCGACGAGGCCGGGCTGCAGGTGGGCGACGTCGTCACCGAGTTCAACGGCGTTCCCATCACCGACTCCGTCGACCTGACCGCGCAGGTTCGCGCGGCGGCAGGCGGGAGCGATGCGACGCTCACATATGTGCGCGACGGCGAGTCGCACACCATCGACGTGACGCTCGGCACGCTCGAGCCCTGATCACCCCAGGGCTCCGGACGCCACCCCGCGATAGGCTCGCGGGGTGGCGTCCTTCTCGTTCGGCGCGGGAAACGCGCGCAAGCTCGCGAGCATCCCGCTCTACGCCGCCGGACGCGTCGCCACGCTCGTGATCCCGCGCTCGCGCGACGAGTGGGTCTTCGGGTGCGCGGTCGGCGTCGCCGACGGTGCGCTGGAGTTGTGGAAGGTCGCGGCCGAGCGCCGCGTGCCGGCGGTGTGGCTGGTCGCGAACGCGCGAGAAGAGGCGGATGCTGCGGCCCGCGGCATCCGGACCGTCCGCAAATCCTCCCTGCGGGGCTTCTGGCGCACCGCGCGCGCCCGCGTCGTCGTGGTGACCCACGGGTTCGGCGACGTCAACCGGTACGCCGTGTCGGGCGCGTTCGTCGCGCAGCTGTGGCACGGGATCCCGCTCAAGCGGATCGGGCTGGACTCGTCCGAGACGGTGCGTCCGCCGGCGCGACTGCCGCGCGCCGTCGCGGTCCTCGTGCGGCGAGGCCTCGCGGCGATGTACCGTGCGGCGGCCCAGCGCATCGATGTGCTGCCGGCGGCGTCGCACCTCGTGCGCGCGCGGCTCGAGTCGGCGTTCGGCCTTCCGGACGGGCGCGTGCCCGTGACGGGCGAGCCGCGCGTCGACGTGCTCTCGCGAGGAGAGCCTGCCGTGCGCAGGAGCGCCGCCCGCGCGCGCATGGACGAGGCGACAGGTCCGCTCGATCCGCGTTCGCGGCTGGTGCTGTACGCGCCGACCTGGCGCGATGGCGAGCCGGACCCCGCGATCCCGGATGCCGCGCGGTGGCGCGCGATCGTCGACACGCTCGAACGCCACGATGCCGTGCTGCTCGTGCGCTCGCATCCGCTCGGGGCGGGGGAGTACCGGCCGCCGTTCCCGACCGAGCGCGTCCGCTCCCTCAGCAGCGACCTCGTGGCAGACGTCACACCGCTCCTGCCCGGCCTCGACGTTCTCGTGACGGACTACTCGTCGCTCGCGTTCGACGCGTCCCTCGTGCCGTTGCCGACCCTCTTCCTCGCGCCCGACGTCGAGGCCTACGGGCACCGGCGGGGATTCTACGGCCGCTTCTCCGACGTCGCGGGCGACGACTGGTCCGCCGACTGGCGAGGTCTCGTGGAGCAGCTCGACGCCGTCCTCGGCGACGATGCCGCGCGCGCGGAGCGCGTGGCTCGGGCCGAGCGCCTGAGCTCGCGCGTGCACGCGTTCCGCGACGGCCGCAACACCGAGAGGGTGTACCGTGCGATCGAGACGGGGCTCGCGCGGCGCGGCGCGCCCGGCTCGGGCGGCTCGAGGAGCGCGCCGCCTTCGCGGCATCCGACCCCACCCCCGACGAAGGGAACCCGATGACCGACGCCCGCTTCTCGACCGACGGCGGGGCGAGCCTGATCCTGACGGGCACCGGCGCCCGTCCGCAGTCCGTGGAACTGGTCGGCCCGCGCGCGCGGACGACCGGCGCGCTGACGGGCCGCGGCAAGACCTGGCGCGCGGTGATCCCGCTGCGGGCGGCCCGCTGGGGTGGTCCGGAGCTGCCGCTGCCGGTCGCGGAGTACCGGCTTCGCCTCATCGACGCCGACGGGGCCGAGACGGCGGTCGAGACATCCGTCCCGCTCACCCAGCTCGGCACTCTGCGCGCGAGCCTGGAGGGCGGTGTCGTCCGCGTGGGGCCGCCGATCGACCCCGCGTACGACTCCGGCGAGGGGCAGGCGGCACTCGAGCGGCGCTACGCGACCCGGCCGGGCGGGCTGGAGAACGCGGTGTTCTTCGAGAGCTTCTACGGCCGCAACGCGAGCTGCAATCCGCTGGCGATCGACCGGGAGCTGACCAAGCGCGCGCCGAACGTCACGCGCTACTGGAGCGTCGTCGACCTGTCGGTGCAGGTGCCCGACGGCGCGATCCCGGTCGTCGAGGGCAGCCCCGAGTGGTGGCGCGCTCGTGGCGCTGCGCGCCTGCTCGTCGTGAACGACTGGCTGCGCCGGCGCTTCGCGCGCCGCAAGGGGCAGGTCGTGCTGCAGACGTGGCATGGAACCCCGCTCAAGCGCCTCGCGCTGCACCGGCCCGGGTTCGACCCCCGCCGGGCGGCCGCGGTCATCCGCGAATCGCGTCGGTGGGACGTGCTGCTCGCGCAGAACCCGTATGCGGAGCGAATCCTGCGCAAGGCGTACGCCTTCCTGCGCCGGCCGGTGTGGGTCGAGGGCTACCCCCGCAACGACGTCCTCGTGAACGGGGACGGCACGGCCACGCGCCGCGCGCTGGGGATCGGCGACGACGAGCGCGTGCTGCTGTACGCGCCGACCTGGCGCGACGATCGCGCGGAGATCGTGGACTTCGTCGATCCCGCCGAGCTCGCCGCAGCGACCGACAGCGTCGTGCTCGTGCGCGGGCACTCACGCACGCTGCAACCCGGGCGCGACGCCGAGGGCCCGCGCGTGATCGACGTGACGAGGTTCCCCGACACGTCGCAGCTGCTCCTCGTCGCCGACGCGCTCATCACGGACTACTCCTCCGTCATGTTCGACTACTCGGTGACGGGCAAGCCGATGTTCTTCCTCGTGCCGGACCTCGAGCGCTACCGTGGCGAGCTGCGCGGTTTCTACTTCGACCTCGTCGAGCGGGCTCCCGGCCCCGTCGTGCGGACCCAGGACGAGCTCGTCGCCGCGCTCCTCGACGTCGACCCGTCGCTGTTCGCCGACGCGTACGCGCGGTGGCGGGCGACGTTCAACGCGCGCGACGACGGTCACGCGGCAGAGCGCGTCGTGAACCGGATCCTCGATCAGGGGTTCGTCGACGCGGGGTGATCACGGCAGCGGCGTGTTGCGGTCGCCGAGGCGTGATGTGTCGACCGTGTCGTGCGCGCCGCCGAGCACACCGGCGATGAACCCGAGTCCCCAGGAGACGTGCATCGTCGGGAGCACGGCGACCGTCCAGAGCTTGTCGCGCCAGCCCGAGCCCCCGCCGGGGCCGATCGCCACGGCGAGCACGAGCAGCACGTACACGAGCACGGGGATGTAGACGACGGATGCCGCGACCGCCCACCACCCGGTGAGCACGCGCGCCAGCTGGAGCACCCCCACGACGACCGACAGCGCGATCGCGATCACGAGCAGCGGGGGAGCGAAGAAGCGCAAGGAGTTGCGGGTGCCGTAGCGGCGCACGAGCTCGCCTCGCCATCGGCCCGTCGCGATGAACTGCCGCGCCAGGCGGCTCCAGCTCTCGCGCGGCCAGTACGTGACGGCGAGCTTCGGGTCGAACCAGACGCGGTAGCCCGCGCGCCGGATGCGCAGGTTGAGCTCCCAGTCCTCGCCGCGGCGAATCGTCTCGTCGAAGCCGCCGACCTCATCGAACACCACCCGCCGGATGACGCCGAGGTACGCCGACTCCGCTTCACCCTCGCGTGTGCCGCCGTGGTAGGCGCCCCCTCCGAGGCCGATGCGCGAGTTGTATGCGCGCGCAACGGCGCGCTGGAACGGCGTGCGCCCGTCGGCCCGCATGACGCCGCCGACGTTCGCCGCGCGCACGCGCGTGAGCGTGTCCAGCGCGCGCCGCGTGTAGCCGGGGTCGAGCTCGGAGTGGGCGTCGACGCGCACGATGGTCGGGTAGCGGCCGGCGCGGATCGCGAGGTTGAGCCCGATGGGGATGTCGGCCGCCGGGTTGTCGACGAGCACGATGCGGTCGTCCTCCGCGGCCAGCTCGCGCGCGAGATCGTCGGTGCCGTCGGTCGACGGCGCCAGCGCGATGATGAGCTCCGACGGCCCCGGCACGACCTGCGCGAGGGTCGACTCGACCGCGCGACGCAGGTAGTCGCGTTCGTTCAGGACGGGCATCACGAACGTGACGCCCGCGCCGTCGGGCGCCGTGGGCGCGTCTCTGCGGCCGGGCTCCTCGACATGCACGCGTCGATCATGTCACGTGCGCCCGTCGGTAGGCTGAACGGGTGAGTCTGGTGGCGGATGCGAAGAAGGCGGTGGCCCTCCTGCGGAAGGCCGTCACGAACCGACGCGCCGTCGTGGAGGTCCGCCGCAGGCTCGCGGAGCGGCCGCCGCATCCGGATCATCACTTCAAGGTCGCCGTGTACTTCGCCGACGGCGCGGTGAACATGTACCAGATGCGGCAGTGGTACAAGCCGCTCTCCGAGCTCGCGAAGCGCTGGCCCGTGGTGGTGCTGAGCCGCGCGGCGACGGGCGCCCGCGCTCTGCTCGCCGAAGACTCGCCGCCCGTGGCGTTCGTCCCGACAGTGCGCGACCTGGAGCGGTTCATCGCGAGGCAGGACATCCGGGTCGTCCTCTACGTGAATCAGAACACGCGGAACTTCCAGATGTTCCGGTACGGCCGCCGCTGGCACGTGTTCATCAACCACGGCGAGTCCGACAAGATGTACATGACCACGAACC
The DNA here is from genome assembly GCF_013409785.1 of Microbacterium immunditiarum. Lineage (NCBI taxonomy): Bacteria > Bacillati > Actinomycetota > Actinomycetes > Micrococcales > Microbacteriaceae > Microbacterium > Microbacterium immunditiarum. The sequence goes on from NZ_JACCBV010000001.1 coordinate 2,144,978, forward strand.
AGTTCAAGGCGTACGACTACGCCCTGGTCGCGGGCGACGCGGCGCGCGAGCGCCTCTCGCGCGTGCTGTGGGACTACGACCTCGAGCGGCGGACCATCCAGATCGGCCGCCCGCAGGCCGACCACTACTCGGGCACGCTGCCGTTCACGCCCGACGAGCGCACCGTCGTGCTGTACGCCCCGACCTGGGAGGGCGACCGCCCCTCGGCGCACTACGGCTCCGTGCGCACCCACGGCGAGGCGCTCGTAGCCGCACTGCTGGCCACCGGCCGGCATCGCGTCATCTATCGGCCGCACCCGCGCTCGGGCGTCGTCGACCCCGAGTACGGCGCGGCGAACAAGCGCATCATCGCGGCGTTCGAGGCCGCGAACGCGTCCGACCCGTCGGCGCACCACGTCTACGACGACGGTCCCGACCTCGGGTGGCAGCTCTCGATCGCGGATGTCGCGATCGTCGACATCTCGGCGATGGTGTACGACCGGCTGGCGGCCGGCAAGCCGCTCTTGATCACGCGGCCGGCGGACCCCGAAGCGATCGTCGACACGCACGGCTATCTGTCGGCGTGCGAGTGGCTGGACGCCGCATCCGCCCACGCTGTCGTCGCGCAGATCACGCGGGTCCTCGAAGATCCGGATGCCACGGCTCGCCTCGCGCACTGGGTGCGGCGCTACTTCGGCGACACGACCCCGGGCGCGGCGACGGCGAGGTTCCACGACGCGATCGAGGGCCTCATGAAGGAGTGGGACGCGTGGCACGACCGCTCCGTCGCCCGCGGCGACGTGGACGAGGACGAGGAACAGCAGGCAGCCGAGCTCGACGAGTGAGCTCGTGATCCGGTGGGCAGTCAGGCGTTGACGGCCGGCTGCTCGACGAGCCGCGCGATCGCCCGCAGAGGGATCGGGACCCACGTGGGGCGGTTGCGCGCCTCGTAGATCGCCTCGTACACGGCCTTGTCGATCTCGAGCGCCGCGAGCAGATCGCGTTGCACATCCAGTTCGAGACCCGACACGGCGGCGTACCCGTCGAGGAACGCGCGCCGCGCATCGCGCGCCCACGCGAGCGCCGCATCGGGCGACTGCTCGGGGGTGTCGAGGCGGATCGAGCCGGCGACGTAGTCGAACGAGCGGAGCATTCCGGCGACGTCGCGCAACGCGAGGTCTGCTCGCACGCGCTCGGCCATCGGCCGCAGCGGCTCGCCTTCGAAGTCGAGCAGCACCCACCCGCGCCCGGGCGAGTGGAGGACCTGGCCGAGGTGGAGGTCGCCGTGGATGCGCTGCAGGGGCGGCCACGCGGCTTCGAGCGCTCGCGCGTAGACCGCCTCGATCGCGTCGCGCTGCTCGGCGATGCCGGGAACCTCTGCGATCGCCATCGTGAGCCGGCGCGTCCACGTCGCGGCGGTGGCCTCGCGATCGCCCGGGTGGGTCTCGTGTGTCGGGAACAGCCGCGCCAGCGCGACGTGCACATCGGCGGTGGCCTCGCCGATCTCGCGCGCCGAGGCCGAGAAGTCCTCGCGCCGGGCGGCGGCGCGCAGCGCGACGCGCCACGCGTCGTCGACGTCGGGCAGGAACTCCTGCGCGAACGCGAGCGAGCCGCTCACCGAGCCGCCGGCGGTCGCGAGGTCCGGCCACGTTCCCTCGAGCAGGCCGACGGCCGCGGGGACGTGCGTCGAACCGGCCGCGCACAGCGCGCTCTGCAGCTCGATGTCGGGATTCAGACCCGGATGCAGCTGCCGGAAGACTTTGCAGATCACCGACGGCCCTCCGTCGGCGCTGCGATAGATGATCGACGTGTTCGACTGCTCGCCGGTGAGCACCGTCGACTCGTACGAGGCGGTGTGGGTCTCGAAGTCGGCCGCGGGCACGCCCCTGGCCGTCGTGCGCGGGCCGGAGCCCGCGCCGCCGCGGGTCACGAGCGAGAAGAGCGCGCGCGCGTAGACGGGATCGTGCGGTCCGTCGATGAACGTCACGCCCGGCTCGGGGTCGCCGATGACGTGGTCGCCGGAATCCTCGACGCTCGCCGTCGCGCGCGCGACGATCGGCACCTGATACAGCACGACGGGCAAGGCCCCCTCGTCGAGCACGAGGAACGTGCGCACGCGGAGGAGGGCGGGATCGGCCGCATCCGCCTCCTGGCCTGCGATCGCGAGGTCGAACCACGCGACCAGACGCAGGCTCGGCGCGCGCCCCTTGCCGGCGTACCAGCGCTGCCGCGTCATCCATGCGGCGAGGCACGCGAGCGTGCTGTCCATAAGGCGAGGCTAGAGATGGCGGGGCACGTTGTCGAGAGCCGAGTGCAAGCGCTTGCAATATCCACGGATCGCCGCGGCTTCCGCCGACGGTGCCGGTGTGCCACCATCGGGCCATGAAGGAGCTCGACGACTGGAGCCTGACGACGTTCAGTGCGGGCGACGAGACGCGCGAGGTCTATCGCAAGGACCCGCCTGGGGGCGGACGGACCGGCGTCATCGTGCTGCATGAGATCCCCGGGATCCAGCCCGTGCTCGTGGACTTCGCGAACGAGCTCGTGGACCACGGGCACATCGTGCTCCTGCCGCGACTGTTCGGAACACCCGGCGCCGGATACTCCCTCCCGAACGTCGCCGGCGACCTGTGGCAGTTCTGCGTCCGGCGCGAGTTCGCGATCCTCGCGCGCGGCAGGACCAGTCCTGTCGCCGGCTGGCTGCGCGCCCTCGCGCGCGACCTGCACGAGGAACTCGGGGGAGAGGGCGTGGGCGTGATCGGCATGTGCTTCACGGGCGGGTTCGCGCTGGCGATGATGGCGGATGCCCCGGTCATCGCGCCCGTCGTGGCGGAGCCATCCCTCCCGGCGGCGGTTGGCCTGCCGCGCGGTGCGCGCCTGCGCGGCGCGGACCTCGGGCTGAGTCCCGATGACCTCAGGGCGGTGAAGTCGTCGTCGACGCAGGTGCTCGGGCTGCGGTACAGGTGCGACCCCGCGGTGGGCTCGCGGTGGGAGACGCTCGAGCGCGAGCTCGGCGGCCGCTTCTTCGCGGTCGACTTCGACGGCAAGGGTCACTCCGTGCTCACGAGGGACCGTCAGCAGGCGGGTGTGGATCGCGTGATCGCGTTCCTCGACGAGAAGCTGCTCGCGGGGGCGAGTCGGCCGGTCGAGTAAGCGCGCAACACGCCCCGCACTGCATCGCGATCCCCACCCACGGCGTTCTGCGGATGTCCGCGCTGTCCGCTACATTCGAACATATGAACGAATCGCACTTCGTGGACGACGACCCGTGGTTCATCGACGAGCGCGATCTGCACGACCCCGACGTCGATGCCTTCTTCGCCGACCGAGACGGAGTGGTCTCCGGCCCCGTCGATGACGCGGTCGTCGCGGCGATGAACGACCTCGAGATGGTCACGGTGAGGCAGCGGATGCTGATCGCCGAGCAGTACCGGGCGATCAACAGCATCCTGTGTGACGCCGAGGCCGATCCCGAGTCGTGGGTCGGACCGGATCCGACCATCGATCCGGACTGGACCGATCCGCGCGAGCGCTCGGCGGCCGCCGTGCGCCGCGAGCGTCGCGAGTTCGCGGTGCGCGCGGCCGCGGCCGACATCGCCGTGCGGCTGCGCATGTCGGAGTCCGTTGTGCGCACGCGCGCCGAGCGCGCCGCGATCCTGAAGGACCGGATGCCCCGCCTCTGGGCGTCGTTCCTCGGCGGAGCCGTGTGCGAGCAGAACGCCGTCGTCGCTTCGCAGCTCGCATCGTCGCTGCCCGACGACGGTGAAGCGTGGGACGCGTTCGACCAGCGGGTCTGGGAGTTCGCGGGTCGGCTGACGCCGCCGAAGTTCCGCGTCCGCGCGCGCGTCGCGCGTGAGCGCGTGCATCCCGAGTCGACACCCGAAGTGTGCCGCACCGCGGGCGTGGCGGTGACGATTCCCGTGCTGACGCTCCTCGGCGAGTCCGATGAGCCCGCGATCCTCCACGAATACGGGCCGATCGACCGCGACACGGCTCGCCGGCTCGCCGGGGATGCTTCGTCCTGGGTTCGCATGCTCACACATCCCGTGACGGGCACCGTGCTCGACGTGGACCGGCGCACGTACCGCGTGCCGGCGGACTTGCGGCGATGGCTCGGCGTGGCGCATCCGACGTGCGTCTTCCCCGGGTGCTCCCGTCCTGCGCGCGACTGCGACGTCGACCACCGCGTGGATTGGCAGCACGGCGGCACGACGAGCGCCGAGAACCTCGCGCCCGAGTGCGAGTCCCACCATCGCCTGAAACACGGATCGCTGTGGAAGCTCGAACGCGACCCCGATGCCGGAGCGATGCGGTGGGTGAGTCCGAGCGGACATGAGGCGGATGCTGATCCGCCGCCGTTCTAGGACGTTTCGGACCGGGTGCGGGGTCTCGATACGCGCGCTGCGCTCTGCTCGACCGGCGAAACGGTCTGCGCGCTCACTCGGCGTCCGTGCCCCCGCCCGGATCGGCCGGCGGGACCGGGATCTCGATCGAGGTGACGCCGGCCGCGGCATCCGGGATCACGAGCGAATCGATGCCTGGCACGGCATCGCCGAGCTGCTCCGCGGGCGTCCTCTCGACGGGCTCGGACGGGAGCCCCGCCCACTGCTCGTTGTGCTCCGGCCGCTGTGTGAACAGACCCATGCGTCAACGATACGTCGACTCCAGCGACCCCGGCCCGCCTGCTACGCCATCACGGCCGACAGCACCGCGTACCCGACCTGCCGTCCCGTGATGGCGGAGTGGCCCGAGATGAAGTCGTCGGACTTCAGCGACCACACACCCGGACCAGCGAAGTCGTACCGGCCGCCGACATCGAGCAGCGTCCCGGTCTTGCCGCCCCTCGTCTTGAGGGCGCCGTTGCGCCCGATGCCGCCGTAGGGGTCGTTCTCGTCGCCGAGCCCCTGCCCGATCTGCCGCGCGAGGCGCGACGCGATCGGGTAAGCGAGCCCGACCGCTTTGTCGCGGTGCGTGTGTGTCACGATGATCGGCCCGCTGACCTTCGCCGGGACCTTCGCGAACATGCCGTTCGCACCCGAGCCGTCCCAGTCGGTCGCCATGCCGAAGTGGCTGTACGCGGCCTGCAGCAGCGACATCGACGCGATCGGCGCCTTCGTCGCGAGTGCCGCGGCGGTGACCGCCCGGCCGCCGAACGAGTGCCCGACGAGGTGGATCCGCGCGTCGCGCGCCTCCTTGTGGATGCGGTCCAGAAGCGGCGCGACGCCCTTCTTGCCGACGACTCCCGCCCGCTCCTTCATCGTGTAGTACGTCGTGACGTTGAGCAGGTTCCGGCCCATCTGGATCACGTTGTCGAAGAAGCCCGCTGCGCCGCCCTCTTCGGCGAGCGGCGGCAGCCCCGCGGGTTCGACGGATGCGGCGCCGCCGACCGCCGCAGGTGCCGCGTCTTCGGCAGCGAGCGTCTTCGCGGCGGCGATCACCTCTTGGGGATCGGCCTCCTTGAGCGCCGTGAACGCCGCGACGTCCTCGCCCTTCGTCGACTTCGGCAGCGTCTCGCGCAGAAGCTCGAGGAACTCCTCCTGAGCGGCGGACGAGCCCTCGAGCTTCGGCACGAGCGCGATGAGCCGGTCGGCGATCTCCGGGTCCTCGACCCGCTCGCGGATCTCCGTCTCGAGCTCTGCCGCCGAATCGCCGACTCCCGCACCTGCGCCGGAGTTCTCATCCGGTGCCCACTGGATCGACGGCCACAGCACGCCCACCACGACGAACCGCCGCTGCCGCGCCCCGGCGACCTTGCCGCGCACGGCGGTGATGGAGTCGACGAGCTGCTCGTACAGCGAGCGTGCCTGCCCGTGCGTGTTGTTCCAGCCGTGCGAGATGACGATCACATCAGTCGGATGCTTCTGCGCGAGCAGCGCGTCGAGCTCCTTCAGCTGCGCCGGATCGACGAACGCGCCCTTCTTGTCGAACTCGACCTCGGCGTACGGCAGCGACATGGCCATGGCCGGTCTCCTCTCACCCCTCGTCCGCGGCACCGTCGCCGCGTCACACGCTCTGGATCGCACGCATCGCGTCGACGAGCCCGCGACCTTGGAATGTCGCATCGCGCCCGAGGTCGTTCGCGGAATCCAGGAGGATCCGCTTGACGTCGTCGGGCTTGCCGATGAACTCCCTGTGCACCGAGAGGAAGGCAGCGGCCACTCCTGATACATGCGGCGCCGACATCGAGGTGCCCGAGTCCTCGACATAGGTGATGTCGGATGCCTTCTCATCGGCCTTCAACTGGACGTTCGCGCGCGCCCGCTCGAGCAGCTCCCCGGCACCCGCGCTCACGACCCGCTCACCGGGGGCGACGACGTCCGGCTTGGGGCGGCCGTCGCCGGTCGGCCCCTTCGACGAGAAGTACGAGACGCCCGTGGAGTAGGGCTTGATGGAGGTCGAGCCGACCGTGATCGCGCGCGCGGCGTTGCCCGGGTCGTTGATCGTCATGCCGAACCCGAGGCGCATCTCGCGCCCCGAAGTGTCGCGCGCAGCACCGTATCCGGTGTTGCCGGCCGACACGACGACGCACACGCCGTTGGCCACGAGCCGGTCGACTTCGCGACACACCGGCGAGAGACCGGTCGCGAACCACGAGGGATCGAACGGATACCCCAGCGAGAGGTTCACGCCGTGGACGTTGAGCTCGCGACCCGACCGGTTGAGCTCTTCGATGTACTCGAGCGCTTCAAGGAGCGACGCGAGATCGCCGGTGCGGTCGTCGCGCAGCACCTTGATCGAGAGGATCTTCGCCTTCGGGGCCATCCCCGAGATGCTGTCGAGCTCGACTCGCTCGACGCCGGTGGCACCCTCCGCCGTGCGGTACCACGTCGCGGCGCAGATGCGCTTGCCGCGCGGCTTCGCGATCTGGCCCCCCGCGATGATGCCTGCGACGTGGGTGCCGTGGCCGTTCGGATCGCGCAGTGCGTCGGCATCCGTCGTACCCGATACGAAACTCCGCGGCCTCAGTGATTCGGGCAGGTCGAGCGTGTCGTATGTCCGGAAGTGCGCGTGCGTCCGGTCGACCCCGGTGTCCAGCACCGCCCACACGATGCCGTCGCCCGTCGCGTCGAACGAGCGGACCGCGGCATCCGCCTTCATCGTCGTGACCGAGCGATGGATCGTCGCGCGGACCTCGAAGTTGGGCCACACGCGGTTGATGAAGCTCCGCGGAGCGGTCTTCTGCTCCTGCCGGTCTCGCGGCGGCGTGCGGCCCTTGTCGGCGTCGATGCGCACCAGCTCGAGGATCTCGTCCGCCGTGAGCGCCGCCATGACGTAATGGTTCGTCGTCGTCGGATACGCCTCGAGCGTGCGCCCGCCGGCGGCGATCCGGATCATCGCGAGCAGCTCCTGCGCGGCGTTCTCGAGGGGGATCCCGCTGTCGGTCCGCAGCTCGATCACGATGCCGATCAGCTCGTCCTCGCTCGCCGACGCCATGCGCTCGGCGAGCGGTCGTGTGATGACCGAGTCCGTCACGAGCGACACGGTGCGCGGCACGTCCGGGAGGGGGAACGCCGGCGCCGTCGGCGGGATGCGCGGAGGACCGGGCGGCTCTTCGGCGCCCGCCTCCTCCGGCTCCGCCCCCTCGCCGGCCTCCGGCGCCTCACCCTCGGGCGGTTCACCGGGGGCCGCGCGACGAGAGGGCACCGGGCGCTTGCCGCCTTCGGGCCCCTCACCCCGTGGCTTCGGCCGGGGCGGTTCCGGCTCGAGATCTGCCTCCGCCTCGACTGCGGGGAACTCGCGCGGCAGCGGCGTGCGGCTGTCGTCGTCGGATGTTCGTGCCACGGCGCCCCCCGAGCGTTGATCCGTCTTCCCGCGGTGAGCGTACCGCCGGACGGCGCCCGGGTGCTACGGCCGCGTGAGCGACGGCAGGGCGGCTCAGCTGAGCTCGAACTCGTCCTCGTCAGACTCGTCGCCCGCCGCGGGAAGCGCGCTGCGACGGCGGAACGTGCCGCCGACCTTGCGCGCGGCGCCGCCCACGGCGGTCGCGCTCTTCGCGACCCCGTCGACGATGACACCGCCCGCGCGTCGGAACGTCTGCGCGGCAGCCGACTCGAGCCGCGTCGCGCCCGGTCGCGGCTCGAGCTCGGGCGGCATCGCGACGGGCGCGACGCCGAACGCGCGGCGCGAGTTCACGAGCACTCGACGCCCCAGGATGTGGTTGCCCGCGCCGCCGATCACGGCTCCGACGCCGAACGGCAGCGCCTTGCCGATGAACGACGCGCCGCCCTTCGCAGCGAACTGACGTGTGAACGCGGTCTTCAGGCGGTCGACGAGCGGGCCCATCGCGGCGCGGGGGAGCGTTTTGGTGATGAGCTCGCCCCAGTATCGGTCGCGCGTGACGCCTTTGCCCGCGGCCTGTCGCGCGAGCTGCGTGACGAGGTCGACGCCCTCTTTGCCGAGCATGAGGGTCAGCACGAGGGCCCGCGCACGGTCGGGATCCGACACCGGGATTCCATGGACCTCGGCGACCGACTGCGCGAAGAGCGCCGTGGCCTCCAGGAACGCGACGGTCTCGACACCGCTGAGCGTCAACGTGACGCCGGTCCCGATGCCCGGGACGACCGCTGTCGCCCCCACCGCAGCGCCGCCGGTGGTCACGGCGGCGAGATAGCGCCGCTCGAGCATCCGGACGACGTCCGTCGCCGTGGCATCCGGATGCCGCAGGCGAATGCTGCGCAGGTGGGCGAGCACGACCGGCCGCTGGATCGCGAGCACCTTGTCGAGGGCGCGGACGGTTCGCGGATGCTCCGGCGATCCGGCAGGGGGAAGCCCCCCGTCCCACGGCGTGTCGTCGGGCAGGGAGTGGATGCGGTGCACCTTCTCGGCCATCAGGCCGATCCTAAGCACGCCGATCTGGCCGGAACCTGTGGAACGCCCGACGAACCGGAATCGGCCGACGGCGACGACGGCTGAGACGACTCAGACGAAGAGGTTCGCGCGCTCGAGGTCTTCGGCGAAGTCGACCTCGACGGCGTACAGGTCGGAGATGTCCATCGGTGCGAGGCGCAGGCCGTCTTCGGCGATCGCGAGCTCGAGGCCGCGCTCGAAGTAGTCCTGGTCGTCGACGCGCTGCAGCTGGCGGATGAACGCCTTCTTGTCGGCGCTGGAGATGTAGTTGATCCCGACCGCCTCGCCGATGCCGTCCTTGACGGTCTTCGACAGCTCGGCGATGTGGCCGCGCTCGTCGATCGTGTACTTGACCTCTTCGTCGCTCACCTTCGCGGTGTTGACGGTGACGAACGACTGGTCGCGCTCGATGAACGACACGGCGCGGCCCAGGACGCGCGGGTCGAACACGACATCGCCGTTCATCCACAGCACGCTCGCGCGGCCCGTCGCGTTGAGGGCGCGCAGAAGGCTCTTGGACGTGTTCGTCTGGTCGTAGCGGTCGTTGTAGACGTAGTCGACGTGCGGGAACGCCTCGACGATCGTCTCGGCGCGGTAGCCCACGACGGTCGTGATGCGGGCGTCGTGGCCGAAGGCGGCACGGATGTTGTCGTGCTGCTGCTGCATGATGCTGCGGCCGTCGTTCAACTCGGTGAGGGGCTTCGGAAGGGCTCGGCCCAGCCGCGAACCCATGCCGGCCGCGAGGATGACGGTCTGAAGTGTCACGGTTGTCTCCTGGAGTGCTCGTTTGGCGTCAGTTCACTGACGCGACACTCCTTCGTGCCTGGTTCATGGTAGCGAGGGCTCCTGAAAGGGCGCACAATGTTCGCCGTCCGTTGCCGTTTTGTGACATAACGCGCTGTTGTGGACAAACCGTGCCCCACTGGGGAGTTTCACAGCGCGGTTGATACGTTGGACAGGTGACTCCCTCTCTGCCGGTGCCACACGACTCCGCTCCAGACGACCCGGAACGGCCCGACGAGAGCGCGCAGACGCCGGAGCTGCTGATCCTCCCACCCCGGCCGCCCCTGCCGGCCGACGCCGCGGCGCACGCTGAATCGGCAGAGAAGACGGATGCTGCGACCGACGCCGCACCACCGGCGACCGGGTCCGGCTCGCCGTTCCCGGCGCAGTCCGATCGTCCGCGCGAGGCGAAGGGCAAGGGGAGGAGACGCGGCAAGGGCCGCGCCGCCGCGAAGGCGGATCCCGGTCCGCCCCCGCCGCTGCCGCCCGACGTCGTCGTGCCCGGGCCGGCCGAGGAGGTCATGATCGAGGGCGACATCGCCGTTCCTCCGAGGCCGCCGCTGCCGGCCGCAGCGCTCGCGTCGACCGACGTGGAGATCGACGTGCCGCCGCCTCCGCCCCCGCCCGTCCGCGCCGGCGAAGTCGCCGTGGCTCTCACGACGATCGAGGAGGAGACGGAGATCGAGACCGAGACGGATGCGGTGGCCGACGAGGAGGCCGTCGTCGTCGACGACGAGACGGTGGAGGCGGAGACGCCCGAGACGGTCGAGCCCGAGGCGACGGAGGCAGAGCCGATGGTCGAGGCTGCTGAGGTCACGGCGCCCGAGGGCGAGATCGCCGAGGGCGAGATCGCCGAAGCACCGACCGCACCCGAGGCGCCTGCACACACGGCATCCGTCATCGAGCCGAAGCCCGTCGAGCACGTGCCGGCGGTCCTCACCGTGTCGGACGTCGATCCGGCGCAGGCGGCGCTCGTGCTGCGGGGTGTGTCGAAGTCGTTCGGCGGGGCGCTCGCGGTCGACGGTGTCGACCTCACCGTGCCCGCCGGCACGTTCTACGGACTCGTCGGCCCCAACGGCGCCGGCAAGACCACGACGCTGTCGATGATCTCGGGGCTGCTGCGTCCCGACCGCGGGTCCGTGCACGTGACGGGCATCGACGTGCGCGCGAACCCGCGGGGTGCGAAGCGCCGCATGGGCGTGCTGCCCGACCGGCTGCGCACGTTCGACCGGCTGACCGGGCGTCAGCTCCTCCATTACTACGGGGTGCTGCGCGGCCTCCCGGCGGCGGTCGTCGAGAGCCGCACGGCAGACCTCGCTCGCGCGTTCGACCTCACCGACGCGCTCGGCCGGGTCGTCGCCGACTACTCGGCCGGCATGGCGAAGAAGGTCATGCTCGCGGGGGCGATGATCCACTCGCCGCGACTCCTCGTGCTCGACGAGCCCTTCGAAGCGGTCGATCCCGTCTCCAGCGCGATCATCCTCGACATCCTCTCCACGTACGTCGCGCACGGAGGGACCGTCATCCTGTCGAGCCACGGCATGGAGCTCGTCGAGCGCGTGTGCTCGCGCGTCGCGGTGCTCGTGGCCGGGCAGGTGCTCGCCGAGGGCACGATCGACGAAGTGCGCGGCGAGCTCACCCTCGAGCAGCGGTTCATCGAGCTCGCGGGCGGCCTCAGCGACGTGGAGGGCCTGGAGTGGCTGCACACGTTCTCCGACTGAGGGTCGCGATGCTCCTCGGAGCACTGCGAGGAGACATCGAAGCGGTCACGCGCACGATCGCGTGGCTCATCGTCGTCCTCGGCTCGACGGCGCTCGTGTGCTGGGCGCTGCTGAGCCTTGCGGATGCCGGAACCGACGTCGCCCTCACCGTGGCCGTCCTCGGCGGCTCCGCCGTCACGGCGGGCTTCGCGATCGCACCGATCGTCGGGGGAGTGGCCGACCCGCTCGACCCGCGCCGGTTCGCGCTCATCGGCCTTCCCACGGGACGTCTCGCCGCGGTGCTCGCGGTCGCGGGACTCATCAGCGTCCCGATCGCGGCGCTGCTCGCGGCCGCCATCAGCTCCGCCATCATGTGGAGGGACGTCGGCGTCCCGTGGGGGGCGGGCGCGGCATCCGTCGTTCTCGGTGTCATCACGTGCGCGCTCCTGGCCCGCACGTGCATGGCGCTCACATCGCTGTTCCTCCGTGAGCGGCGGTCGCGCGAGCTGTCGGGTGTGTTCCTGCTCGCGGTCGTCGTGGTGGTCGTGCCGGTCGGCGTGTTCCTCGCGTCGCTCGAGTGGGACGGCCGGGTGCCGCCGCAGCTCGTCGAGGCGGTGCAGATCCTGGCGCGCACGCCGCTCGGCGCCGCATGGGCGTTCCCGGGGCTCATCGCCGAGGGCGGCGACGCGGGCCTGAGCCTGTTCGTGGCGATCGCGACGGTCGTCGTGCTCGCGGGCCTGTGGGCGCTGCTCGTGCACCGGCTGCTCACGACGACCGAGCGACCGGCGTCGGTGCGCGAGCGCGGCGGGCTCGGATGGTTCGCCGTCGCGCCCGGGACGCCGGGCGGTGCGGTCGCGGCGCGTAGCCTCTTCTACTGGCTGCGGGACGCGCGCTACCTCGTCAACATCGTGATCATCCCGGTGGCTGCTGCGGTCACGACGATCCCTCTCCTGATCGCCGGTGTCCCGCCCGCGATCGTGGCGCTCGTGCCTGTGCCCTTCATCGCGCTGTTCCTCGGATGGCTGCCGCACAACGACGTCGCCTACGACTCGACCGCCGTGTGGATGCACGTCGGCAGTGGCGTGCGCGGCTTCTCCGACCGCATCGGACGCCTCGTCCCCGTGCTGTTCATCGGCATCCCGCTGCTCGCGGTCGCGATCCCGGTGGCGATCGTGTTGCACGGGCGCTGGGCGATGCTCCCTGCGCTGATCGGCGTGTGCGCGTCGCTCTTCCTGTCGGGCCTCGGGCTGTCAAGCATCTCGTCGGTCCTCGCCCCCTACGCGGTGTCGCACCCGGGTGAGAGCCCGTTCGAGCAGCCGCAGCGCGTCGGCGCGACCGGCGCGGTCGCGCAGAGCCTCGTGCTCTTCGGGGCGATCGTCCTGAGCGTCCCGGCGCTGTGGTGGGGCTGGCTCGCGATCGAAGGGGACTCCGAGGCCGCGACGACCGCTCTGTGGGGCGGCGCCGGCATCGGGTTCGGGGTGCTGGTCGTCGGCATCGCGATCGGCTCGGTCCTGTTCGAGCGTCGCGGCGGTCGAATCATGGAGTTCGCCGAGACGACCTGATGCGGGTCTCGGATGGACGGATGCGGCGCATCCGTCACCGCCTCCGGAGGCGAGCCCGCGAGTAGACTTACCCTCCATGAGCACCCCCCTCGAAGGCCCTGACCAGGGCGGACTCGCCACTCTCGATCGCGAGCTCGAAGAGCTCATCCGCGAAGAGAACATCGAGCCGGGTGACCACGAGCGCTTCTCGCACTACGTGAAGAAGGACAAGATCCTCGAGTCGGCCCTCACCGGCAAGCCGGTGCGGGCGCTGTGCGGCAAGAAGTGGACGCCCGGGCGCGACCCGGAGAAGTTCCCCGTGTGCCCGACCTGCAAGGAGATCTACGAGTCGATGGCGGGCTGAGCCGTCACACCGCGTCCGCGTCGACGTAGACCGTAGGGATGGCCGGGTCGGACCGGCTGAGCGCGAGGGCACGCACCGGCAGCTCTTCGCGCACACGCGCGTGATGCCGGCGCGCCGCCTCGACGCCCTCGGGGCCCTCGTACGAGGCATCCGTCTCACCGTTGACGACCAGGGGAACCTGCAGCGCTCTCGCACCGGGGTGCCGGTCGGGGGTGTCGATCTGTTCGAAGCCGTCCGACACGACGATGAGCTCGCTCGTCGCGGTGCCCTCGTCGAGCGTGCGGAAGGCGGCCTTCCGCCCGCCGCGCGAGGCCTTGTCGGCCGACGCCTTCTCGACGCCGATCCAGGCGCCGTCGTCGTCCTGCCGTGCGACGAGCTTGTAGACCATGCCCGCGGTCGGCGTGCCCGACCCCGTCACGACCGACGTGCCGACGCCGTACGAGTCGACGGGTGAGGCGGCGAGCGCCGCGATCGCGTACTCGTCGAGGTCGCTCGTCACGGTGATCTTCGTGTCGATCGCGCCGAGCTCGTCGAGGAGCTCCCGCACCTCGGCGGCGACGATCGGCAGGTCGCCCGAGTCGATCCGCACGCCGCCGAGCCCCGTGCCCGCGACCCGCACCGCCGTCTCGACGCCCTCGCGGATGTCGTACGTGTCGACGAGCAACGTCGTGTCGACGCCGAGCGTCTCGACCTGGGCGCGGAAGGCCGCCTCCTCGGTGTCGTGGAGGAGCGTCCACGCGTGGGCAGCGGTCCCCATCGTCGGAATGCCCCACCGGCGGCCGGCCTCGAGGTTCGACGTCGCGCTGAACCCGGCGATGTAGGCGGCGCGGGCCGCGGCGATCGCGGATGCCTCGCCGGCGCGGCGCGAGCCCATCTCGGCGAGCGGACGCTCTCCGGCGGCGACGCTCATGCGGGCGGCCGCGGTCGCGACGGCCGAGTCGTGGTTGAGCACGCTGAGCGCGAGCGTCTCGAGCACGACGGCCTCCGCGAACGTGCCCTCGACGGTGAGGATGGGGGAGCCGGGGAAGTACAGCTCGCCCTCGCGGTACCCCGTGATGTCGCCGCTGAACCGGTAGCCCTCGAGGAAGTCGATCGTCTCCGCGTCGACGACCCGCTCGTCGCGCAGGTATCGGAGCTCGTCGTGCCCGAAGCGGAAGTCGCGCAGGAGCATCAGGAGGCGCCCTGTGCCCGCGACGACGCCGAAACGGCGGCCTCCGGGAAGCCTTCGGCCGAAGAGCTCGAACACGCACCGGCGGCCGGCGGTTCCGTCGCGCAGGGCTGCGTCGAGCATCGTGAGCTCGTACCGGTCGGTGTGCAGGGCGGAGCTCGTCCAGGCCGTCATGCGGTCAGCCTAGTGATCAGGGCGCTGGCGTAGGCTGGCTGATCGTGACCCTTCGACCGACTCGCGACGGCGCCGACGCGCCGATCGGAATCTTCGACTCGGGTGTGGGCGGACTCACGGTCGCGCGCGCTGTCTCGGCGCTCCTCCCACGCGAGTCCATCCTCTACCTCGGCGACACCGCCCGCTCGCCCTACGGGCCGAAGCCGATCGCCGACGTGCGGCGCTACTCGCTCGAGGTGCTCGACACGCTCGTCGAGCAGGGCGTCAAGATGCTCGTGATCGCGTGCAACACGGCATCCGCCGCCATGCTGCGCGACGCGCGCGAGCGTTACGACGTCCCCGTCGTCGAGGTCATCGGCCCCGCCGTGCGCACCGCGATGTCGACGACACGCAACGGCCGCATCGGCGTGATCGGCACCGCGGGCACGATCAGCTCGGGCGCCTACCAGGACATGCTCGAGGTCAACGAGCGCCTCACCGTCTTCGCGCGGGCGTGCCCGCGCTTCGTCGAGTTCGTCGAGGCGGGCGTCACCGGCACGCCCGAGGTGCTCGCGGTCGCCGAGGACTACCTCGCGCCCTTGCGCCACGCGGGCGTCGACACGCTCGTGCTCGGCTGCACCCACTACCCGTTCCTGGAGGGCGCGATCAGCTACGTGATGGGTCCCGACGTCTCGCTCGTCTCGAGCGACACCGAGACCGCGAAGGACGTCTACCGCCAGCTCGTGTCCCGCGACCTGCTCGCGGGGCCGGATGCCGCGCCCACCCACGTCTACGAGGCGACGGGCGCATCCGCCGACGAGTTCCTCGACCTCGCCCACCGCCTCATGGGCCGCGAGGTCTCTGCGGTGCGGCTCGTGCAGACCGGCGCGATCGACCTGCCCACCGGCTGACACCCCGGGCGGACGCACCCCCGCTCACATACCCGGCTCAACGACCACAAGGAGATCCCCAGTGACGCTTCCCTCCACCGATGCCCCGATCGTCCGCAGCGACGGCCGCGCGCCCGGCGAGCTGAGGCCCATCACGATCGATCGTGGCTGGAGCGCGCACGCCGAGGGCTCCGCCCTCATCTCGTTCGGCGGCACGAAGGTGCTGTGCACCGCGTCGTTCACCAACGGCGTGCCCCGGTGGCTCACCGGCAAGGGCAAGGGCTGGGTCACCGCGGAGTACGCGATGCTCCCGCGCGCGACGAACGAGCGCAACGACCGTGAGGCCGTCAAGGGCCGCATCGGCGGGCGCACGCACGAGATCTCGCGCCTGATCGGCCGCGCGCTGCGCGCGGTCGTCGACACGAAGGCGCTCGGCGAGAACACGATCGTGATCGACTGCGACGTGCTGCAGGCCGACGGCGGCACGCGCACCGCCGCGATCACGGGCGCGTACGTCGCCCTGGCCGACGCGATCGAGTGGGGGCGCGAAAAGAAGTTCATCGCCCAGCGATCGACCGTGCTGGTCGACTCGGTCGCGGCGGTATCGGTCGGGATCATCGACGGCGCACCGATGCTCGACCTCGCCTACGTCGAGGACGTTCGCGCAGAGACCGACATGAACGTCGTGGTGACCGGCCGCGGGCTGTTCGTCGAGGTGCAGGGCACCGCCGAGGGCGCGCCGTTCGACAAGCGCGAGCTCGACGCGCTGCTCGACCTCGGGGTCGCGGGCTGCGCGTCGCTGCGCGAGCACCAGCTCGCGGCGCTGGCCGGCGGCGGCGCCGAGGGTGCCGAGAGCAGCACCGAGAGCACCGGGAGCTCCACGTGACGGCGCACCCGCACGAGATGGCGGATGCCGTCGCCGACGTCGCCGCCGAGCCCGAGGCCGCCGAGCTGCGGCAGATCGTGCTCGCGACCCACAACGCGCACAAGGTCGAGGAGTTCCAGGCGATCGTGGCGGCGACTCGCCCCGACCTGCAGGTCATCGCGTACCACGGACCCGAACCCGTCGAGGACGGCGTGACGTTCGTCGAGAACGCCCTCATCAAGGCGCGCGCCGCCGCCGCGCACACCGGGCTTCCGGCGCTCGCGGACGACTCGGGCATCTGCGTCGATGTGCTCGGCGGCGCGCCCGGGGTCTTCTCGGCGTACTGGGCGGGCCATGCGAAGGACGCCGCCGCGAATGTGAGCCTCCTGCTCGACCAGCTCTCCGACATCGGCGACCCGCACCGCACGGCGCAGTTCGTCTCGACGATCGCCCTCGTGGTGCCCGGAGACGCATCGAGCGAGAGCGTCGTCGAGGGCCGGTGGCCGGGGCGCCTCGCGCACACGCCGGCGGGGGAGGGCGGATTCGGCTACGACCCGATCTTCCTCCCCGACGGGCAGGAACCGGGCAGTGAGCGCACGGTCGCCGAGATGTCGGCCGCCGAGAAGAACGCGCAGTCGCACCGCGCCCGCGCCTTCGCCGAGCTGACGCCGCTCCTCGAGCAGCTCTGACCTCTCAGAAGGCCCGGCCACTGATAATCGGGATCATTCCCGACAGGCTGGATCGCGCCTCTCGAGACGCACGTGCGGCCTAGCCTGGAGGCATGCACGACCACGCGAAGGGCCGGGCACGGGGCATCCGTGGTGCGAGCAATCGGCGCCTTCTCGCGTTGTCGCTCGCCATCACGTCCGTCGTCATGGTCGTGCAGATCGTGGGCGCGGCTGTGTCGGGATCGCTCGCCCTGCTGGCGGACGCGGCGCACATGTTCACGGATGCCGCGGCCCTCGTCATCGCGCTCATCGCGAGTACCGTGGCGTCGCGCCCCGCGAACGACCGGCGCACGTTCGGCTACCAGCGCGCAGAGGTGTTCGGGGCGCTCGCGAACGCCGTGATCCTCATCGTCCTATCGGGCTGGGTCGCGATCGAGGGCGTGCGACGGCTCGTGGAGCCGGGCGAGGTCGAGGTCGCGGGCGGCCTCATGCTCGTCGTCGCGATCGTCGGTCTCGTCGCGAACGGCGTCGCCCTGTGGCTGCTCGGAGCGGCGCAGCGCACGAGCATCAACGTGCGGGGCGCGTACCTCGAGGTGATGGGCGACCTCATCGGGTCCGGCGCCGTGATCGTCGCGGCGATCGTGATCGTGACGACGGGTTGGGTGCAGGCGGATGCCATCGCCTCGCTGTTCATCGCCGCCATGATCGTGCCGCGGGCGATCGGCCTTCTCCGCGAGGTGATGTCGGTGCTCGCGGAGTCGGCGCCGAAGGGGACGCACGTCGCCGAGATCCGCGATCACATCCTCTCGACGCCCGGCGTCGTCGACGCGCACGACGTGCACGTGTGGCAGCTCACGCGTGGCGCACCGGTGTTCACGGCGCACGTCGTCGTCGACGACGAGGCCCTGCGCGATGGACGGGCCGCGGGGATCCTCACGCGCCTGCAGTCGTGCCTCTCGGATCACTTCGACGTCGAGCACTCGACGTTCCAGCTCGAACCCGCGGGGCACATCGAGCACGACGCGCACGCTTGAGCGGCGCTACTGCAGCGGAAGGTCCTCGCGCACGACCTCGTCCGGAGCCTTGTCGGGGCGCAGCCCGCGCCAGCGGGGGTGGCGGAGGATCCCGCCCGGTGTGAACTCGCCGTACTCGACCTCGCCGACAAGCTCGGGCCTCACCCACAGCGCATCGCGCGCGTCGAGGCGCGGCACGCCGACCAGCGGGTTCTCGTCGGTCCGCAGCGGCGTGAGCTTGTTCATGAGCATCCGCAGCGTCGAGTCGCTGAACCCCGAGCCGACACGTCCGGCGTACTGCAGTCCGTCAGGACCGGGGATGCCGAGCAGCAGCGCCCCGAACGTCGAGCTGCGCCCGCCCTGGCCGGGCCGGATGCCGGCGATCACGACCTCCTGCGTGCGGGTGAGCTTGACCTTGAGCCACGACTCCGACCGCACGCCGCGCAGGTAGCGCGATGACGGATCCTTGACGACGATGCCCTCGAGCCGCAGCATCCTGCTCGTGTCGAGGGCGACGTCGACGTCGTCGAACACGGGAGGCACTGCGACCGCGGGGATCACGCGGGACGCGATGCGCTCGAGCTCGTCGCGCCGCTCGCGCAGCGGCAGCCCCGCGAGGTCGTGGCCGTCGATCGCGAGCACATCGAACAGGTAGTAGCGCACCGGCGTGCGGCGCGCTTCGCGCGAGATGTCTCCCGCGCGCTCGAGGTTCATGCGCGTCTGCAGCAGGGGGAAGCTCGGGCGCCCGTCGGGCTCGAGCGCGACGAGTTCGCCGTCGACGACGCACGGCTGATCCCCGAAGCCCGCGTCGACCCCGGTGAGCTCGGGATAGCGGTGCGTGATGTCGTTGCCGCTGCGGGCGAACAGGCGCAAGCGGTGCCCGTCCCAGACGCCGACGGCGCGGATGCCGTCCCACTTCGCCTCCGCCCACGCGGCCTCGCCCCATCGAGCCGCCGCGCGCTGTGCGACGGCGGGCGTCGCCGCGGTCGCCCGCATCACGCGGTGGGCATCCGTGCCCTCGGGTGCGCGTGGCAGCTTCGTGAGGTCGCGGCCCGAGGTCTCGGCCGTCGGCGGGTTCGACTCCTTCGGCCGCTCCTCGACCGCCGGCCGCCTCCGCGCAGCGCGCCCGGACCGCGGTCGCGGCTCGTCGGCCTGATCGCTCGCGACAACGGGTTCGCCGTCCGGTTGGGGCCGGCCGTCGGCATCCGTCTTCATGCGATGAAGGAGCCAGCTCGACTTCTCGCCCTCGCCCTCGGTGCGGATGAGCGCGAGGCGCACGCGCCCGAGCGGACCGCCGGGCCGGCCCTCGAGCGTCGCGATGATCTCGTCGTCGCGCCACTTCTCGAGGTCGTAGCGCCCGTCGTCCCAGATCGTGACGCTGCCGCCGCCGTACTCGCCCACGGGGATCGTGCCCTCGAAGGTCGCGTACTCCATCGGGTGGTCCTCGGTCTGGATCGCGAGGTTGTTCCGCTTGTACGAGTGCGGCACGCCGCGCGGCACGGCCCAGCTCACGAGCACGCCGTCGTGCTCGAGCCGGAAGTCCCAGTGCAGGGCGGTCGCGTGATGCTCCTGGATGACGAAGACCGGCCTCTCGCTGCCGGGGGTCGCGGGGGCCGCGCCGAGGGGGTTCGCCGGCACGGGCTCGGGTGTGCGGTCGGCGCTGCGCTTGGCGATGTAGGCGGAGAGGGGTCCTGACTCCGCCTCGCGGCCTCCCGCGTGGAACCCGAGCGGCGCCATGGGATCGCCGATCTCGTCGATGCGCTCGAGCACCTCGGTGAATTCGAGGTGGCGCAGCTCCGGGTCGTCGAGCTCCTCCCACGTGCGGGGGACCGCGACGGTCGGGTGCGGCCGCCCGCGCATCGAGTACGGCGCGATCGTCGTCTTCGAGCCGTTGTTCTGGCTCCAGTCGATGAGCACCCTGCCGCGGCGCTCGGTCTTCTTCATGCTGCTCACGACGAGGTCGGGGTGGTCGGCCTCGATCGCGCGGGCGAGCTCGTTGGCGAGGGCGGATGCCTGCTCAGTGGTCTGCCGTGGCGGAAGGGCCGCATACAGGTGGATGCCCTTGCTTCCGCTCGTGACCGGGTACGGCTCCAGGCCCATGCCCTCGAGGATGGCCCGCGCCCACCCGGCGACGACGGCGCACTCCGGCAGCCCCGTGCCGGGGCCGGGGTCGAGGTCGAGGACGAGACGGTCGGCGAAGCCGCGCCCGCCGTCCGGCGTGAAGCGCCACTGCGGCACGTGCAGCTCCAGGCTGGCCACCTGCGCGAGGTAGACGAGGGTGGGGACGTCGCCGACGAGGGGATACTCCTTGGGTCCGCCGGAGTGCTCGATCGGCATCCGTCTCACCCAGGACGGCGCACCGCGCTCGAGGTCCTTCGCGAAGAAGACCATGCCGGGGTCGTCGGCCGTGCCGACGCCGTCGGGCCACCGCTTGCGCGTCACGGGGCGCCCGACGATGTGCGGGATCATGACCTCGCCGATGCGCGTGTAGTAGTCGATGACCTCGCCCTTGGTCGTGCCCGTTTGGGGGTAGAGCACCTTGTCGAGGTTCGTGAGCCGCACGCGGCGACCGCCGATCGTGACGAGCTGCGGAGCGCTCACCGTGCGGCGATCCCGTCCGGGTCGAGGCGGGAGGCGCGCGCCCGAACGATCGCCTTGCGCACCTCTTCCACCCAGATCACGAGGGAGGCGAGCCCGATGCTCACCGCCCAGTGGATCGGCTCGAGCGCGGTCGTGCCGAACGCGACCTGCAGGAACGGGACGTAGACGACGGCGATCTGAAGTACGACCGCGAGGGCGAACGATCCCCACAGCACCCGGTTGCGCAAGAGGCCTCTCACGACGCTCGCGCGGGCGGAACGCGCGTTGAACGCCGTGAGCAGCGCGGCGAGCACCAAGGTGGTGAAGCCCGCGGTGCGCGCCGTCTCGAACGTGTCGACACCGCCGGGCACGATGCCGCCCGGCAGGAAGATGTCCATCGTCAGCAGTGTCGCGATCGACATCGTGAGACCCGTCGTCGCGATGATCGCCCACATCGCGCCGTCGATCGCACGGTCGCCCGCGCCGCGCGGCGGCCTGGCCATGACGTCGTCGACCTCGGGATCGACGCCCATCGCGAGGGCGGGAGCGGAATCGGTGACGAGGTTCGTCCACAGGATCTGGGTCGCCAGCAGCGGCAGCACGACGGCTTCGGGGCTGGCCTGCGTGAACCCGAGCACGCCCGCGAAGACGACGCCGAAGAACACGGTGAGCACCTCGCCCGCGTTCGAGCTGAGCAGATAGCGCAGGAACTTGCGGATGTTGTCGAAGATGACGCGCCCCTCGCGCACGGCGGCGACGATCGTGGCGAAGTTGTCGTCCGTGAGCACCATGCGCGCCGCCTCCTTCGTCACCTCCGTCCCCGCGATGCCCATGGCGATGCCGATGTCGGCGGACTTGAGCGCGGGCGCGTCGTTGACGCCGTCACCGGTCATCGCGACGATCTGCCCGCGCTCCTGCAGCGCGTCGACGATGCGCAGCTTGTGCTCCGGGGCGACGCGGGCGAACACGGGCGTCGCGGCGACGATGTCGCGCAGCCGCGCGTCGTCGGCGCTCTCCAGCTCGGCGCCGCTCACGACGGGGTCGGCCTCGCTCGCGAGCCCGAGGTCGCGGGCGATCCGTGCGGCGGTGGCCGGGTGATCGCCGGTGATCATGATGACCCGGATGCCGGCGCGATGCGCCTCCTCGATCGCCCTCGCCGCCTCGGGGCGGGGCGGGTCGATGATGCCGACCGTGCCGACGTACACGAGGTCCTGCTCGTGCGACTCGTCGAACGCGGCACCCTCGGTCGCCTCGACCTCCTCCGGCGCGATCCGGTACGCGACGCCGAGCGTGCGGTAGGCCTGAGCCGAGAGCGTCTCGACCGCCTCCAGCGCCCGCCGCCGTCCGTCGTCGTCGAGCGGCACGATCTCATCGCCGATCCGCTGATCGGTGCAGCGCGCGAGCAGCACGTCCGGCGCGCCCTTGCTGAAGACGAAGACGGGTCCGCCCGCCTCGCGGTGGGCGGTCGACATCATCTTGCGCTCCGAGCTGAAGGGCACCTCGCCGATGCGACCGAATCGCCGCGGTGACGGGCGCTCGCTGTCGAGCCGGTGCGCCGCGAGCAGGAACGCGGTCTCGGTGGGGTCGCCTTCGACCTGGATCTCCCCGCCCTCGTCGACGAGCCGCGCGTCGTTCGCGAGGGCCCCCACGCGAAGGGTTACCTCCGCCTCACGCAGGGCGGCACCCGTGGCGCCGCCTTCCGCGTCGAGGTCGCGGAAGGCGGTCGACGAGACATCCGTCTCGCCCGACGCGGTGACGACCCGCTCGATCCGCATCCGGTTCGTCGTGAGGGTGCCGGTCTTGTCGGTGCAGATCACGGATGCCGAGCCCAGCGACTCGACGCTCGAGAGGCTCTTGACGATCGCGTTGCGCTTCGCCATGCGCTGCACGCCGAGGGCGAGCACGATCGACAGCAGGGCGGGCAGACCCTCGGGAACGGCCGCGACCGCGAGCGAGACGCCGAGCAGCAGCACCGTGACGAGGTCGGCGGGCGACGTGATGCCCTGCACGAGCGTGATCGTGATCATCACGACGATCGCGATCGAGATCACGATGATGCTCAGCGTGCGGCCCAGTCGCGAGACTTCGCGCTGGAGCGGCGTCGCCTCGGCCTTCGTCTCGGCGAGGAGGTCCGCGATGGCACCGGTCTCGGTGCTCATGCCGGTGGCTGTGATGATCGCACGGGCGTTCCCACGGGTGACAGCGGTGCCGGCGAACACCATGTTCGCGCGGTCGCCGAGCGGCAGGAGCGCGGGCAGGATCGCGGCATCCTTCTCGACGGGGGCGCTCTCGCCGGTGAGCGAGGACTCCATCGTGTGAAGCGAGTGGCTCGTGAGCACGCGCGCGTCCGCGCCGACGCGATCGCCCTCCGCGAGAAGGAGGATGTCGCCCGGGACGAGGTCGGCGCTCGACGCGGACCGGATGCGCCCGTCTCGCAGCACAGTCGACTGGGCACGGGTGAGCGAGGCGAGCGCGGCGACCGCACGGTCGGCTCGCGCCTCCTGAGCGAGCCCGATGATCGAGTTCAGCACGATGATCGCGCCGATCACGATCGCGTCGATCGGGACGGGGTCCTCGCCCTCGAGGAGCCACGCGGCCACCGACACCCCGGCGGCCACAAGCAGCAGGATGATCAGCGGATCGGCGAACTGCGCGAGCGCGCGCTTCCACAGCGGCTTGCGCGTCGCGGCGCGCAGCTCGTTCGGACCGTACTCCGCCAGGCGCCGCTCGGCCTCCGCTTCGCTCAGTCCGGACTCGGGGTCGGTGCCGAGCTGGCCGGCGACGTCCCGTGCATCGCGCGTCGACGGATGCCCGGTCGCCAGCGGGGTCGAGCTTTCCGGTATCGCCATGTTCTCATCCTCCCGGGCGGCCGTCGGCGCGGGCAAGGAGGCGGAGGCAAGCGCCGTGATTCACGAATGCAAGCCCTAGCCGTGAAGCCTGTGACCGGTGTGTACTGGTGGGATGAGGGCGATCTGGAAGGGCGCGCTGACCTTCGGCCTGGTGAACGTGCCGGTGAAGGTCTATTCGGCGACCGAAGACCATGACGTGCCGCTGCATCAGGTGCACGCCAAGGACGGCGGGCGCATCCGGTATCAGCGCATCTGCGAGATCGACGGCGAGGTCGTGCCGTATCAGGACATCGACAAGGCCTATGACGACGGCGAGCGGACGGTGATCCTCACGAAGGAGGACCTCGCGTCGCTGCCCGCCGAGCGCAGCCGCGAGATCGACGTCGTCGAGTTCGTGCCGACGGAGCAGGTCGATCTGCTGACGCTCGACCGCGCGTACTACCTCGAGCCTGACTCCGCATCGCCGAAGGCGTACGTCCTGCTGCGAAAGACGCTCGAGCAGACCGACCGCACCGCGATCGTGCGGTTCTCGCTTCGTCAGAAGACGCGGCTCGCGGCGCTGCGCGTGCGAGGAGACGTACTCGTGCTGCAGACGCTCCTGTGGTCGGACGAGGTGCGCGAGGCGTCGTTCCCTTCGCTCGACGAACCGGTGCGCATCTCGGCGAAGGAGCTGGAGCTCTCGTCGGCGCTCGTCGAGAGCTTCGCGAGCGACTTCGAGCCATCGGAGTTCGAGGACGAGTACCAGGCCGAGCTGCGCACGCTCATCCAGGCGAAGCTCGAGAAGGGCGACGCGGTCGACACGACCGAGACGTTCGGCGAGCAGGAGGAAGAGACCGGCGGCGAGGTCATCGACCTCATGGCGGCGCTGCGGGCGAGCATCGAGAAGTCGCGCGAGGCGCGCGGCGAGTCGAAGGGCGGATCGACCTCGGATGCCGCGTCCAAGGGCCCCTCGAAGAAGTCGGCGACGTCGAGCACGCCGGCCGCGAAGAAGGCTCCCGCGAAGAAGTCCGAGTCGAAGTCGGAGGCCAAGAAGAAGACCGCGAAGGCGTCTTGATGACGGGTGCCGCGGACGCGGCATCCGGTTCTCAGGCCTTGTGGTCGTCGTCGGGGTGCTCGGGCCCGCGCTCGAACACCTCCGGGTCGAGCACGAGCTCGCGCGCCTCTTCATGGTCGGTGACGACGTCTTCGCCCGCGGCAGCGGCCTTCTTGGCCTTGCTGCGCTCGCGGAAGTAGTGCCACAGCGTGATGAGCGCGGTGCCGCCGACCGCGAGCAGGAGGATGAGGTCGATGTACTCCTCCACGAACCACGCGACCGGCGGGATGAAGCCGATGAGGTAGCCGAACATCGTGAGGCCGAAGCCCCAGACGACGGCGCCGATGAAGTTGTAGAGGGTGTACTTCCACTTGTTCATGTGGCCGACGCCGGCGGCGACGGGGGCGAAGGTGCGGACGATCGGCACGAAGCGGGCGAGGATGATCGTGAGCCCGCCGAAGCGCTCGAAGAACGCGTTCGTGCGTTCGACGTTTTTGACGCTGAAGAGGCCTGATTCCTTCTTCTCGAACACCGCGGGGCCGCCCTTGTGCCCGATGTAGTACCCGACTTCACCGCCGATGAAGGCGGCGAGGCCGATGAGGAGCGCGACCCACCACACGCTGATGCCGAAGACGCCGTTGGCGGCGTAGTCCTGCGGGTGCGACAGGAGGCCCGAGATGACGAGCAGCGTGTCACCCGGCAGCAGGAAGCCGACGAGCAGGCCGGTCTCGGCGAACACGATGAAGCACACGACGACGAGTGCCCATGGGCCCGCCCAATCGATGATCGCAGCGGGGTCGAGCCAAGGAATGAGGGCTGCCTGGTGCAAGAGGGGGTTCCCGTCGGTCGGATCGGTCGGCGGCGGATGCGGCGATGAGCGCACCTCGTGCGGAAGGTGGGACTTGAACCCACACGCCCGGAGGCACAGGAACCTAAATCCTGCGTGTCTGCCAGTTTCACCACTCCCGCGAGTGGCTTCAGTCTACTGAGGCGCCTGCGAACCGGCTGGGGGGTCAGCCCCCGGATGGTGCCGGGTGCGGCCTCAGCGCCGGATGCCGAACATGAAGTACGTGGTGGGCCCGATCCAGTTCACGAGGATCACCGGGATCCACGCCGGCTTGGGACCGCGGATCTCGTCGCCGTCGCGGTGTGAGAGGTCCCAGAAAGCCAGGAAGGCGAACAGGAGCTGCGCGACCGCGCCGACACCCACTGCCGCCTTCGCGCCGGGGCTGAGCTGCTTCTTCGTCTTGGTCATCGTCCGTCCTTTGTCGGTGCTCTCATCCTGCCCTCTGCAGGCGGCGGATGCACGGGGATCCAGCCGTGGCGCGCTGCTCCGGCGTGGGCCCAGAACGCCTGTGGATAACTTCGCGGTGCGGTGGACGCGGCTTGCGAGGATGCTTCGGTGACTCCCGCCGCGCCGCCCGCCGTCGTCGAACGCGTTCGCGACCGGCTGCGGACGGAGGGGGTCGACACGGCCCGGGACGCGGGGGCTGCGCTGAGGATCGCCCGCGACGAGGTGCGCCGGCACAACGACTTCGCGCTCGCGCGCGGGCTCGCGCCGATCGACGATGAGGCGGCGTGCGTGCGTGATGTGCTCGCGCGGGTCACCGGGTATGGGCCGCTGCAGGCGTATCTCGACGATCCGACGGTCGAGGAGGTCTGGATCAACGCCCCCGACCGCATCTTCATCGCCCGCGGCGGCGTGGCGGAGCGGGTGCCGTTGGCGTTGACGGATGCCGCGACCCGCGACCTCGTCGAGCGCATGCTCCATGCGACGGGGCGCCGGGTCGACCTCAGTCAGCCGTTCGTCGACGCATCGCTGCCCGACGGCTCGCGACTTCACGTCGTGATCCCCGACATCACGCGGCGGCACTGGTCCATCAACATCCGCAAGTTCCTCCCGGCGTTCGGCGACCTGGGAAGCCTCGTTGCGGCGGGGTCGGTCGCGCCCGAAGCCGCACGACTCCTCCGCGGCGCGATGGCGGACGGGCGCAGCGTTCTCGTGTCAGGCGCCACGCACGCAGGCAAGACGACATTGCTCAGCGCGATGATCGCTGCGTGCCCGCCGCACCACCGCATCGTCACGGTCGAGGAGACGTTCGAGCTCTCCGTCGACGCACCCGATCTCGTCGCGATGCAGGGACGCCAGCCCTCGCTCGAGGGGACAGGCGAGGTCACCCTCCGCCGTCTGGTGAAAGAGGCGCTGCGGATGCGCCCCGACCGGCTCGTCGTCGGCGAGGTGCGCGACGCCGAAGCCCTCGACCTGCTCCTCGCGCTCAACACGGGCGTGCCGGGCGCTGCGACGATCCATGCGAACTCCGCGCGCGAAGCGCTGACGAAACTGAGCGCACTGCCGCTGCTCGCCGGGCGCAACATCGATTCCGGGTTCGTCCTCCCGGCCGTCGCGAGCTCCGTCGACCTCGTCGCCCACTGCGAACGCGATGCCGCCGGCCGCCGACGCGTCGTCGAGATCGTCGAGCCCGTCGGCGTGGCAGATGGTGCGATCGAGTGCCGCACCGTGTACGCGTTCGATGACGCCGCGGCCGCAGCGCGCGAGGAGTCGGCCGCGTGACGCTCGTCTGGGGAGCGGTGCTCGGCATCGGCCTGCTGCTGGCGCTGTCGCCGTGGCTGTGGCCGGCACGTGAGAAGCAGGCGGATGCGCCGCCCAGCCGACTCTCGCGCTTGCTCGAGTCCGCCGGCCTGTCTCGCGTCGCTCCGGGCACCGTCCTCGTCGCGTGCGTCGCGGGCGGAGCGCTCGCCGCGGCGGTCGCCTGGCTGGCGACCCAGGTGTGGGCGCTCACGCTCGTCGCCGCCGTCGGCGGCGCGGCGGTGCCGTTGGCGTGGTTGCGCGCTCGTCGCCTGCGTCTCCTGCGGACGCGCCGCGGACTCTGGCCCGACGTGTGCGATCTGCTCATCGCGTCCGTGCGAGCGGGCATGTCGCTGCCCGGCGCCGTCGCGAGCCTCGCCGATTCGGCTCCGACGTCGCTGCGGGCGCCGTTCGAGCAGTTCGCGCGGGATCTCGCGGCATCCGGTCATTTCGACTCGAGCGCACAGCGCCTGAAGGCCGCGCTCGGTGACCCCGTGGCCGATCGCATCGTCGAGACGCTCCGCATGGCGCGACAGGTCGGAGGCACCGAGCTCTCGACCGTGCTGCGCGCGCTCGCGGCGTCCGTGCGCGCCGACGCGCTGCTGCGTGCCGAGGTCGAGGCTCGGCAGTCGTGGGTGCGTGGTGCGGCAGTGCTCGGCGTCGCGGCGCCGTGGGTCATCCTCGCGCTCCTCGCGACGCGGCCCGAGGGCGCCCGCGCGTACGGCAGCCCCGAGGGCGTCGCGCTCATCCTCGGTGGGGCGATCGTGTCGTTCGGCGCGTATCGCCTCATGATCCGCGTCGGGCGGCTCCCCGAGCCGAGGCGGTGGTTCGGATGAGCATCCTCGCGACTGATCTCGCGCTCGCCGTCGTGCTCGGCGGAGCGTTCGGAGTGGGCGTGTGCCTGCTGCTCGCGCTCGTTCCGCGGTGGGGTGCGCCGTCGCTCACACGTCGCGTCGCCCCGTACCTGCGAGACATCACGGATCCCCGTGGGCTCGTTCTCGCACCTCAGCCGTTCGGCCTCCGTGCGCTTGTGCGTGAGGAACGCGACCGCTGGGCGGCTCGGCTCGGCGGGTCGGCCTCGATCGATCGACGGCTGCGCCAGGCGGCGTGGGCAACGGATGCCGCGGGCTTCCGCGGCCGCCAACTCGTGTGGGCCGTCGCCGGTGTCGCGATCGGCGGAGTGCTCGTCGTCGCGCTCGTGCTGCTCGGGCGGGCAGCTCCGGCGGTCGCGCTGCTTCCGCCGCTTTCCGGCGCGATCGCAGCGATCGGCTGCGACCAGCTGCTTTCGCTCGCGGCTCGGAGACGAATCGAGCGAGTCCAGGACGAGCTGCCTACGCTGTTGGAGTTCCTCGCGCTGTGCCTTTCGGCCGGGGAGGGCATCTTCGACTCGATCCGGCGCGTCGCCGACACCGGGGCGGGGGAGTTGAGCGCCGAACTGCGCGCCGTCGTCGTCGCGGTCGGCACCGGATCATCGCTCACCGACGCGCTGAACCGGCTGTCGCGCGACCTCGGGCTCCCCGCGCTCACACGATCCGTCGATCAGCTCATCGCGGCGATCGAACGCGGCGCGCCGCTCTCGGATGTGCTCCACGCGCAGGCGCTCGACGCGCGCGAAGACGCCAAGCGCACGCTCATCGAACAGGCGGGCCGCAAGGAGATCTACATGCTCGTGCCGCTCGTCTTCTTGATTCTCCCGCTGAGCGTCTTGTTCGCGGTGTTTCCGGGGATCTTCATGCTCCGCCTCGGAATCGGCTAGGTCGGAAGGAGACCACTCATGATCCGAAGCCTCATCTCCCGCGCGGCGGCTCGCCTGCACATCGTCGTCGACGACGAGCGCGGCGACGTGCCCGGCTGGGTCCTCATCACGCTCATGACGGCAGGGCTCGTCGTCGCGATCTGGATGCTCGCGGGGCCCGCACTGGCCGGGTTGTTCGAGCAGGCGATCGAGCGCGTCTCCGGATTCTGAGCATGGGCGGCGTGCGTGGCATCGGCCGGCGGTCGCTCAGGCGGATCACCGCCCGAATGCGTCGCCCGGGCGTCGAGCTCGGCGACCGAGGCGCGAGCCCCGTCGAGTTCGTGCTCGTCGGGTCGCTGCTGACGCTCGTCACGCTCGCTGTGCTGCAGTTCGGGCTCGCGGTGTACGTGCGCAACGTCGTGCATGATGCTGCCGTCGACGGCGCCTTCCATGCGGCGCTCGCCGACGCGTCGCTGCATGACGGAGTCGACCGCACGCGCGAGATCGTCACGCGGACGGTCGGCGCGGAGTTCGCCGACGATGTCGCGGTCCGCGAGACCGACCGGTTCGGCTATCCCGCCGTGGAACTCACGGTGCGCACGACGCTGCCGCTCGTCGGCCTGCTGGGCATGCCACGGATGCTGGAGGTGAGCGCGCATGCGCCCGTCGAGTCCTTCGACTGACGTCTCTGAAGACCCTCCCGAGCGCGGATCCGCTCCGCTCGAGTTCATCCTCGTGGGACTGCTCATGCTCGTGCCGATCGTGTACCTCATCGTCGCGCTCGGGCTGATCCAGTCGCAGGCGCTCGGCGCCAAGGCCGGCGCGCGACACCTCGCGCGCACTGTCGCCACGGCCGGCGGCGTCGCCGACGCCGACCGCCGAGCCGAGCGCGTTCTCGAATCCGTCACAACCGAGTACGGGCTCGACCCCTCCACCGTGGCCGTCGACGTCGAGTGCAGTCCTGCGGGCGGGGCGTGTCCGCGTGCGGGTGCGATGCTCCACGTGACGATCAGCACCCGCGTGTCGCTCCCGCTCGTGCCGCCCGTCCTCGGCCTCGAACGGATCGCGAGCATCCCGATCGAAGCGTCCGCGGTTCAGAAGGTCTCGCGGACGTGGGGCGACGGCACGTGAGGCTCATCCGACGTCTCGTCGCACGCGTCCGAGCGGCGACCCCGGACGATGAGGACGGGAGCGTCCTCCCGCTCGCGATCGGGTACGGCGTGCTCGCGCTCGTGCTCATCCTGCTGTGCGCCGACGCGACCAGTCTGTATCTCGCGCAGAAGCGGCTCGACTCCCTCGCGGATGCCGCCGCCCTCGCCGGCTCGGACGGGTTCGTGCTCGAGGTCGTCGGCGGCGCGCCGATCGCGACGCTCACATCGGACGGCGTGCGCTCGCAGGCGGAGGCCGTCGTCGCTGACGTGGGATCGACAGCCGTGCTCATCGCCGCGGGAACCCCCGACGGCACGTCCGCACGTGTGACGGTGGCGGACACGTGGCATCCGCCGATTCTCACGCTGTTCGTGCCCGACGGCGTGCCGCTGGAGTCGACCGCGACGAGTCGCACGGCACTGCGTTGACCCCGCGAGATCGGTCGCCGTCGAAGACGAGACCATCGCTCTCGAGCTCGACGAGCTCGGCGAGCAGCGCGGGCAGCTGATCGAGGTGCCAGACCCCGGCGGGCGTGCTGTCGACAGCGACACGCCGTGCTGCGACCGCCGCGACGAGCCCGGTCGCCCGGCTCTGGCTCCGGCCGCGGACCCACCAGGTCGCGCGCCGGCCGCGGTCTTCGGCCTCAGCGAGCACGACGAAGTCCTCGCCGCCGATCGGCAGTCGTCCGCTCGCGCCTCTCAGCGCGGCGCGCCCGGCACGACTGCCGAGCACGCGCCGGCCCACACGCGAGCGGCCGAAACGGAACAGCAACCACGTCAAGGCCCGCGAATCCAGGGAGAGTCGCGTGGTGACACTCGGCACACCGAGCGTCCGGGTGAGCGAGACCTGGTCGGCGAACGGCATGAAGTGGGCCGTGCGTCGCCCGCTGCCCGGTACATCGACGCGTCTGGCGTCGCGGTGCTCCGCACCGGGCTCGAGGATCCCGTCGATCGTCCACCGCACCGCTTCGGCGCCGTGCTCTTCGCGCGATCCGGCCATCACCGTGAGCTCGACCCGTTCGACATGCCCGCCGAGGGCCGAGACGGCCAGCCGCGCGAGGGCGTTGGTGAGACCGGGCGCGACGCCGATGCTCAGGACGACGCTCGCCCCGTGCTCCAGCGCGAGAGGTGCGAGAGCCTCCACGGTCGCGAACTGCTCGACCGAGGCCGTCACGTCCACGACAGACACGCCCTCCTCGAGGCACGCCGCGTGGAATGAACCGTCTGGGACATCCACACACAGCACGACCACGCTCGGCCGAACGCGGCGAAGCACGTCCCGGACGCTCTCGGCGTCGGTGACGTCTACGCGCACAGCCGGGTGCGGACCCTGCGGCGACGGATGCCGGGAGCCGATCAGCACGCGGAGTCGGGGATCGGCCGCGAGGCGCTCGGCCGCGATCGACCCGACGCGACCGGATCCGCCCACCACGAGGATCGGGCGCGTCACGTCGTCTCCCGGCGCATCCGGGAAGAGGCGTTCTGAGGTGTTCATCGGTGCTCCCATCAGTGCAGCGGCCCTTCGGGCAGCGCGCTCGAGTCGATGCGACCCGGCGCGATGAAGACGAGGGACACGATGGCGGCCGCGAGCGCCGCGATCGCGAGCGCGGCGAAGCCGCGAGCGTACGCCCCGGGGTCGAGCAGCGATGCCGATGCGGCTCCGATGACGGATGCCACGGCGGCCACACCGAACGCGCCGCCGATCTCGTGCCCGGTGTTGACGATGCCCGACGCGAGACCAGCTTCGTGCACGTCGACCCGCGCGAGCGCGCTCGCGGTCGCGGTCAGGAACGCCGGGCCGAGGCCGAACGACACGAGCACGAGGCCCGCGATGAGCGGATACCAGAGCGCGGATGACCCGTCGAGCTGCGTGAGCACGAGCCCGCCGGCCGCAGTGATCGCGAATGCCCCCGCCGCGACGAGGCGCACCGAGAAGCGGGCGAGCGCGCGTGAAGCGAGGTGCGCCGAGATCACCGTCGCCACAGCCGACGGCAGGAACACCAGACCGGTCTGGAAGGGATCGAGCCCCACGACCTGCTGCAGGTACATCGAAGCGAGGAAGAACAGCGAGAGCATCGCGGCGCTCGCGAGCAGCATGAGGGCGAGTCCCGTCATGACCGGACGCCGCCGCAGCACGCCGAGCGGCACGAGGGGGGCGGGGTGGCACCGTTCCTGCAGGACGAAGAGCACCAGCGCGAGGACCGCGACGCCGAGCGCCAGGGTGATCGGCCACCAGGATGCTAGGCCGCCCGCGGCGTCGCCCAGGCCCCCGAGCCCGCCCAGCGCAACGACGAGCGCGGCCGCGAACACCGTGGCGAGCAGGCCGCCCACGAGGTCGATCCGCCCTCCGATCCCGCTCGACGCGGGGAGCATCCGCAACAGCAGCGGGATGAGCGCAACGCCGATCGGCACGTTGACGAGGAAGATCCATCGCCAACCCGGACCGGAGGTGAGCAGCCCGCTCGCCAGAAGGCCGACTGCGAAGCCGGATGCGCCGATACCTGCCCACACACCGAGGGCGCGCGTACGGGCGGCTCCCGTGAACAGCGTTGAGACCGACGCGAGCGCGGCCGGCGAGAGGAGCGCGGCGCCGACGCCCTGAACCGCGCGGCCCGCGATGAGCTGAACGCCATCGAGGGCGAGTCCGCAGAGGGCCGAGCTGACCGTGAACAGGACGAGGCCGGTCACGAGCAGTCGTCGTCGGCCCAGAACATCTGCGAGCCTGCCGCCGAGCAGCATCAGGCCGCCGAATGTGACGGCGTACGCCGTGATGACCCATGTCAGGTCGCTCGTGCCGAGCCTCAGGTCGGACGCGATCGAGGGCAATGCGATGTTCGCGGCGGTGACGTCGAGCACGAGCATGAACTGCGCGATGCACAGCAGTGCGAGGACCACCCAGTCGCGGGTCGTCGGGGCCGCCGGGGGAGCGTCGGGTGACATGTGGCCGGCGGGTCGGTGAGTGCTCACGAAGAGACCTCCTCGGAGTGGGACTTGTTATGAACAGAAGTTCACGATACGCTCATGAACGTCAGTTCACAACCGCGTTGGGAGAAATGTCATGCCGCCACTCACCTTCATCGCCTCGTACCGCGTGGTCCCCGGGCACCTCGAGGA
Source organism: Microbacterium immunditiarum (assembly GCF_013409785.1). Taxonomy (NCBI): domain Bacteria; kingdom Bacillati; phylum Actinomycetota; class Actinomycetes; order Micrococcales; family Microbacteriaceae; genus Microbacterium; species Microbacterium immunditiarum. Next base: position 2,177,995 of record NZ_JACCBV010000001.1, read on the forward strand.
CATCCGCGCGCTCGCGATCGAGTACGCCGATCTCGTCGAGCGCGAGGAGCCACGGTGCAGGAGCCTTCGCCTCCACTTCAGCGACGACGGATCGCGATTCGTCCACCTGGCCGAGATGCGCGACTCGGAAGCGATGGAGTCGCATCTCGCTCTCGTCGGCGCGTTCATCGAGCGCTCGGGGGATGACCTCATCGCGGAGCACCTCATCGTGATCGGCGAGCCCGGTCCGAGGCTTCAGGGCGCGCTCGAGCGCAACTCCGCCGCCGGCACCACCATTGCGGTGTTCGAGCCGGCCGGGCTCGGGTTCGATTGCCTCCCGGCCCTCGCCGGGTGAGCAGGCGAACCGGTCGCGGGTCGGGGCGGCGCTAGCCTGTCTAGGAAATGGATCAGCTCACACCGACAGGTCAGCGCCGTGCCCGCCCCGCGCTCGACTGAGGCGACCTCGCGGCTGCGCGCGGACCTGCTCGGGCATGCACGCACGCTCGTGCGCCGCGACGGGCCCTCGGCGCTCACGATGCGGGCGCTCGCGCAGGAGGCGGGATGCTCGGTCGGGCTCGCCTACAAGGTCTTCGCCGACCGTGAGGAGATCGTGATCGAGCTCATCACGCTCGAACTCGACGACCTCGTCGAGCAGTTCGACGAATGGCTCGCCGAGACCGCGCAGCACTCGGTCTCGGCGAACCTCGACCGCTACGCGACGATCCTGCTCGATTCGCCCACGGCGGGGCTGGTGCATGCGGAGCTCATGGATGCTCGGATCGTCGACGTCCGACTCGCTGCGGCGACGCGCGACTCCGCGTTCCTCGCATCGCTTCACACCACCGTGCCCGACTATCTGCGGCTCGAGCAGCGACGCGGACGCGTGCGAGCCGACGTCGATGCGGATGCGTTCGGATTCCTCATCACGAGCGCGATCCACAACCTCATCGCGGCAGGGAGCGCCTACCCGCGTCCGACGCGCGCCGAGCTCACCGCGATTCTCGACCGGGTTGCACAGACGATCACCTGACGCCCCGGGTCGCACAGTACCGCGCTGATCACCGGGAGCGTGCGACCGGACCAGATCCGCGTGGCGGCTTCTGCAACTCCCAGGGCATCGGCGCACCCGACCGCATGCCCGGCCCATGGGCGCGCACATACGCCATGTGGATGCGCTGGGCCGCCTCGCGCAGCGTCGTCGCCCAGCCGATGACCTCGCCGCGCCAGACCGCGCGATAGCGGACCTCTTGCCCGTTCATGACGCGCCGGATCTCGATCGTGCCGTACTCGGTGCCGTCCGGCGCGACCATGCGCCACGTGCCCGTCGGACCCTCGACAGCGGCGAGAACAGGATGCCAATCGCTGACCAACCGGAGTTCCCCTCTCTCCGGCCGATGACACCAGGATACGTCGCGACCACCGACACGACCCGGGCGATCACCCGCGCTGCCGAAATCGGCGCGCGCGGTTGTCACAGGCGACCGCGCATGCAGGAAGCGGCAGCGCGCACACATGAACCGAGCCCGCGAAGCGCCGGCGCACCGGCCCGCGAGCGCGCGAGCGCGTAAACGAGCTGCGCGCGCGAGGAGGGGCCGCCCGCCGTAGCGGGCGACCCCTCCCGGGCCAGTGCCGGTCAGCCGCGAGGACCGCCGCCGGCACCCTTCGCCGGAGCGATCTGCAGCGCCTTCACGATCTCCTGCGAGAACGTGCCGCCCGCCGCATCCGTCGCCGTGACCCGCAGGTCGAGCCAGCCGCCCGCGTCGGGCGCGGGGAGCTCCGCCGCGAAGGCCCGCACGAACGAGCGGCCCTCGGCGAAGATGCCGCCCGGGTGCTCGACGGCGCCGGTCGGGGCATCCGTCTTCGCGTCCTTCAGCGTGACGGGCTTCCACACGCCGTCCGCACCGCGCACCTCGAGCGTGGCCGCGGTGACCTTGTCGGCGCCTTCCGCGCCGGCGACATGGCCGAGTTCGAGGGTCAGCGCGACGGATGCGCCCTTGCGGCGTCCGTCGCCGGCCAAACCGGTGTCACCGACCTCGACGTCGTAGTACGCCTGGAGCATCGGCAGCAGCTTCTGCTCGTAGTCGTCGAACGTGCCGGTCGAACGGAACGTCCACTCCGTCGTCGTCGCGGTCGACCCCGCGAGGTGCGAACCGTCGTGCGTGGCGGTGTTGACGACGCGGAACTCCGACTCGCCGTCGGGCAGGCCCCACACGTTCGCGCCCTGGAAGGGGCCGGAGCCGGCAAGCTCACCGTTCACGTACACCTCGGTGAACTGCTCGATGCCGGGGAATCCCGAGAAGACGTCGAACGAGCCCGTGTGCGCGGGGTCACCGCCGTCGGCCCACGACGGAAGGTTGACCTGCGCGCCGTCGCCCGCGCGGTGCGGTGCCCAGTATCCGGTTCCGACGTACGGACGCACGATGCCGCCGAAGTACTCGACCTCGACTCGCTGGCCGGGCTTGTACGTGCGCTGGATGTCACGGATCTGCCAGCCCACCGACGCCACGGTCGCGTCCTGGTACCACGAGAGGCGGTCGGTGTTGACCCACTCGGTGCGCTCCATGCCGCGCGACGTGCGCATCGCGAAGCCCTTGCCGTGCTCGACTCCGGGGACGAAGTCGTAGCGGAACTCGCCGACCACTTCGCTCTGGCCGAAGTAGGTCGTGTCGATGCGCGCGAGCTTGCCCGGCTTGTAGGCCAGGTTGCCCGGGATCTCGCCGTCGCTGTAGCGGGCGATGTCCCACACCTCGTCGGCGATCGCCATGCCGGTGGCGTTCACGGTGACCTTCTTCTTCGCCATGTCGGCGAGCAGCGCACGGCCCTGCACGCCGCTGATGCCGGCGACGGGAAGCGCGATCTCGGTGCCCTCGTACGGGTTGCCGACCCATTCGCTCAGCTCGCCGTCGGCGTCGTTCGCGACGATGAGCATCGCCGCGCCGGCCGCCGCGGCGTTCGCCGCGCGATCCCACGACGCGACCGCGTCGGAGCGGGTGACGACCGCCGCCTTGCCCTTGACGTCGACCGCGGCGAAGTCCTCGACGCTGCCGGTGCCCGCGTCGACCGCGACCGCCTTGAGCGAGCCGTCGAGCAGCTGCGCGCCGGCCTGCGGGATCACGTCGAGCTCGAGCTTGCCAGCCGTCACCGACAGCATCGGGCGCTGCAGGCGCCAGCGGGTGGTGTAGTCGAAGTCGGCCTCGGTCGCCGTGAGCGGCTGCGCCCACAGCTCGTCGACCCACACGGGCATCATCGCGCTGCCGGCGAAGCCGTCGGACGTGTAGTCCACGCGACGGAACGTCGGCTCGAGGCCCTTCTCGCCCACATCGACGGTCACCTGCTCCGTCGCGCGAGCGTCGAGCGCGACCGTGCGGTCCTGATCGAGCACGACGTCGGGGTCGCCCACGAGCACGTTCGCGATCGTGTCGGGCGTGCGCGCGACCTCGAAGAACGACATGGCCGAGTACGTGCCGGCCGGCAGGCGCAGCTCGGTCGTGCCGTCGACGGCGACCGGCGAGAACCCGCCCGTCTCGCCGTTCCACAGCCAGACGAAGGTCGCCACGGGCTCACCGTCGAAGCCGGTCGCCGTGAAGGTCAGGTCGTAGCGCTCCGCCTCGACGATCGCTCCGAGCGCGGTGCGCGCGACGGACTGGTCGCCGATCGACGCGACGAGCTCGCCCGACAGCTGCGTGCCCGCGGGGATCTTCGCCGGATCGACCGTCAGCGTCACCGAACGCTCCTCGCCCGCCGGGATCGTCAGCTCATCTGCGTCCATCGTGAGGGCGTCGAACGGCGCCTCGACCGACAGCGGGCCGGGACCGACCCCGCCGCCACCACCCGACGGGGGAGTGGTGTCGTCGAGCGTCGCCGCGAGTGTGACGGTCACCTCGGCATCCGTCTCGTTCGTGTACTCGATCGTCCGCGACACGGGCTCGGGCGCGTCGCCCCACGACAGCATGCCGAAATCTCCCGACCCGGACGCGATCACGGGCGCGTCGAGCGCCGCGTCGACATCGAGCACGCCGGCGCCGACCTGGTACGCCGTGAGGTCGACGTCGACCGCCGAGCTCACGAGCGCCGCCTTGAGCTGGTCGGCGGTGTACTCCGGATGCCGCTGCTTGACGATCGCGGCCGCGCCCGCAACGTGCGGCGTCGCCATCGACGTGCCGCTCATCGATACGTAGGGTCCGTCGCCGAAGCTGTCGGACGACCGTGCCGCCACGACGTCGTTGCCGGGGCCGACCATGTCAGGCTTGAGCGCGCCAGATCGGAAGAGCGGACCCTGGCTCGAGAACCACGACAGGTAGCCGGTCGGGTCGTCGACCGATCCGATGGTCAGCGCCGACTCGGCGGCGCCGGGCGAGCCGATCGTCTCGGGTGCGGCCGAGTTCCCGGCGGCGACGACGAACAGGGCGCCGGTCTCCTCCGAGATGCGGTTGAGCGACTCGGCCATGAGGTCGGTGCCGTCGGATGCCTCCTGAGACCCGAGACTCATCGACACGATGGGCGCGTTCTGCGCCGCCCACTCCATGCCGGCGATGATCCATGAGTCCTGGCCGTATCCGTCGTTGCCGAGCACCTTGCCGACGAGCAGCTTCGCGCCGCCCGCGACACCGCGGTGCTGCCCGTCGCTCGCGGCGCCGGAACCTGCGATGGTCGAGGCCACGTGCGTGCCGTGCCCGTGCGGGTCTTCGGCGACGTCCTGCCCGGGCACGAAGCTCGCGGCATCCGCCACGACACCCGCGAGGTCGGGGTGCGTGTCGTCATAGCCGGTGTCGAGCACCGCGACGGTGACGCCATCGCCCGTGTAGCCGGCCGCCCACGCCTCAGGCGCGTCGACGTAAGGCACGCTCGAGTCGAGCGTCGTCCGGACTTTGCCGTCCAGATGGATCGCGGTGATGCCGCCGGGGAAGGCGGCGCTGCTCGCCGAGAACGTCCGCGCCGCGGGCGCCGACGTGAGCGCGTCCCACAGCGACGCCGACTCCTCGTGCGACACCGTTCCGGCCGCGCCCGAGACGCTCGGCAGCGGCAGCGTGAGCTCCACGCCCGGCAGCGGGGTCGCGGACCGCGACACAGCCGACTTCTCGACGATGACCGGAGTGGCATCGACGGATGCGTCGTCGTAGCCGTACTCGATGAGCTTCGTCACGTTGAAGAGGTCGCCGTCGAGCGCGCCGGAGGCGAGGTACGGCTCCGCGTCGGCCGGGATCACGTGGAGGTCGCCGTCGACCTCGAACGTGCGGATGCCCGCGCCCGGGTCGGCGGTGTCGATCTCGACCGCGGACTGGCCGCCCGCGAGCTCGGTCACCGTCACACGGTCACCCGTGAGCAGGGTGACGGTGACCGAGCTGGGGGCCCCCGGCGCGCCCTCCGGGGGCGAGGCGGCCGGGGCGACTGCGGATGCGGGGACCGCGGCGCCGATCGTCGCGATCCCTATCGCGAGACAGCTCGTGGCTGCGGCGATCGGTCGCAGGCGACGCGCGGACGGGTGTAGACGTGGCAAGGGAACCTCCAGGGGTCAGGGAGTGTCACGAATCTCTCACGGGGGACGCGTAGGGTGGTGGCGGAGAAATGCCATGGCCTGCTTTCGCCAGGCGAGACGCGGGTCGGCGCACGGAGCCTCCGCAGGGAGCGGCGCATGCTGGATGCACTCGGCCTCGACGAGTCCGACACCGATGTCTATCGGTCGGTGCTGGAGCGCTCCTCGGCCTCGGCCGACGAGATCGCGGCCGAGCTGGGCTACACGCTCCCGCGCGTCCGTTCGATCTTCGCGAAGCTCGAGAAGCTTGGTCTCCTCGCCCGCCAGGGGGCCGAGTCGGCGCGGGTCGTCGCGTCGCCGCCCGCGATGGCGCTGCGCCCGCTGCTGCTCGAGCACGAGCGCGGGCTCACGCGCGCGCACGAGGCTCTCGCCGAACTGAGCGACGCCTACCGCCGGACGACGGACCAGCGCACCGCCGCGGACGTCGTCGACGTCGTGATCGGCGACGACGCGGTACGCCAGCGGTTCGCGCAGCTCCAGGCGGCAGCAGAGCGCGAGGTCCGCGCGCTCGTGCTGAGCGACGTCGCGCTGCTCACGGCGGAGGAGAACGTCGAGGAGGAGCGCGCGCTCATGCGCGGCGTCCGCTACCGCGTCATCGTCGAGAGCGCCGTCCTCGAACGCCCGGGCTTCCTGCAGGGCGCCCGCGAGAGCGCGCCCGTGGGCGAGGAGATCCGCGTCCTCGCCACCCTTCCGACGCGCATGGTGATCGCGGACGACACGTTGGCGCTCCTGCCCATGCGCGCGCAGGGCGAGCACGGCTTCGGCGCACTCCTCATCCACCCGAGCGGACTGCTCGACCTCGTCATGGCGATCTTCGAGGAGTACTGGCGCGCGGCGACCCAGTTCCTCGCGCCGCCGGAGACGTCGACGAGCGCCGAGGTCGACCGCGACCTCCTCAAGCTGCTCCTGCTGGGACTGACGGATGCGGCGGCCGCGGCGCAGCTCGGAATCTCGGTGCGCACGGTGCAGCGCCGCATCGCCGAGCTCATGAGCCGCGCGAACGTGACGACGCGCATCCAGCTCGGCGCGGAAGCCGTCCGGCGGTCCTGGGTCTGACGCCCGAAGTCCCGCGAGCTCACCGCGCCCGCGGCACGAACCGCGGCACCCACCGCACGAACCCGTACGCGCCGACGAGCCCGATCACTCCCATGGCCCCCGTCGCGATCGACAGCGACGTCGCTGCGGCGATCGCCGACACGAGCAGCGGCGCGAGCGCGCCGCCCGCGTCGGTGAGCGTTCGCCACGAGCCCAGGAACGGCGCGGGATCGGCGGGCGGCGCGACATCCGCCCCGAGCGTCAGCAGGATTCCGCTCGACAGTCCGTTCCCCACGCCCAGCACCGCTCCGAACATCGCGAACCACATGGCGGCGGAGTCCAGGTCGTGCGTGAAGGCGAGCGCGATGAACCCCGCGCCCATGAGCACCATCGCCGGCAGCGCCGCCCACAGGCGGCCGAAGCGGTCCATCACCTGGCCGCTCGCGTAGAAGAGCGCGAAGTCGATGGCACCCGCCACGCCCACCACGAGCGCGATCGTCTGCGCGTCGAGCCCGAGCGACACGCCCCACAGCGGCAGCACCACCTGGCGCGCGGAGCGCACGGCCGAGAGCGACGCCGCCGCGAGCCCGAGGCGCGACAGCACGTTCCGGTGCCGCCACATCGTGCGGAACACCCCGGCGCGGTCCGCCGTCGGGATCGAGCCCGTCACGGCCTCGCCCGTGTCTTCGCTCATCGTGTCGTCGGCCGCGGTGTGCGTCGTCGGTGCGGGCGGGGCGGACGCGGCATCCGTCATCAGCGATCTCTCGGGGTCGCGCCCGAACGTCACGAGAAGCCCGGTGGCCAGCAGACACATCCCGAAGAACCAGATCGCGGCATGCGGGTCGTCGAACACGGCGAGCAGGCCCGCGGCGATGAAGGGCCCGACGAACACCCCGAGCCGGTAGCTGCCGCCGAGCAGCGACAGCGAGCGTGCGCGGAACGACAGCGGCACGCGCGTCGTCATGAACGAGTGGCGGGCGAGGCCGAACGCCGCCGCGCTGAATCCGATGAGAAGGACGGATGCCGCGAACACCCCGAGCACGGGAGCGAGCGCCATCGCGACCACGCCGACGAGTGAGACGCCGGCGGCGACCATCATCGTGAGGCGCTCGCCGATGCGCGCGACAGCCCATCCGGCGGGGAGGTTTCCGACGAGTTGTCCGACGACGAGGGCGGATGCCACGAGCGCCGCCACCGGAACGCTCGCGCCCAGCTCCGCGGCGATGACCGGAATGAGGGGGAGGACCGCGCCCTGGCCGATACCGTAGAGGAGGGTCGGACCGTAGATCATCGGGGCGAACTGCCACAGCATCCGTCGTGTGTCGTCTGCTGGGCGTTCGGTCACGACCATCCACGTTAGTCTGGAGTGTCATGCTCGAATTCGATCCGTCCGACGACATCCAGGCCCTGCGCTCCACGTTCGCCGACATCAAGGCGGTGGTCGACGTGCCCGCGCTCGAGGCCGAGATCGCGCGGCTGAGCGAACAGGCCGGGCAGCCCGATCTGTGGGACGACGTCGAGAAGGCGCAGAAGATCACGAGCGCCCTCAGTCACCGCCAGGCCGAGCTCAAGCGCGTGACCGACGTCGAGCGCCGCCTCGACGACCTCGACGTCCTCGTCGAGCTCGCCAACGAGATGGACGACGAGGACGCGGCCGAAGAGGCCCGCCGCGAGATCGCCGAGCTCGAAGACATCGTGGGCCAGCTCGAGGTGCAGACGCTGCTCGACGGCGAGTACGACGAACGCGCCGCGGTCGTGACGATCCGCTCCGGCGCGGGCGGCGACGACGCGACCGACTTCGCCGAGATGCTGCTGCGCATGTACCTGCGCTGGGCTGAGCGCCACAAGTACCCCGTCAAGGTGATGGACACGTCTTATGCCGAGGGCGCGGGCATCAAGTCCGCGACGTTCGAGGTCGACGCGCCGTACGCCTACGGCACCCTCTCGGTCGAGGCCGGCACGCACCGCCTCGCGCGCATCAGCCCGTTCGGCTCCGCCGACAAGCGCCAGACGTCGTTCGCCGCCGTCGAGGTCATCCCCGTGATGGAAGAGGCGCAAGAGGTCGACATCCCCGAGAGCGACATCCGCGTCGACGTCTTCCGCTCGTCGGGGCCCGGCGGCCAGTCCGTCAACACGACCGACTCGGCTGTGCGCCTCACGCACATCCCGACCGGCATCGTCGTGTCGATGCAGAACGAGAAGTCGCAGATCCAGAACCGCGCGGCCGCGATGCGCGTGCTCCAGACGCGTCTGCTCTTGCTCAAGCGCGAAGAAGAGGCCGCCAAGAAGAAGGAGCTCGCCGGCACGATCACCGCGAGCTGGGGCGACCAGATGCGCTCGTACTTCCTCTACGGGCAGCAGCTCGTGAAGGACCTGCGCACCGGCTACGAGGTCGGCAACCCCGCGATCGTCTTCGACGGAGATCTCGACGGCCTCATCTCGGCCGGCATCCGCTGGCGCAAGCGCAAGTCCGAAGAGGACTGACGATCCTCCCGATCTTCGGGGTGAGACGGATGCCGCCGCGGCGGGTGTCGCTGGGCGACCACTCGGCCCGCGCGCTTAGGCTCGTTAGGCCATGATCCGGTTCGAGAACGTCACGAAGCGCTATCGCGGCACCGCGAAGCCTGCCCTGAACAAGGTGGACTTCGAAGTGCTGCGCGGGGAGTTCGTGTTCCTGGTTGGCGCATCCGGCTCGGGCAAGTCGTCGTGCCTGCGCCTCATCCTGCGCGAAGAGACCCCGAGCGACGGCCGCGTCGTCGTGCTCGGCCGCGACCTGCGGACGCTGTCGAACCGCAAGGTTCCGTACTTCCGCCGGCACATCGGGGCGGTGTTCCAGGACTTCCGCCTGCTGCCGAACAAGACGGTCTTCCAGAACGTCGCGTTCACGCTGCAGGTCATCGGCTCGTCCCGCGGCTTCATCCACCAGGCGGTGCCCGAGGTGCTTGCGCTCGTCGGACTCGCCGGCAAGGAGAAGCGGTTCCCGCATGAGCTGTCGGGCGGCGAGCAGCAGCGCGTCGCGATCGCGCGCGCCCTCGCGAACCGTCCGCAGGTGCTGCTCGCGGACGAGCCGACCGGAAACCTCGACCCCGCGACCTCCGTCGACATCATGCAGCTGCTCGCGCGCATCAACGACGGCGGCACGACGGTCGTGATGGCGACGCACGAGGCGGGCTTCGTCGACCAGATGCAGCGACGCGTGATCGAGCTGCGCGACGGCGAGATGGTGCGCGACGAGCGCCACGGCGGGTACGGCGACACGTCGAGCCTGCCGAGCCTCGCACCCGTGCCCGAGCGGGGAGCGGCCGCCGTCGCCGCGCTCACCGCGGTGCTCGAGCTGCAGCGCGAGATCAACGAGAGCGGCGTGGTCGACCTCGAGCCGGCGGCGGAGGCCGCTGCGACTGCGGCCGCGGAGGCCGCGGCACCCGAGATCCTCGCGACCGAGGCGGAACTCGAGCCCGAGATCGAGGCCGAGCCGATCGTGGACCCGGAGGGCGCGGCATCCGTCTCGTCTCGCGGTCGACCGGCACGCGCCCCCGAAGCCGACACGGCCGGGGAAGAAGCGGATGCCGCATCCGCCGCGGCCCCGCGCACCGCGCCCGTACCGGTCGCCGACATCCCCGAAGTCGACGTGGCCGAACTCGGGCTCGCCGAGCGCCTCGGCCTCGCCGATGCCGAGAACGACGAGGAAGTGGGTCCCACGACGTGAGGGTCGGGCTCGTCATCACGGAGGCGCTGACCGGTCTCCGCCGCAACGCGTCGATGGTCATCTCGGTCGTGCTCGTGACGTTCGTGTCGCTCACCTTCGTGGGCGCGGCGATGCTCATGCAGATGCAGATCGGCACGATGCGCGACTACTGGGTCGACCGTGCGCAGGTCGCGGTGTACATGTGCACGTCGATCTCGCAGGCGCCCACGTGCGTCGACGGCGCCGCCGGCGAAGAGCAGATCGCCGCAGTCCAGGACAAGCTCGCCGGTCCGGCGCTCGCGCCGCTCATCCGCGAGATGAGGTTCCTCGACCACGAGCAGGCGTATCAGGAGCTGCTCGAGCTCGTCGGCGAGGACAACGCGAGCGTGCTCACTCCCGAACAGGTCAACGAGACGTTCCGCATCACGCTCGTCGACCCGACGCAGTCCGACGTCATCGTCGAGGCGTTCCGCGGTGAGGCGGGTGTCGAGGACGTGCAGGATCAGCTGCAATACCTCGATCCGCTGTTCTCGGCGCTCACCGTCGCGACCTACATCGCCGTCGGCATCGCGGCGCTGATGCTCATCGCGGCCGTGCTGCTGATCGCCACGACCATCCGCCTCTCCGCCTACGCGCGAAGGCGCGAGATCGGGATCATGCGACTCGTGGGCGCCTCGAACGGCTTCATCCAATCGCCGTTCGTGCTCGAAGGCGTGTTCGCGGCGCTGATCGGCTCGGTGCTCGCGAGCGGCGCGGTCCTCGCGGGTGTGCAGTTCGGCGTCGAGGAGTATCTGCGCGGGCGAATCGAGTTCGTGACGACGTGGGTGGGACTGTCGGATGCCTGGCTGGTCGTGCCCGTGCTCATCCTGATCGGCGTCGTGCTGGCCGCCTTCTCGGCGGGCTTCGCGATCCGGCGCTGGCTACGGGCCTGACCGAGCCCGCGCGTCGGCTAGACTGACACGCTGCCGCGCGCCCGGTGCGGCACTCGATCGAGGGGTCCGTCATGCCCAAGGAACGCGGTGAGAAGGTCGTCGCGACCAACCGTCGCGCACGGCACGACTACACCATCGAGAAGACGTACGAGGCGGGTCTGGTGCTGACCGGTACCGAGGTCAAGTCGCTGCGGCAGGGCCGCGCGAACATCAACGACGGCTACGCCTACATCGACGGCGGCCAGGCCTACCTCGACGCGGTGCACATCCCCGAGTACGCGCAGGGCCACTGGACCAATCACGCGGCCAAGCGCACGCGCAAGCTGCTCCTGCACAAGGACGAGATCATCAAGCTCTCGCACGAGGTGTCGGCCGGCGGTTACACGCTCGTGCCGCTCAAGCTCTACTTCTCCGATGGGCGCGCGAAGGTCGAGATCGGCGTCGCGAAGGGCAAGCGGGAGTTCGAGAAGCGCCAGACGATCCGCGAGCGCGAAGACAAGCGCGAGGCCGAGCGCGCCATGCGCACCCGCAACCGCCTCGGCGAGTGACTCGGGGGAGCGGCATCCGGGTCGACGGGATCAGCGCGCGCTGAACCGCGCCTCGATCGCCGCGGTGACCACGATGTCTTCGGGCTGAAGGCTCACCGCCGGCGCCCCGCCGCCGGCGTCGGCGGCAGCGAACGCGGCACGCGCCATGAGCGGACCCTTCGCCATCGGCTGCGACTCCTCGCGCGCGAGCAGCCCGACGTCGGCGATCTGGAGGGGCGACACGGTTCCGAGCCCCAGCGCCGACGCGTACGCGGTCGCGCGCGCGACGGCGACGTGCACGGCCTGGGCAGCCGTATCGCGCTCGACCGCGGCGCGCGTCTCGGGCGTGAGCTGCCATTCGATCCAGCCGAGCTGGACACCGTCGCGCTCGGCGACCTCGGTCGCCCACCACGACAGCACCGTGAAGTCGCGGAAGGCGGCGGTGAAGTCGACGGACGCGTAGTGGACGGGGGCGAGGCGACGGCCTTCCGGATGCCACGGCCGCTCCGACCACACCGAGACGCGCTGGCTCGTCCACTCCTCGACGGTGCCGTCCGTCTTGCGGGCGGCGAGGTCGTCGCGCACAGGCTCGCTCAGGGCGGCCATGCGCTCGACGACGGCGCCGCGCTCGGGTCCCTCGGCCCGGACCGTGAGGTGCGCGACTGCGCGCTCGGGCTGGAGACGTGTCTCGTGCTCACCGCGCACCGAGATGGTGACTTCGCTCATGGACGAGAGCCTACGCGGCACGAGGGCGGTCAGCGGGGCTCGTCGGGTGAGGTGATGTACTCCAGGTATTCGGCGTAGGCGGCCCAGCGTACGTCGGACGGCGTGAAGAGGAACGCGCCGCCGGGGCCGCTCGTCTCGCTCGTGAAGAGCGTCGCCCCCGAGGCATCCGTCTCGCTTCTGGCCCAGCCCGTCTCTTCGAGGTGCTGCATCGCGCTCACGGCATTGTACGGGTCGATGCGCGCCCACGCGAGGTCGATGATGTTGTCGGTGGCGACCTCGGGGCCGGCGCCCCACCGGCACACGATCCAGCCGTCGGGCGGTCCTCCGGGGAAGTCGTCGAACGGGCGTGCGCCGATCTGCTCGTCGACGGTGCTCCACGAGACCCAGCCGTTGGACCGGGCCATCGCCTGATACTGCTCGGTCGACGTGTTCTCGCATGTCGCCGCCGTCGGAGTGGGGGCGGTCGTCGGCGTCGGCGTGGTCGTCGCCGTCGCGGTGGGCGTCGGGGTCGCCGTGCGGGTCGGAGTGGGCGTAGATGTCGGAGTCGGACCCGGCGTCGGGAGCGGCACGGCGAACACGAGGATCAGCACGAGCGCGGCCACGACGGCGGCGGCGCTGCCGGCGATGATCCAGAGGCGGGTGGTCGTCACCGGTCGAGCGTAGCCGCTCTGGCCGCTGCGCCCCGCGACGTCCCGCCCGCGGGCTGGCACACGGCCCGCATCTGCGCAACCCCCGCTCTGCCGCTCCCCGAAGTGATCTAGCGTCGGTCGCAGAGGAACGGACGAGGATCACCGGGAGGCACGATGTCTCGCAACGTCAGGGAGCTGCGCTGCACCCCCGAGGACGTGTTCCGAGTGCTGGGCGACGGCTGGCTCTATCCCTCGTGGGTCGTCGGCGCGTCGCGGATGCGCGAGGTCGACGAGGCGTGGCCGCAGGCGGGATCCGAACTGCACCACTCGGTCGGGGTGTGGCCCGCGCTCATCAACGACAAGACGGTCGTCGAACAGTGCGAATCGCCCCGGCGGATGGTACTGCGCGCGCGGGGCTGGCCCGTCGGCGAGGCGCGCGTCACGATCGACATCAAGCCGCGTGGCGAGCGCTGCGTCGTTCGCATCCAGGAGGAGCCGATCGCGGGGCCCGGATTGCTCGTGCCCGCGCCGATCATGGATGTGCTGCTCCACTGGCGCAATGATGAGACTCTGCACCGTCTCGCATACCTCGCCGAGGGCATGGGTCAGCGCAGCTCGGAGCAGAGCACGGGCGAGCGCGAGATGCAGGACAGCGCAGAGAAGGGATCGACGACCGGGTGAGCATCGCGGCGCGCCGCGGATCGACGGAGTTCGACGCGGTCGTGGTGGGCGCGGGTCCGAACGGGCTCGCCGCGGCGGTGACCCTCGCGCGGGCGGGACTCCGCGTGCGCGTGTTCGAGGCCGCCGACCAGGCGGGCGGCGGAGCGTCGACGCGCGAGCTCACGCTGCCGGGCTTCCGGCACGACGTGTGCTCGGCGGTGCATCCGATGGCATTCGAATCGCGGTTCTTCCGAGAGTTCGGCCTGCGCGGGCGGATCGAGTTCGCGATCCCGGAGGTCTCGTTCGCGCACCCGCTCGACGGCGGGCGCGCGGGCATCGCGTACCGCGATCTCGAGCGCACCGCCGAAGGGCTCGGCGTCGACGGCCGCGCCTACGCCGGGCTGCTCGGGCCGCTCGTCGAGCGCTCGACGCGAGTGGCGGACTTCACCGGATCGCCGCTCCTGCGGATTCCCCCCGACCCGGTCACTGCGGTCGCCTTCGGGCTGCGGGCACTCGAGCAGGGGACTCCCGTGTGGAACGCGCGCTTCCGTGAAGACCAGGCGCCCGCGATGCTCGTCGGCGTTGCGGCGCACACGATCCTCCATCTTCCGAGCCTCTCCGCCGCCGGTGCCGGTCTCGCGCTCACGACCTACGCGCATGCGAGCGGCTGGCCGATCCCGATCGGCGGAAGCCAGGCGATCGTCGACGCGATGGTCGACGACCTCCGCGCCCACGGCGGAGACGTCGTGCTGCAGCATCCGGTCTCATCCCTCGCAGAGCTGCCGAGCGCACACGCGACGCTGCTCGACGTCACGCCGCGCGCGCTCATCGGGCTCGCCGGCGACGCGATGCCCGCCGGCTATCGCCGCGCGCTCGAGCGCTTCCGGTACGGCGGGGGCGTCGCGAAGGTCGACTTCGCGCTGAGCGCGCCGGTGCCGTGGACGAACCCCGACGTGCGTCGCGCGGGGACCGTCCACACCGGCGGCACGCGCGCCGAGATCGCGGATGCCGAGAACGACGTCAACCGCGGGCGCCTGCCCGACCGGCCCTACGTGCTCGTGTCGCAGCCGTCGCTGTTCGACCCGGGCCGTGCGCCCGAGGGCAAGCACACGCTGTGGACATACACCCACGTGCCGGCCGGCAGCACGGCCGATCGCCAGGAGGAGGTCGTGCGGCAGATCGAGCGCTTCGCGCCAGGCTTCCGAGACACGATCATCGGCGTGAGCTCGCGCACCGCGGTCGACGTCGAGCGGCACAACCCGAACTATCCCGGCGGCGACATCGCCGCGGGCGCTCCCACGCTGTGGCAGATGGTGCGGCGACCGGTGCTCAGCACCGACCCCTGGCGCACGCCCATTCCCGGGGTCTACCTGGCGTCGGCATCCGCTGTTCCCGGTCCGGGCGTGCACGGACTGCCGGGCTGGTTCGCGGCGCGCAGCGCGCTGCGGCACGAATTCGGCACGCGTGCTCTCCCCGACCTCTCGCCGCGGACGACAGGAGGATCGTCATGACCACGCCGGATCCCGTGGTGGTCATCACGGGCGCATCGAGCGGCATCGGGCGCGCGACCGCGCAGGAGTACGCGCGGCGCGGTGCGCGGCTCGTCCTCGCGTCGCGAAACGAGGACTCGCTCGAGACGGTCGCCGACGAGTGTCGCGCGCTCGGCGCCGAGGTGCGGGTCATCCCGGCCGACGTCTCGCAGCAGCCCGACATGCATGCGCTCGCGGTCGGCGCCGTGGCCGAGTTCGGGCGCATCGACGTGTGGGTGGGCAACGCGGGCGTCTTCGCGTACGGCTCGTTCGAGCAGCTGTCGGAGGCCGTGTTCCGGCAGGTCATCGAGACGAACCTCATGGGGCAGGTGCACGGGGCTCGTGCGGTGCTGCCGTTCTTCCGGATGCAGGGTTCCGGCACGCTCGTGCTCGTCGGGTCGCTCTACTCGCGGGTCAGCTCGCCGATGGTGTCGCCGTACGTCGCGAGCAAGTTCGGGGCGCTCGGGTTCGCGGAGTCGCTCCGGGCGGAGCTGCGGGGGAGCGGCATCCGCCTTCGGGTCGTCCTACCCGCGACGATCGACACGCCGATCTACCAGAACGCCGCCAACGTGACGGGTCGGCACGTGCATCCGCTGCCGCCCGCGAGCTCGCCCAAGCGCGTCGCGCGCGCGATCGTGCGTGCGCCGGGCAGACGTCGTCCGGTCGTGTTCGTGGGGCGCGTACAGACGTGGACGCTCCTGCCGCACCGGGTGTCGCCGGGGCTCTACGACGCGGCGACTGCCCTCGCGAAGGACAAGATCGAGCTGCGCGAGCCGGGTGCCGAGATGACCGTCGGAACCGTCTTCGAGCCGCCGCCGACCGCGGGTGGTGTCAACGGCGGCTGGCGGTCGGTCGGCGCCCGGATGGGACTGGTGGCAGGTGTGACGGCGATCGTCGCCGGGCTCGTAGCGCTCGGCCGGCTCGCGTCGCGCACAGGTCAGCGGTAGCCCTCCATCTGGGTGCGCTCGTCGGCGACCCGCACGCCGTAGCGGTAGGCGAGCTTGCCACCCAGCCAGCCCGAGACGACGAGCGCCGCGAGGGCGATGATGCCGAGGATCAACCCGACGATGCTCACCTCGTCGTCATCCGAGGTGAGCCGCACGATGAGGCTGATGAGGAAGACGACCACTACGCCGAGGTTGAGCGACATGTGGATCGTTGCCGTCCGCCGCGCTGCGCTTCCGCTCGGGAGTTGGAGGTAGTCGAGGAACCCCCAGATCGCCGCGAGCACGGCGCCGATGAGTCCGATGAGGATGAGGATCCACGCGGCGGTCACATACGGAGTCGGGTCCTCGACGAAGAAGCCGATGATGTCGAAGATGAGGCTCGCGACCCAGACTCCGATCGGGATCGTCACCAGGATCGGGTGGAACGGGTGCCCGTAGGGACCCGCGAGCGGCGTGCGCGGCTGCTTGGCGCGCTGCAGCGGCGTGTTCTGCGGAGTGGACTGCGTCATGTCGTGCCCTCCTTGTCGGTCTGGGGGCCAGTCGACCACTCCCATGTCATGGCGCACAGGGTATTGACAGGGAGAAGGGAAGCGGTCTGGCGAGCGGGAATGGCGCGGGTGGCGCATCCGTTGTATCCTGTGATGCTCGGATGCCACGGCATCGAGCTCTGACAACTCCACAGCGTGACAGCGGCCCCTCCGCAAGGAGACACCCTGACTTCAGGGGCACGGGGATGATCGGTTTCGACATCGCCTGCGAATCTGCGAGAAGCGGGCCGAGGATGCAGGGTTATCTCGTGAACGCCCCCTGCAAACCAATAACTGCCGAAAAGAAGCAGTCTGACTTCGCCCTCGCTGCCTGAGCAGCGAGCCCGAGTCCGTCAGTCCGTGACTGATCCCGTCACGGTTCCTGGCGTCATCTAGGGATCTTGCTGTGTGACCACGCCTGAGGGTCACGCGGGACTCTTATCAGGCTGGGCTTGTCGACTTAGGTGTCTGTGACAAAGGTCGGAGCCGAGTAGAACGCCTTCACAGACTGCGCCCGGAGAAGCCGCAGGCTTTCAGCGATGGACGGGGGTTCGATTCCCCCCATCTCCACGAACCGCTGTCACAGGAGTTTCGGGCCCGAGGTTCGCGTATTGCGCGGATCTCGGGTCCGTTTCGTATGTATGGCGGATGCCGCGAACCGGCGGCTGTCTGCGGCATGTGCTTCCCCGGTCTTTCAGCGAGCGAAGCGAGACGACACGCGCCCGGTCGTTGAGCGCTGCGGAATCTGCTTGGGATCCCTGAACGGGGCAGCGCACGTTGACGGGCGGGCGGTCTGCGTACGGCGACGGCACAGGACAGGCACAGTCCGCCCTCGACACTCACCGTGATGTCGCCGCGTCATCGGTGCGTTCGGCGCCCCAGCGTGCGAGCGTGTCGATGGTCTCGCGCAAGGCCAGCCCCCGCGGGGTCAGCGCATACGCGCGCGTGTTGTGCCGAAGGGGGAGCCGACGCAGGATGCCGGCCGTCTCCAACTCGCGTAGGCGGGTGGCAAGCACGTTCGTTCCCATTCCGAGATCGCGCTGGAGATCGCCGTAGCGCTGCGGACCGTCGAGAAGGCGCTCCACGATGAGCAGAGCCCACCGTGCTCCGACAACTTCGAGGGCCGCGGCGAGGTCGCTCACGCGCTCTGATCAGAGTCCGGCTTCATCCAGAACGGCGAGTAGTGGTACCCATCAGGGTCGTCGAACTGGCGCTGATACATGAAGGGGTAGTCGTCGATATCGCCGATCCGACCGCCCGCCGCACCAGCGCGCTCGACGAGCTCATCGACCGCCTCACGGCTGGCGAGGTCGAACGAGACGGTCACCTTCGAGGGGGTGTCGGGCCCGCCGATGAGTTCATCGACCCCACCGACGCGCGCGTACATCTCACGACTGCCGAGCATGACGTACTGCTCGGGCGCAATCGCGAAGCACGACACGTTGTGATCCGACATCTCGGCGTTCAGCGTCCATCCGAGGGCAGTGTAAAAAGCGGTCGCGCGTTCCACGCTCTCGACCGGGCACGTGATGAAGAGACTCATGCAGCCGACACTTTCAAAATGAAAGTGGTTCGTCAAGTCCCGTCGGTGGATACAGAGCCCGAACGCCCTTCGGGACGATCCCCATACGGGCGACGTGCGCAAGCGGAGCCTGTGGCGAGCAACGCAACGGTTCTTCGAGATGGCGACGATCACCTGACTATGGCAGCTTGATTCAGGACCGGGATGACGGCTTGATTCAGGACCACCCTTCGCCTTCTCGGTGTGTTGTGACTGTTTGATTCGGGACCACCTCTGACGGTGGTTCCGCGCCTCGATGATGTGGCGCGGAATCGGGGTGGTCAGATGGGAAGTCGTGTGGACCTGTTCGTGTCGGCGACGGTTGAGAACCAGGCCAAAACGACGGGCGAAAACTAGGCCACCGATTCGTCGTTTCGTCAGTCTGCCGGATCTTGCGTCTTGATGCTGGGGAGGCTGTCGATGCCTCGTCCGCGGAGCCGGTAACTGGCGCCCTTCAGCGTGAGCACGTCGGCGTGGTGGACGATCCGGTCGATCATCGCGGCGGCGACGGCTTGGTCTCCGAAGACGCCGCCCCAGCCAGAGAACGGCAGGTTGCTGGTGAGGATCAATGAGGCGTGTTCGTAGCGGGATGAGACGAGCTGGAAGAAGAGGTTTGCGGCGTCTTGCTCGAACGGGAGGTAGCCGACTTCGTCGACGATGATCAGCCCGTAGCGTCGTAGCCGGGCGAGTTCCTGCGGGAGCCGGCCCTGCCGGTGAGCGTCGGTGAGACGGGTGACCCAGTCCGTCGCGGTCGCGAACAACACCCGGTGCCCGTGCCTCGCGGCAACGATCCCGAGAGCGGTCGCGAGATGAGTCTTGCCGGTTCCGGGCGGGCCGAGCAGGACGACGTTCTGCGCCTCGAGGAGGAACCCTCCGGAGGCGAGTCCGGCGATCTGCTGACGGGCTGCCGGCTGAGCGTCCCAGTCGAAGTCCTCGAGAGTCTTCCGGGCGGGGAACCCGGCGGCTTTGATCCGCAGCTCCGCGCCAGACGCGTTCCGCGCTGAGACTTCGCGTTCGAGGACGGCGGCGAGGTAGTCCTCGAACGACCAGCCCGCGTCCCGTGCTTGGGTGGCCATCCGGCCGGCCGCTTCAGTGATCCTCGGTGCTTTCAGCGCTCCGGCGAGATAGGTGATCTGCTTGACGGCGTCGGTCTGCTTGGCGGCCATCAGGCGACTCCCTCGATCCCGAAGGCGCGGTCGTAGTCAGCGAGATCCCTGGTGAGGTCGTCTCCGACGACGGCAGGGCGGGGCTGCTGGAACTGCTGCCGCAACCGTCGCGCCGTCTCGACATGAGCCGGGTCCGTGACGATGCTTCCGCGCGCCCAGACCCGGGCGTGGTCGGCGACGACGCGCCCATCCATCCTGACTCGGACGCGGTCCAGGTCTGCGGTCACGTCAACGATGCGGCCGATCGCTTGCGGGTCGACGGAGTAGTCGGACGCATCGAGGCGGACGTAATAGTCCCGGCCGAGCCTGACCCGTTCCCGCCAGCCCAGCTGCAACGGGATCGGCGGCAACGGCAGCATCCTCGAGCGGTCGTGCTCGATCAGATCGACCGGACGTGCCTTGATGGTCCGCACGACCCTGCCGTTCGCGTTCTCCAGCCAGTCGGCGAGCTGGGCGTTGAAGTCCGCCGGTGAGGCGAAGGCCCGGCCGGGCATGAACGAGGTCTCGAACCAGCCGTTGCGCCGCTCGACGATCCCCTTCGACTCCGGGTCGAAGGGGCGCAGCTGCACGACCTTCGCCGCGAGGGTCCCCGCGAATGCGGCGACGCCTTGCGCGAGCCGCCCCTTCTGACCGATGCCGGGCTCGTTGTCCCAGATCAGCCGTCGCGGCACCGCCCCTAGTTGCTGGATCAGCTCCCACGACCCGAGCAGCAGATCCTCCGTCTTGCGCGTCGGGATCATCCTCGCGGTCACGAACCTCGAATGCGCCGCGACGATCACCAACACCGGCAGCAGCACCGCCGTGCCGTCCTCGAGCGGGATCTTCCGGGGCGGGAACCACAGGTCGCACTGCGCCGCATCACCCGCTGCCCAACTGAGCCGATCAGCGGGATCGACCGGGCGGTGCTCCGGCCGCAGCCGACGCACGTTCTCCCGGAACCAGGTGATCGACCCCGACCACTCAAGCCGCTCCGCGATCACCGTCGCCGGCATCGACGGATGCTCCGCCAGCAACGCTCTGACTCTCGCCTCGAACGGCGAGAACGACGTCGGCTGCAGCGGCCGCTGATACCTCGGCGGCCGGTCAGACCGCACCGCCGCCGCGACCGTGTCCCGCGCGATACCGAGATCTCGAGCAACCTGACGCTGCGGAACACCGTCCGCGACAAGCCGCCTGATCAACGCCCAATCTTCCAAGGAGATCACCCACCCAATCTGGTCCGGGTGGCCTAGTTTTCAAGCGTCGTTTTGGCCGGGTTCTGGAGCGTCGTCGACAGTTCGCCCGCATCCGGCGTGATGCTCGTGTGGAAGGCCTTGGCATCCGGGCCCTGGCCCGCAAGCACCAGGTCGGCCGCGACACCGTGCGCACCGCCCTCTCTCGGGCGGATCCGCCACCGCGGAAGACTCCGGTGCGCTCGTCGCCAGGTGACGTCCCGCTGGTTGGTGGAATTTCTCGACACCGTGCGGGTCAGCTGTTTCTGATTATGCCGCGCTGAGTTCGGGGATGCTCACCTCCTCTGTCTCGGCGAGGAGCAGCGCCATGGAGTGCTCGGAGAAGTAGCGGCGGTCGGCGCCGTCCCATTCATCGTGCTGCTCGATCAGGACGTGCCCGGCCAGGCGCAACAGTGCCGCTGGGTTGGGGAACGTGCCGACGACATCGGTGCGGCGTTTGATCTCCTTGTTCACCCGCTCGAGCGGGTTCGTGGACCAGATCTGACGCCAGTGCTGGAACGGGAACTGGCAGAACGCGAGCAGGTCATCCTTGGCTTCCTCGAGCATGTCGGCGACCTTCGGGTGCGACCGGGTCAGCATCCGGGTGACTTCGTGGAACTGGGTGAACACGTGCTCGGTGTCGGGTTGGGCGAAGATGGTGCGGATGATCGACGCGACCATCGGGCCGGCGGCCTTCGGGACTGCGGTGAGCACGTTCCTCATGAAGTGGACCCGGCATCGTTGCCAGCTCGCGCCGGCGAACACGGTGTCGACAGCGGCGATCAGCCCGGTGTGGGCGTCGGAGATCACCAGCTTCACCCCGCCCAGCCCGCGCGCCTTCAACGACCGCAGGAACGTGGTCCAGAACGGCTGCGACTCGGTCTCGCCGACCTCGAAGCCGAGCACTTCCCTGCGCCCGTCAGCGGCGACACCGACGGCGACGACCACCGCCTGGGAGACGACCCGTCGGCCGACTCTGGCTTTGCAGTAGGTCGCGTCGAGGAACACATACGGGTAGGTGGTGTCCGCCAGCGGCCTGTCTCGGAACGCGGCGACGTCCTCGTCGAGGTTCGCGCAGATCCGCGATACCTCGGACTTCGAGATCCCGGTGTCCATGCCCAGCGCTTTCACCAGGTCGTCGACCTTGCGGGTCGAGACGCCATGCACGTACGCCTCCATCACGACCGCGAACAGCGCCTGATCAATCCTCCGGCGTCGTTCCAGCAGCGACGGGAAGAAGCTGCCGGTGCGCAGCTTCGGGATCCGCAACTCCAGATCCCCAGCCGTCGTGCTCACGGTCTTCGGGCGGGTCCCGTTCCGCTGCGCCACACGCTCGCTGGTGCGTTCGTAGGGGGCGGCGCCGATGAACGCGGCCGCTTCCGCGTCAATCAGCTCCTGGTAGAGCGTTTCGGTCGCGACCCGGATCCGGTCGCTGACATTGGTGAGTTTCAGTTCCCCGAGGAGCTCGAGGAGGGCAGACTGGTCTAGTGACTCGCCCCGGCATGTCCGGAGACATGATTCCTTGGAAGGATCTGTCTCATGGGACGTCCCAGCAAGTATTCGCGCGAGCTTCGTGAGCGCGCCGTCCGTATGGTCGCCGAGGTGCGGCCCGACTATCCGAGCGAGTACGCCGCGATGATCGCGGTCGCGCAGATGCTCGGCATCGGGTCGCCGGAGACGATCCGCACCTGGATCCGCCGGAACCAGATCGACGCCGGCGACCGGCCCGGTGTCACGACCGAAGCGGCGGAGGAGATCAAGCGGCTCAAGCGCGAGAACGCCGAGCTGCGTCGCGCGAACGAGATCTTGAAGGCGGCTTCGGCTTTCTTCGCGGCCGAGCTCGACCGGCCACAGAAGCGATAGTCGCGTTCATCGAGGAGCACAAGGACCGCCGTGATGGTGGTCTGCGGTGGGGTGTCGAGTCGATCTGCGACGTGCTCACCCAGCACGGCGTGAAGATCGCCCCATCGACCTACTACGACGCGAGAGACCGTGGCCCCTCGGCGCGGGAGGTGTCGGACGAGCGGTGGAAGCCGATCATCCTCGCGACGTGGCAGAAGCAGCGGAAGGTGCTCGGCGCCCGCAAGCTCTGGCTGAGGTTGCGGCGCGATGGGCATGACATCGCCCGTTGCACCGTCGAGCGGCTCATGCGAGACCTGGGCATCGCTGGCGTTACTCGTGGACGCCGCAAGCGACCCGTCGATCGCGAACTGCGTGAGACCAGGCCCGCGGACCTCGTCGATCGGCACTTCGCCCGGCTCCGCACGAACCAGCTCTGGGTCGCCGACTTCACCTACGTCTGGACGTGGTCCGGATGGGTGTACGTCGCGTTCGTGTTCGACGCGCACTCCCGCCGCATCCTCGGCTGGCGCGCCGCCACCTCGATGACTACCCCGCTCGTTCTCGACTGCCTCGACATGGCGCTGTGGACCCGCCGACGCGAAGGCGTCGCCGGGTTCGCCGGGCTCACGCACCACACCGACGCGGGCAGCGTCTACACGTCAATCGCCTTCACCGACCGTCTCATCGATGAAGGCATCGACGCGTCGGTCGGGTCTGTCGGCGACGCGTACGACAACTCGCTCGCGGAGTCGCAGATCGGGCTCTACAAGTCCGAGCTCATCCACCACGAGGGCCCATGGCGGGACGTCGATCAAGTCGAGGCGGCGACCGCGTCCTGGGTGCTGTGGTTCAACACCGAACGCACCCACGGCTCGATCGACGACCTCACACCGCTCGAGGTCGAGCAGCTCGACTACGCTCGCATCGAACCGGTCGAGAGAGCCGGCTGACACCAGCAAACAACTCTCCGGACATGCCGGGGCGAGTCATAGAGCCATCGTGCGTTGTGTCTTCCTGTGAGTGACTTTGATCGGTACTCACTGACCATCGCACGATGGCTCACCAACGTCTACGACGCCGATGACCCTGCCGGAAACTCCACCACCACCGGGGACGTCACCTCGTCGCCAAAGCTGGATCCGTTCAAGACCGCAATCGACGAGATGCTGCGGCAGGACCTCGACGCCCCACGGAAGCAACGCCACACGGCGACCCGGATCCTGGTCCGCCTCGCGGACGAGAACGGCGCGACCGATCTGTCGTACTCCACGGTGCGGGACTATGTCCGGATCCGCCGTGCCCAGATCGATATTGAGGCGGGCCGCAGGGTCGAGGTGTTCGTGCCCCAGGAGCACGCGCCGGGTGAGGAGGCGGAGGTCGATTTCGGTGAAGTGTGGGTGATCCTGGCCGGGGTGAAGACGAAGTGCCACCTGTTCACGTTCCGGCTCTCCCATTCGGGCAAGTCGGTGCATCGGGTGTACTCGACGCAGTCGCAGGAAGCGTTCCTGGAAGGCCACTTCGACGCGTTCGAGGAACTCGGCGGGATCCCGACAAGGCACATCCGCTACGACAACCTCACGTCGGCTGTGCAGAAGGTCCTGTACGGCAGCGGCCGGAACCGGGTAGAGAACGACCGGTGGGTGCTGTTCCGCTCCCATTACGGGTTCGACGCGTTCTACTGCCAGCCCGGCATCGACGGCGCCCACGAGAAAGGCGGCGTCGAAGGCGAAGTCGGAAGGTTCCGCCGCACCTGGCTCTCCCCGATGCCCGAAGTCGACACCCTCGCCGAACTGAACGCGCGGATCCGCGACTACGACACCCGCGACCACAACCGCCGCATCGGCACGCGGCTCCGCACAGTCGGGCAGGACTTCACCGACGAACAATCCCGGCTGGCGCCGTTGCCGTTTGAGCGGTTCGACCCCGGGCTGGTGCTGCACCCCAGGGTGGATCGGTCGGCGCTGATCACGGTGCGGATGGCGAAGTACTCCGTCCCCGCCCGCCTGATCGGCCGGCAAGTGCGGGTGTCGCTACGCGCATCCGAGGTCGTGGTGTTCGACGGGCACGACCAGGTCGCCCGGCACGAACGGGTCGTCGCCCGTGCCGGCGAGTCAATCGACCTCGACCACTACCTCGAGGTGCTCCGCCACAAGCCCGGCGCCCTGCCCGGATCGACCGCGTTGGCCCGCGCCCGCGCAGCCGGGGTGTTCACGCCGGCGCATGAGGCGTTCTGGCAGGCCGCCCGCAAAGTCGACGGCGACACCGCCGGCACCCGAGCGCTTATTGACGTGCTCCTGCTGCACCGCAGCATGCGACCCGACGATGTCGTGGCCGGGATCCGGGCGGCGCTGACCGTCGGCGCGGTATCCGCCGACGTCGTCGCCGTCGAAGCCCGCCTGCACGCTGGTGGGTCCGGATCGAACCGTCAGCCCGTTGAAGCGCACGGACATGAGCAGCGAGTTATCAGCCTCACCCAACGCCGGCTCGCGGACCCAGCCGCGGTGATCGCAGGCCTGCCACCCGACCGGCGACCGCTGCCGTCGTTGGCACAGTACGACCGGCTCCTCACTCGCCGCGCTGCGGCCGGGTCGGGGGCCCAGGAACGAGAGGGGACCACGGGGCAATGAGTACTCCGACGAAGGTGACCACTAGTCTGCGCCGGCAGCGTGGGATGACCGAGGAAGCCGCAGCGACCGCGGTCGATCAAGCCTGCCGCCGGCTGCGGTTGCCGACCATTCGGGCGGTCATGGATGAGGCGGTGAAGATCGCCGAACGCGAGCAGCTCACGTACAAGGGGTTCCTGGCCGAACTGCTGCTGGCCGAGTGCGACGACCGCGACCGTCGCTCCGTGATCCGCCGGGTCGCCGCGGCAGGGTTCCCAAGGCAGAAGTGGCTCGGGGACTTCGACTTCGACGCGAACCCGAACATCAACCCCGCCACCATCCACACCCTCGCCACCGGGGACTGGATCCGCCGCGGCGACCCGCTCTGCCTGATCGGCGACTCCGGCACCGGCAAATCCCACCTGCTCATCGGGCTCGGCACCGCGGCCGCCGAACGCGGCTACCGGGTCAAGTTCACGCTTGCGACCAGGCTCGTCAACGAACTCGTCGAAGCCGCCGACGAGAAACAACTCGCCCGCACCATCGCCCGCTACGGCCGCGTCGACCTGCTCTGCATCGACGAACTCGGCTACATGGAACTCGACCGCCGCGGCGCCGAACTCCTCTTCCAAGTCCTCACCGAACGCGAAGAGAAAGCCTCCGTCGCGATCGCCTCCAACGAGTCCTTCTCCGGGTGGACCAAGACGTTCACCGACCCTCGCCTATGTGCCGCGATCGTTGACCGGCTCACTTTCAACGGCACGATCATCGAAACCGGCACTTCTAGCTACCGGCTCAACCACGCGCGATACGAGCAGTCGTACTAACCGCCGGACTGGTCGGACGGGGATGAGACGAAGGACTCACGCCCGGGGGTACACTCCGGCTGCTTCCCCTGGCGGATTGCGAACTCTCGTGGCCGATAACGACGCCGCAACTCTTGGCCGCCCCACCCCTGGATCGGGGGTAGCGTGCTTGGAAGCGATCCCAAGGAGATGGCCATGCGGACCCACACGCGAGCGATGCTGATCCTCGCAGTCGCCACCTCCCTAGCAGGCATGCTGACCGCGTGTGCTCAGCCGATCTACATTGCCTCTGATGAGGGGTACCCGGCAGGTCACGAGCCATCAGATCCGCTTGATGAGTCGTTCAAGGCACTCTGGGACAAAGACGGCAACCTACTCGTCGTCACTCTCGGCAGCTCCTCCTGCCCAAACGAGCCGAAGAGCATCGAGCTTGAGAGCCCGACGTCGATCGTGGTCCAAATCGAGCGGGCCGGCGGACCACTCTGCACGGCGGATATTGCCGTGAAGACCTACACAATTCCCGTCCCCAAGGGGCTTGCCCCAGGCGAGGAGATCACGGTCGATCTCGGTACGGGAACCCCTCAAACCCTACCCCCCGTTCGGGGGTAACCTCTGACGCGGCGAGTGATGATCCTGATCTACTCTCCGTAGTTTCCGACTCAACGGGAACTCGTGCAGAGTAGGGGGATTGGTGGACACGAAACTGAGGAACAGACTTGGCGTAGGACTGTTGGGAGCATTGCTGCTGCCCGCCCTGTCGCTTTCACCATCAGGAGCCGCACTTGCGGAAGACGAGGCCCGGCCGGGCCTCGTCCCGTACGAGGGCAAGGTCATCGAGGACCAGTCCGTAGTGCAGCCCGCGGAACCGGGGGGAATGCCTGCCTCCACCGAAGACGGACTCTGGGACATATGCAGGTCGGAAACCCAGATCTTCCCGTGAATACCTACGAGTGGGATCGCGACAGTCAGACGCTGCTCATCTACTCCACGATGCCAGAGTCGAAGTGGGCGCCCTTGCTCAAGGAGCATCTGCCGGAGCAGGCCGTCAAGATCATCCCAGCCGTTCACTCGAAGACCGATATCGATGCCGCGCTCCGCGCGATGGGTGAGGACGGGGGCGTACTTGCAAACGGTGGCCGCATCGTCACCGCAGTGCCCGCGAAAGACGGCTCCACGATCGCGGTCGGTGTCGAACCCGCCGTCGGCGCTCGGATGGACACCAACGCAATCGCGAAAGAACTTGATGTCGGGATCCCGGTCACCGTCGACGTCGCCGCGGACGTTCAGCCAGCGACCCGCAACATCGGCTACTACGTGAACTTCTTCTCTGGTGCGTACATGCAGTCTGCCACCACGGGACCAAACGGCCGCTCGTGCAGCACTGGCTTCCGCATCGGCAGGTTCTCCGACAACGCAGCCGGCATGCTCTCGGCCGAACACTGCGGTCGCGACTACATCGGGAAGACCTGGTACTACAGCAGCACCTCGAACTCGAGCTCGAACATCGGCAACTTCCAAGGGATGATGTCGGTCTCCTCGGTCGCAGCTACTGACACCGGACTCTGGACCGGGGGGAACGTCGCCGTCATGTACCCGGCGGTGTTCACCGGCAACCACACTGACGGCGGGACACTCGAACAGATCCGGGGCGCGAACATCGCTGTCGTCGGCAACCATGTCTGCTACAGCGGCTCCCGCTCCGGAAACGCATGTTCCAACGAAGTAACGGCGACAGGCACGCTCGTCTGCTACTCCATCACTCAGTGCTATTACGGCACGACGTGGACCAGCCAGACGAGTTCCATCGAAGCCGCCGGCAACGGCGACAGTGGTGGACCGGTTTACCGCCGTGTGGACGGGAAGGTCTACGCTTCCGGCATTATCAGCGGCATCGTTGGCGGCTCCCAGACCTGCACCGGTGACCCGGGGTCATCAACGCGGTCGTGTAGCCCCGTCGCCTTGTATGCGCCGGTCGACGTGGCGCTTGGAAGCTCGACTGGCTGGGGCCTTGCCTACGTTCCGTAGGAACTAGGATCGCGGGAGTCGCGCTGAGGTGATCCACTAGACCTCAGCGCGACTCCCGTCCCACGTGGCAAGTACCCGAAGCGTAAGGGGTGACCACCTTGGTGGTCCTGAATCGGACCGTCATCCCGGTCCCGAATCAAGTTGACATAGCCAATCACCAGCAGCTCGTCAGCGACACTTGGACGTCGCTAGTGGACTGGTGAGACTGCAACCTGAAAGTCCCGATTCATCGCCATGGACAGCAGGCCGGTGTAGTTGGCCCCGAAGGGCACGCGCTGGAGGTACTTGAGCAAGGACCGACGTCGGATCGAGATCGATCCACTTTCGTCCAGCAAACGGCACTTCGCGACCGCATGAACGGCATCGATCTCGTCGGCAAAAGCGATAGCGGTCGCGAGGTTGATCGAGGGGAAAGTGAACTGAACGGTCTCCCGCCAGTGCTGAACGCCCACCTCGTCGCTCGGCATTTTGTTTAGGTACCGCACGGAAGATCCGTGATGGTCGATAATCACGCCGAGCGGATCCGTCTCGCTCCCGAGCTTCATGGCCGACTTCCGCGGCTGAACCGCGAGCCCGTGCTTTGTCGCGTTGTAAACGTTCGGCTCATTGACCAGAAGTTCCGCCGCACGGCGAACAAGGAACTGAAGCACCTCAGCATCTTCAGCCCACATGTCCTCAGTGACCTCGGAAGGCGGGGCGGACATCCCGCGGAACACTCGACGTAACGAGTCCACGTCGGGTGGGTTGGTGAGCAAACTCGCTGTCTTCTGTTTGAACTTGGCGTAGCTGGTCAGCGAGGACAGCCGCAGCGGGGGACAGGAGTTGCCGTCGACGTGGGCGAAGAAGAGGCGGATTAGCGCTTCAGCCGCCAGGTACATGATCGATATCGACTCGACCACCGCGAACTCATCTGTCTCGTCCTCGTCCGGCGTAGCGTCGAACTGAGCGCCAAGATTCCAGGCTTGGACGCCATCGGAGACTGCCTGATGTGCGGGTGCGCGCGAATCTCCGAAGGTGATCAGAAGGGTGATGCGAGTGCGGAGATACTGGGAAGGCGAGTGCGCGTAGAAGTCGCGATTCAGTTCCTCGCCTAGGGATAGCTCTTCAGGCGCCGGGGTCGGTGCGAAGGTTTCGTGCGCGTCCACGCGTCGAGCGTACCGACGGCCTCCGACGTCACGCTTGACTGAAGCGGGACGGTGCCACCTGACAGCGCCGTAGTTTGTGACTGCTGCGCACGGCAACGAACCGGATTGATGTCGGTGGACCTGAGTAGTCTCAAACCTAATCGCCATGAGAAAGCGGACTCAATGCTCAGGAACTTCCTGTACCTCGACGAGAAGCAGCTCGGTCAGTACATCAGCCAAGTCGAGGACGGATTGCGCCGGGCGAGCAATCGCTCCTCGTCGACGGACCGCCAGAAGAAGGCTGCGCTGGACGCCAAGATCGCGAACTTGGGTGTCGGCAGGTCGAAGGCTGAAGCAGAATCGCTCGACTACGAAGATGATGGGCCGGCGCGCTTCGAGCGCCTTATCGCCCTAGTTGAGGGCGACGGAGACCAGTTTGGCTGGTTCGACCTCGAAGCAAACCCGTCGCTTCGTGCGACGCTGCGTACCGGACACCTAGTGGAGTTCGCTGCAGAGGTGTACCCAGCGGATGTGTCACAACTCTCCGACTCGAAGGGGATTCTCTCAATGTTGCCCCTCATGCGGGCCATTGGTCAGCTGACTGGGAAGCCTACGGGGCTGGAGAAGTTCGACGACGGCACATTCAATGCGATGGCCGAGTTCGGCGCGGCTATGGACGGCGCTGGCATCATCCTCGGAGACCTTCCCGATGACTCACGATTCGCAGCGCAGGTGCCTAGTGGTGTCACGGTAGACGGAGTAGCCCGGGTGGTGGGCAAGGTTGTCACCACGTGGCCGGCAGGCCAGTGGAAGCCGCTGCCGGGTATCCCCATCTACTCGCAGCTTCCACGCGAAGCGAGGCGCGAACTCGAACGTAAAGGACCGCCTAAAGGATCCGAAATGATGTGGCTAGAAGGGCCAGCGATGCAACTGAGCTTGCTCGCCATCTACCAATGAGGACGTACTCACGACTCCTCTGCGGCTCAACACCGCGCAGGGCCAACCCCGCGAGATAGTTGAGCGATGCCGGAGCGCGCGCCAGGTCGCCCTCCGCAAGCGCGGGCGCCGGTCGGCTGCCGATACGGTGCTGGGATGGTTCCCGCTCCCTCCGCGCGGCTCCGATTCCGCGAGATGACATCGGCCGACCTCGACGATATGGCCGCCCTGCTCGGCGACCCCCGGGTGATGTTGTACCCGGCGACGAAGAGTCGCGACGACGGGGCGCGATGGATTGCACGGAACGAAGACAACTACGCCACCCACGGCTTCGATCTTTGGATCATGGAGACGCATTCGGGCCAGTTCGTGGGTGACTGCGGACTGACCGGGCAAGACGTCGACGGCGTCCCGATGCTCGAAGTGGGCTACCACGTGCGCACCGTGCTCCAAGGGCAGGGCTGCGCAACGGAGGCGGCAGCGGCGTGCCGGGACTTCGCTCGTACTGAGATCGACGCGCCCGAGCTCGTGGCGATCATCCATCCCGACAACACCGCCTCTGAGAATGTCGCACAGAAGATCGGGATGACTCGACGCGAGGACGACCACGGCGGACTCATCGCCGCCCGTACGGTGCTCGGCATGACACTCTGAATGCGTACGCGAGCCGGTCCTTCAGCGGACGCTCGCGTCGATCGGAAACCTCGAAGGGCCGCTACGACTCCCAGCTCGTCAGGGATGCGTTTGAGTACGCAGTGGCCCATTTGGATGGTCTGGG
Source organism: Microbacterium immunditiarum (assembly GCF_013409785.1). NCBI lineage: Bacteria > Bacillati > Actinomycetota > Actinomycetes > Micrococcales > Microbacteriaceae > Microbacterium > Microbacterium immunditiarum. The sequence continues at coordinate 2,208,756 of NZ_JACCBV010000001.1, forward strand.
TCTTTTGGATACTCGCCCAGGCGAATTCCATCGGTCGTGGGACTTTACAGAGGTCGTCGAGCATGACGCCTTCGCCGTGGCTCTGCGGAACATGGGCAAGCGCGGTCCGTCGAGGACGTCACTGGGCTACGCGAACATTTGGCGCAGCACGTCGAGGTCGCCAGCGTCGAGCGCCTGCGCGATGACGTCAGCCTCGGCCGGGTCGGGATACAGCGCGCGTAGCTCGTTCGTGAAGATGTCACGCATCCGGTCGACATCGCCCGCCCAGGCAGCGGCGCTCATCGCTTCGACCGCGAGCTGGTAGGGAATCTGCTGGTAGCCGCCCTCCGCGCTCCGCGGGTTGAAGTACTCCACCCACGGGATCGAACTATCAGGAGCAAGCAGCAGTACCTCGCCGGGCTGGATCGTGCGCGTGTGATTGAGGGTCGCGATAGTCAGCGCGTTTGCGATGCAGAACCGGTCACCGATCGCATACAGCGCATCACCGGGCTGGACCGTGTACGTCTTTACGTTGCCTTCAGCGTCGAGGCCCGCCGTCCCCCGTGCAAGCTCGTTCACTCCCCGGTCGATCAGGTCGCCGTTGATGCTGGCGCGCCCGCCCCCCACGTGAAGCCAGCGCGGCTCCTCGCACCCCGCTGGGCTGTTCTCTGGGATCGCCGTGCCGTTGCCGACATACACGTACCCATCGCCCAACTCGCCCAGCATCTTCTTCTCGATCGCGGCGTCATCGTCAGCCACTGAAACCGCCTCGGGCGACTCTTCAGTCGGGGCGGAGTTTGCCCATGACGAGACCACGCCAGCCACCGAAGTGACAGCAGGGGCAGCGAGGATGACGAGGCCGCCAACGACGAGTACGCCGGCTCCAAGGGTGATCTTGCCGGCGAGGCTCATGTCGACACTATATTGGGGCTGGCAGTCCGGGTGCCAGCACTGAGGAGCCGCAGGTCAGCCGTAGAACCTCACACGTACGCGTCCCGCGTTGGGCCGAACAAGCCGAAGCCTAGCTAGTCCCCGTACGGAGGACGGTCCCTCAGTGCATCGTCTCGTGGTCGACGCCGGTGACCGCCTGGGCATTGTGAATCGCTGCTTGCCAACCCCACACTTTGCTGACCACTCCCACGCCGTGGTCCCCGTAGAAGGTCGATACGTCACTCGACGACGGCGCAATGTTGTCCACGACTTCCAACTTGCCGCGGGTGAAGATCTCGATGCGAGTGAGCGCGCGCGCAACCGGTTCGAGGCCTCCGACCGCTGCCGCGGTCGGGGGATCGGAGCCCACCCACGGGAGCGGCCCGACAACAAGCTCCGTGCGCGCGCGGGGTTTCAACTCCAAGACCTGGAGGCACGTCCATTTCCCATCGGCAGCCGGCACCGCGATCAGGTCTCCGATCGACAGCTCAGTCGCGCTTTGCGGCGAGAAGGGGAACTCGTCTCTTCGCATCTCGCAATCGTGGCAGACCACTCGCGAACCCTGGTACGGAAGGCGGTCGCTGTACGCGCAACTATCAAGCGCCCTCACGCATTGCGCGCCTCTGTCCGCGCGTTGGAACGGAATTGCTGATGCGATGATTCCCCACTATGCAAGGATGGCGCTCAAATCGGGGCCGACAGGAATGGGTCAGATGAGATCAACGCGGACGACGATGATGTCTTCTTCGCTTCTCGGTCTGGTGGCGCTCCTGGCTGGCTGCTCATCAAGCGGGGCGACGTACTCCGTCCTCGACGGGCAGGCTGGGCCGGATGATGAGCTCCCCTCGGTGGTCGTGGAGGGAAGCGACGAAATCGCCTTCGACACGGCGCGATACGTGGGCGAGCATGACGATACGAGGTTGTGGCTCGCGCGAGCTGAGCGCCCCGACACGGTCTGTCTCATCGTGTACCCGAACGATCGAGAATGGGTCGTCGGCTGCGGCGCCGAAGGTGGCGCGATCGGCGTGGGCGGCCCGTCCGGAGACTTCGTGGTCACTCCCGACGGCGCACCAGCCCCGGACGACTCACTGAAGGTAGCCGACAACGTCTTCGTGGCCACGAACTGAGGCTACTTCGGCCTGAGTCGCCACGGCGCGTGCAGGTCGGTCAGCGGGCGCTCGCCCGCGACGGCGACTATCACTGCTAGCGGCGCCGAAAGTCTACGGCTGGGAGCTCTCGGCGCCGAGACTCACATGCTCGCGCAGTGCCGACAAAGCGGCCATCCGTTGGTGCCGGGGCGGCGGTTGTACGCCGGGATCTGCTGGCCGCTCGGACAGTCGTTGTGGTTGTGATGGACGTCGGGGTCGGACTGATTGATCGAGTGATAGGTCGGGACTCGCATGCTGGAACTCCTTCTCATCGGCAGTTTCGGGGCTGCGCCAGAGACGGTACCGCCAGCCTCCGACACTTGCGGAAATAAGCGAGTTGCGCCCGCAGCGCGGTCGTCCGTCGGGCGCCGAAAGCCGAGGGTGGCGGCGCCAGTTCGGCGGCGCCGCGGCGCCGGCGTCTTCCCCAGGCAGCTAGGGCGTGTCTGACAATTGCTTGGCCCACGCGATTGCGGCGTGGATGAGGACCGCGGCGCGGTAGACGATGGCGTGTTTGTCGTAGCGGGTCGCGAGGCCACGCCACTGCTTGACGTCGCAGAACCGGCGTTCGATCACGTTGCGGTTCTTGTAGTCGGAGGCATCGAGCCCGACGGGCCTACCGCCGCGCGATCCGCGCCGCTTACGGTGCCCTTCTGGTCGTGGGGCTCGGGGATGACGGCTTTGATTCCGCGGGCGCGGAGGTGCCCGCGGATCGCGCGCGACGAGTATGCCTTGTCACCGCGAACCGCGTCCGGTCTCGTGCGTGGCCGACCCACATCGCGACCGACGCGCAGGTGCGCCAGCATGGGGAGGAACATGGGTGAGTCGCCGGCCTGCCCCGGCGTGATCAGCGTCACCAGCGGCAGCCCGTTCCCGTCGACGAGCTGGTGAATCTTCGTCGAGAGCCCGCCGCGGGAGCGGCCGATGCCGTGGTCAGGCGGCTCTTCGAGCAGAGTCGTGCAATTCGATCCAGCCCCCTGTGGTGCGGGTCGTGTTCGTCGCGTGCTGGTGCGCCCTGGCGATCGTGGAGTCCACTGACAGCGACCAGTCCACGATCCCGACGGCGTCCGCGGTGGCGGTGAGCTTCGCGAGCACTTTGTCCCAGGTGCCGTCCGTCGCCATCCGGTGATGGCAGGTCCACACCGTCCGCCACCGACCGAAGGACTCGGGCAGATCCCGCCACGCGATTCCGCACCGGTACCGGTAGATGATGGCCTCGAGCATCGTCCGCGCGTCCGAGAACGGGCGTCCCTTCCGACCCGTCGGACGCGGAAGCATCCCCTCGATCAACGACCACTGGGCATCCGACAGCAACTGAAATCGCGACACCGTCTCAGACTCTCAGCCTGACCCGAACTATTTGTCAGACACGCCCTAGTCGGATCGAGTCAGGACGCCGTCCACAGCGGCAGTTGCTCCCAATAGTCGGGGAAGCCCATGTTCCTTTCTCGGGATACCACTGGGAATCCGTCGGGCGCCAGTAAGTCGATGTTCAACTTCTTCGCCTGAGTCTTGAATGTCATGTGCCAGTTGGTTCCGGCGACATGCGAGCGCAGCATGAACGCCAACACCGCAGCGTAGATGTACAGACGCTGATTGGGCTTCGGCGACGCCGTGAATCCTTGCTCTGCTACGTGGTTGAGGAGATCACCAGCCGTTTCATGGCCCTTCAGCGAGAGCGGTCTCTTGAAAGCCCGGTTGAATAAACGGGACCCATGCGCGCAAACGTTTCGCAGATCCACCATCATGCGAAGCACCGCGCCGAACGGACGCGGGTGTTCGAAGCCGAAAGCGCGAGCGACCTCACGAGCGTCCTCAGCCTTCATTAACTCGAACAGGAACGGAAGCTTGCCAAAGCTGAGCGCCTCTGTCACCGCCCAGATCGGCACCGGCTGCAGAGGGTACTTCCGCAGGTGATGGGCGATGAAGTCCTCGTCCTCTGCCGCCTCCCTGATAGCGGCATCGCACGTTCTCATCCACGCTTCAAACTTCGTGCCGTCACGCGCTGGCCGACCGCACATTCCACCGTCGAGACACTCGACGCGTGTGTGCGCAGCAACGTCCTTGGCGGCAAGCGTGTGCGCTATAGCTGCGCGCGCGCACTTCGAAGTCGAGCAGCCCCTCGAGGCAGACGCGCGCCAACTTGAAGTCGAACGACTCCAGAGCGACCACGTGCGCGAAAGTTGCGCCGGGAATGTATCGATCCGAACGATACTCGCGCCGCTCGGCGTCGACCTGGTCAGGCGGAAGTAATTCTCGAAGGACATACCGGTAGGCCCCCGACCGGAAATAGCCCACTCTTGTCAAGAACTCGAGCGCGGCAGCGCGATCCGAAACGGCGAGCCCGCGTCCGATTAGCTCCTCAAGGAGCGCATCGCGTTCCTTGAACTCCTTCGTGTACTCCACAAATCAACGTATACCGCACATGAAAATCGCCCCCATGAGCCGAGGCTCAGAGGGGGGCGATGTCTGATACCGCAAAGCTAGCACAGAACGCCGACACGCTGCTGTAAAGAGTTGATAGGTAGTTCGGAAGACCCCGCGCTCCGGCTCCACGATCTGACGTCAAGCTCTGGTTGACGTCGTCGTCCGCTGCCTCGACGTTGGGCCGACGCTGGCTGAGGGGCGGCCGCGACTGCCGGGTGCGGTGATCGCGATGAACCGACCTGCGTGCGTCCCATCCTGCTCGTCGGCGCGCGAATGGCGGTCCTCGATCGGGCGCAAGAGTGGTACCGTTTTACGTACTACTTACTCGGAGGTGTCTCCATGTCCGCTATCACTGCGACCGAAGCTCGGAAGAGCCTGTTCGGGCTCATCCAGCAGGTCAACGAGGACCATACGACGGTCGAGGTCGTCTCCCGCCGGGGCAACGCAGTGATCATGTCCAAGGATGACTTCGATGCACTGACCGAGACTGCCTACCTCCTGCGCAACCCCGCGAACGCGGAGCGGCTGCTCGAGGCCGTGGAACGTGCACGTCGCGGCGAGTTCGAGCAGCACGACCTTCTCGACGCGTGACGCGATCCCTCGCCTTCGACCCCAATGGGTGGGAGGACTACGTGTACTGGCAGACACAGGATCGCAAGACGCTGAAGCGGATCAACCTGCTGATCGCCGACGTCCTCCGCGATCCATTCGAAGGCATCGGCAAACCCGAACCCCTCCGTCATGTCCTCTCCGGCGCGTGGTCTCGTCGCATCGATGAGAAGAACCGACTCGTCTACTACGTGACTGACGACCACATCGTCATCCTGCAGGCGCGAGACCACTACTGAGTCACCGGCGCCCGAGCATCGGTCGTCGTACGCGCGGACGACCCTTCCGAAGCAACCGAAATCCAGCGACACATCGCAGACGCACGCATGACCCGCCCGCACGAAGACCCGATGAGCGGGCGCCAACAACAACCCGAATGGGCGTTGTCCGAGGCAGGGGAGGAGACACGGCCTTGGTGACGGCATCCGTCGCTTAGAATATGACTTAGAAGTCATACCGAGAAGGATGGTGGCGCCATGGCAGCATCGACCCTCATCCGCGCCGCTCGCAAGAGCAGACGGCTGACGCAGGAGCAGCTTGCGGCACGTGCCCGGATCGATCAGAGCAGGGTCTCTCGATCTGAGCGTGGGCGCGACACGGACTTCGGAACCGTCGAGCGATTGCTGGCGGGCGCTGGTCATCGTCTGTACGCCGCGCCGACCCAGCGTGACGACGCCGCGGCCGTCGCCGCCGAGATCCGCGATCGCCTTGCGGGCGGGGACAGAGAAGGCGCGCTCCGAGCGCTCCTGCAGCTCAATGACAATCTCGTCGCCGAGCACGGGCTCGTCCGCGGCGTTCTCGGCCTGGCCGAGCCCGAGTCGACCGGGGATCGGGCCTGGGATGCGACGATTGCGGCGCTGGTCACGTGGCGTCTGCGCGAGGACGGGTTGCCGACCCCTCCGTGGGTGGATGATCCGGACCGCTACCTCGCGACGCCGGCCACGCTCGCCGTCGATCCTGCCGACCCGACACCGCCTCTGTCCGAAGTTCCCGAGGACTTCGCGCGGCGCGGAGTCCTCGCCTGGCGCGACACGTTCGCGAGCGTCTGAAAACCGGATGGACTGGTTGTCAGACCAACAAGCCGGTGCGGGCATCCGTTGTCGCCGGACGCCAATGATCACCTAGGCGCATGACGACAGTGATCGAGTGGGCGTCGCAGGCCGAGGTCGAGGTGCTCTTCGGTGTCGATCAGCCTGGAGCTCGGTGCGCTCCCCGATGATTGAGGCGTGACCGCTCTTCGATGGATCGGCGTCGCCGAACCGAGCGACGAGACGTGTGTCGTGAGTCGGCGCTCGGACTCGATCCGGTTCGCGAGCAAGGTGCTCGGGCCGTTCGGGGAACTCGAGTACGTCCTGTCCGTCGATGCAGGCTGGTGCTTCCAAAGCCTCGAGATGACCGTCGCCGATCGCTCGACCTCGATTCGACGCGAGCGGGACGGATGGTTCATCGGCGGTCATCGGCGCCACGATCTCAGCGGCGCCGAAGAAGTTGACATCTCGGTTTCGCCCTTGACCAATACTCTGCCGATCCGTCGACTGAAGCTCGAGGTCGGTGAGACCGCCGACATCGTCACCGCCTACATCTCGGTGCCCGACCTTCATGTCACCCCGGACCCTCAGCGCTACACACGGCTGAGCGCCGATCAGTACCTGTACGAGTCGCGCGACTCCGACTTCACTGCGATCATCACGGTCGACGAGGAAGGCTATGTCTTGCACTACCCAGGGCTGTTCCTTCGACACACGGCGGTGAACTGATCGGGAGCGCTGAGCGCGTCCGCCAGGTCGCGTCCCGCGCGACCGACCATCCCTCCGCGGTGCTCGCCCACCCGCTGATGCTCCCGGCGACCGCGAGCGCAAAGTCCTCCTCGACCAGCGCACCGTGCGCGGCGGCTCCCGCCATGGCTCCCGCGCCCATCGACTGAGGGACGTTCGCCATCGGGTTCACGACGTTTCCCGCGGCCCAGATGCGCCGCGAGCTCGTGCGGCCCGCCGCGTCCACCGCGAGGAACGAGCCGTGCGGCGTCTCGGCACGGTCGAGCCCGAGGCTCACGAGGAAGACGTCGAGCGGGCGAGGAGCAGCCACCGTGAAGATCGCGTCGACGCCCACCGTTCGCCCGTCGCGCAGTCGCACGCCGGTGAGGTCGGGCGCATCGCCCAGCAACTCCACAACAGGCTCCGATTCGACCACCATGCCTCGAGCCCTCCAGCGCTGCTCGACCGCCGGGTCGAGAGCACCGAGCGCTCCCGCGAACACCGTGACGTCGTCGCTCAGCTGGCGCACGAGTTGCGCCTGATGCAGCTGCAGCGGCGAGAGCAGCAGCACGCCGAGTCGCTGATCGCGCACCTCCCACCCGTGGCAGAACGGGCAGTGCAGCACGCTCCGGCCCCAGCGCTCGGCGAGCCCCGGAAGATCTGGCAGCTCGTCTCTGACGCCCGTGGCGACGACGAGTGCGCGACCGGCGTGCTCGCTGCCGTCATCGAGCCAGACCGAGACGCGCGTCGAGTCTTCGACGACGGAGACGACGGATGCCCCGCGCACCACGACCCCGTATACGTCGAGTTCCGCGCGGCCGCGTGCGAGCAGCTCCGTCGGGGGAGTCCCGTCCTGTCCGAGCACGCCGTGCATGTGCTCGGCGAACCGGTTGCGCGGAGCACCCGCATCGACGACGAGCGTGCGCCGGCGAGACCTCCCGAGCATCTGCGCGGCACTGAGGCCGGCCGCACCGGCGCCGATCACGATCGCATCCCACTGTTCCATGGATCAAGAGTGCGCCGCACCTTCCAGTCTGGCAAGCTGGATTGCGGAAATGGCAAAAGGAAGCATCGTGGAGGAACTTGACCGGGTGGGCCCGCGTCTGAGGGAGGCGCGCCTCGCGAAGGGGCTCACGCTCGAGGCGGTGGCGAACAGGTCGGGCATGTCGGTCAGCACGCTCTCGCGGCTCGAGTCGGGAAAGCGTCAGGCGACGCTCGCACTGCTGATTCCCGTGACGCGGCAGCTCGGCATCCGCATCGACGATCTCGTGCGACCCGAGTCCGCCGACCCGCGCGTGCGGCGTCCCGCCGTGCGTCACAACGGGATGGTCATCGCGCCGCTCACGCTCGAGGACTCGCCCGTGAGCACCTACAAGATCACCTACGCGCCGCGGGATGATCTGCCCGCTCTCAAGACTCACGACGGGTTCGAGTGGGTCTACGTGCTGAGCGGCCGGCTGCGCCTGCGGCTCGGAGACCAGGACCTCGTGCTCGCCCGCGGGGAGGCCGCCGAGTTCGACACGCGCACGCCGCACGCGATGAGCGCCGTCGGCTCACGTCCTGCCGAGGTGATCAGCATCTTCAACGCCGAGGGGGAGCGGATCCACACGCACGACCGGGACTCGCACGCGTAGCATCCGCCTCACCATCGCCGTCACCGGCCGCGGCGCCGGCCGATCGCGAGCACCGGATCGACGACCCCTGACCCGTGGTCGAGCTGGTAGTCGAGGTTCACCGCGGCGTTGATGAGCGCGAGGTGGCTGAACGCCTGGGGGAAGTTGCCCAGCTGCTCGCCGGTCAGGCCGATCTCCTCCGCGAAGAGCCCGAGGTGGTTCGCGTAGGTGAGCATCTTCTCGAAGATGAGCTGAGCCTCGTCGAGGCGGCCGGAGCGCGCGAGCGCGTCGACGTACCAGAAGGAGCACAGCGTGAACGTGCCCTCCGAGCCCCGCAGCCCGTCGGGCGACGCGGCCGGGTTGTAGCGATACACGAGGCTGTCCGAGACGAGCTCGTCGTCCATCGCGTCGAGCGTCGAGAGCCACATCGGGTCGTTGGGTGCGACGAACCCCATGAGGGGCATCACCAGCAGCGACGCATCGAGCACGTCCGAGTCCTCGTGCTGCACGAATGCGCCGCGCTCCTCGTGCCAGCCCTTCGCCATGATCGCGGCGTAGATCGCGTCGCGCTCGCGGATCCACCGTTCGAGATCGGCCGGCCGGCCGCGCAGGCGGGCGAGACGGATGCCGCGATCCAGCGCGACCCAGCACATGAACCGCCCGTATGTGAACTTCTTGCGCCCGCCGCGCGTCTCCCAGATGCCCTCCTCGGGCGTGTTCCAGTTCTCGCACACCCAGTCGAGCATCTCGGCGATCTGCACCCACCCCGCGTGCGGGAGCTGCAGGCCGTGCGTGTCGGCGAGGTGGATCGAGTCCATCGCCTCTCCGTAGATGTCGAGCTGCAGCTGGTCGGATGCGCCGTTGCCGACGCGCACGGGCGCGGAGTCGCGATAGCCCGACAGATTGTGAAGCGCCTCCTCCTCGAGGTCCGACGAGCCGTCGACCCGGTACATGATCTTGAGCGGCCCGGACCCATTGCCCGCGCTCTCGCGGATGCGGTCCATGAGCCACTTCACGAACGCCTCGGCCTCTTCGGTGTAGCCGAGCCCGAGCAGCGCGTACACCGAGAACGAGGCGTCGCGGATCCACGTGTACCGGTAGTCCCAGTTGCGCTCGCCGCCCACCTGTTCCGGCAGCCCCGCCGTCGGCGCGGCGACGAGCGCGCCGCTCGGCGCGTACGTCATGAGCTTGAGCGTCATCGCCGACCGTGCCACGACCTCGCGCCACCGGCCCCGGTAGGTGGACCGGTTGTTCCAGTCGCGCCAGAACCGGCGCGTGGCATGGAACAGCCGGAGCATCTCCTCCTCGGTCGTCTGGACGGGTGCCGCCCCGCCCGACTCGAGCATCACACCGGTGAGCTCTCCCGCCATGAGGGTGCCGGTGATGCGGATGCCCCCGTCGACCAGTTCGATCCGGCCGGCCCTGCGCGAGCCGTGGATCACGGGAGGTCCGACGCGGTGAAGCGTGAGCGACTGCTCGCCCGTGGTGAACATGACGCCCGCATCGGGCACGGGCTGGATCTCGTGGGGCGTGCGGCCGTAGTCGAACCGCGGCACGATGTCGCCTTGGAACGTCATCTCGCCGCGCACCACCCGGAGCATCCGCACAAGGCGGTGGCGGTCCGTCGCGTCCCCCTCGATCACCGGCATGAAGTCGATGAGTTCGCCGACGCCCGCCTCGCTCATGAACCTCGTGATGAGGATCGCGGTGTCGGGCAGGTACAGCTGGCGCGTCACGTAGTCGTCGACGAGCGGGCGCACGCTGAAGTGCCCGCCCTTCTCCGCGTCGAGGAGCGATCCGAACACGCTGGGGGAGTCGAAGCGGGGGATGCAGAACCAGTCGATCGTGCCGTTCACATCGACGAGGGCGGCCGTCTGCAGATCGCCGATGAGCCCATGGTCGGCGATGTTCGGGTAGTCCTGCGCCACGGACGGCCTCCTCGCATCTCGGGCCGGCGTCGACGCGCCGACGATCCGGCCGACGAGTCCGACAGTACGCGACGGCTGCCCGGCGCTGTTCGCCCCGCGCGGGTGATCCGTCGTTCCGATTCACCCTGATGGGGGGACGGAAAGGGCAGTATCGTTCGGGCATGAGCACAGTGGAGAGCACCGCCACGCCGTGGTTCACGCAGGATCCGGATGCCGTCGTGGCGGCCGTCCAGACCGATCGCGACAGCGGACTGACCCGCTCCGAGGCTGCGCAGCGCCTGACGACGTACGGGCCGAACTCGATCGCCGCCGAGCCCTCGCCGTCGGTGTGGCAGGTCGCGCTGCGCCAGTTCGCCGACCCCATGAACATCATGCTCGTAGCGGTCGCGATCGTCAGCCTGTTCATCAACCAGGTCAGCGTCGGAATCGTCGTCGGTGCGCTCGTCGTGCTCAACGTCGTGCTCGGAACCCGCCAGGAGCTGAAGGCGAAGGCATCCGTCGACGCCCTCGCGAAGATGCAGATCCCCCAGGCGAAGGTGGTGCGCGACGGAGTGCTCGAGCAGATTGCGGCGACGAGCCTCGTGCCCGGCGACATCGTGGCGCTCGAGGCGGGTGACATCGTTCCGGCGGATGCCCGCATCCTCCGCTCCGCGACGCTCGAGACGCAGGAGGCGGCGCTCACCGGCGAGAGCACGCCGATCGCGAAGGACCCCGGCACGATCGCCGACCCCGAGACGACCCTCGGCGACCGCGCGAACATGGTGTTCCAGAACACCCAGGTCACCCGGGGTACGGCGACCGTCGTCGTGACCGACACGGGCATGAGCACGCAGATGGGCCGGATCGCGTCGATGCTGTCGGCCGTCAAGCCCGCGAAGTCCCCGCTGCAGCGCGAGCTGGACTCTCTCACCGTCGTCCTCGGCTGGATCGCCTGGGGCGCCGTCGCGATCATCGTCATCGCAGGGCTGCTGCGCGGTCAGGAGATCGCCTCCGTGCTGCTGCTGGGCATCTCGATGGCGATCTCGGCGATCCCGACCGGCATGCCGTCGTTCGTTCAGGCGATGCTCTCGTACGGGTCTCGGCAGCTCGCCGAGCAGAAGGCCGTCGTGAAGAACCTCACCGACGTCGAGACGCTCGGTGCGACCAGCGCGATCAACTCCGACAAGACCGGCACGCTCACGATGAACGAGATGACGGTCGAGTCCCTCTACTACGCGGGCGAGTGGTTCTCGGTCGGCGGCACCGGCTATGAGAAGTCGGGTGAGATCCGAGGCGTGGCGGGCGGCGCGAACCCGGACTTCACGCAGCTCGCGCTGGGGCTCACCCTCTGCAGCGACGCGACCGTGTCGGACGAGGGCGACATCATCGGCGACCCGACCGAGGCGGCGCTCGTCGTGCTCGCCGCCAAGATGGGCGCCGACGCCGAGATCACGCGAGCGCGATTCCCGCGGGCCGCCGAGGTGCCGTTCGACTCGGCGTACAAGTTCATGGCAACCTTCCACGAGTTCCCCGACGGCATTCGCAGCCGGCTCGTCGCGGTCGTCAAGGGCGGACCGGATGTCGTGCTCGAGCGCTGCTCGCACGCGTTGACCCCCGACGGCCCTGTCGACCTCGCCTCGCAGCGCGACGCCATCCTCGCCGCCAACCGGCGGCTGTCCGAGCAGGGGCTCCGCGTACTGGCGTTCGCCGTGCGCCGATTCGCGCAGGGCAACCCGGTTCCGGCCGATCCGATGCTCGCCGTGACCGACCTCACATTCGTCGGGCTCGTCGGGATCATCGACCCGCTGCGGCCGTCGTCGAAGGAGGCGGTGCGGATCGCGCGCGAAGCGGGCATCGAGGTCCGCATGATCACTGGGGACCACTCGATCACGGCGGCCGCGATCGGGGAGAAGCTCGGGCTCGCGGGCGGTGCCGCGAGCGGCGCCGACATCCAGGCGATGAGCGACGACGAGCTGAAGGCGGCTCTGCCGAATCTGCACGTCTTCGGCCGGGTGACGCCCGAAGACAAGCTGCGGCTGGCCCGGCTCATGCAGGAGCAGGGCGCGGTCGTCGCGATGACGGGCGACGCCGTGAACGACGCCGCCGCGCTCAAGCAGGCCGACATCGGCGTCGCAATGGGCTCGGGCAGCGACGTGACGAAGCAGGCCGGCAAGATGATCCTCGTCGACGACAACTTCGGCACGCTCGTGACGGCTGTGCGGCTCGGACGTGCGATCTACGACAAGATCGTCAGCTACGTGCGCTACCAGATGGCGCAGCTCTTCTCGCTCGTGCTGCTGTTCCTCGTCGCGAGCATCTTCGCCATCAACGACGGCGTTCCGCTCACGCCGATCATGGTGCTGTTCCTGAACTTCTTCATCACCATCTTCCCGGTGATCGTGATCATGCTCGACCCCGCACCCGAGGGCATCATGCAGAAGCCGCCGCGCGATCCGAAGAAGACGATCGCCAACCCGGCCGCGGTCGCCCAATGGCTGCTCTACGGCCTGCTCATCTTCATCACGTCGCTGCTGCCGCTGCTGCTCTTCGCCGACCAAGCCAGCTCGACCGAGCCCAACGCCCCTGTGACGATGACCTTCGCCATCGCCGCCCTCGGCTCGATCTTCGCGGGGCTCGTCACGCGGCGCGACCCGGAGTCGGGACTCACCCCGCCGATCCTCGTGGCGGTCAAGTGGCTGTCGATCCCGCTCGCCATCACGGTGGCAGCGGTCGAGGTCGGCTTCCTGCAGCGGCTCATCGGCACGACCGGCCTCGACGGGCGGCAATGGCTCGTCGTCTTGGGGCTGGCGCTCGTCGTCCCCGTCGTGATCGAGCTCGAGAAGTGGATCCGTCGGTCCCGCGCGCGCCGCGTGCGAGAGCAGGTGGAGTCGATGCGATGACCGACGACAGCTCCGAGCTCACGACGCCCGTCTCGCGCATCCTCATGACGGAGGAGGCGGTGTACGGGCTGATCCTGGTCTCGGGCATGCTCGTCATCAGCGGCACGAACGCGGGCACCGCGTTCAACGCATTCGTGACGGTGCTGCTGACGGTCATCGTCTTCTTCGGAGCGCATGTGTTCGCCGGCGCGCTGGCACGATTGGCCGCCTCGGGCGGTCGGTCCGGCATCCGCTCCAGCGTCTGGTCGGCGGCCCGCCAGACGTTCGGCCTGCTCTTCGTGAGCATCGTGCCGCTGGTGATCCTCCTCCTCGGCACGCTCCGCGTCATCGACGACAGCCGCGCGATCTGGTTCGCGCTCATCGCGAACACGATCATCCTCGGCGCGCTCGGATGGTGGGCCGTCGCGCGCTGGAGCACGCACTGGACCGCGCGTCTCATCGGAGCCGTCATCACCGCGTCGTTCGGCGGCGTCCTCATCCTGCTGAAGGCGGTCGTCACCCACTGACGTCACTGTCAAGGGGGTGGGTCGCCGCATCCGGCGCGGCCTAGCGTGCGGTCATGGACACGCACGCGAACGACCGCCCGCGGGGCGACGAGGAAGACGACACGACTGCTTCGGGTGGAACTCCTGAACCCGGAGGTCTCGGCGAGGAAGGCACCATCCCCAACGAGCCGGATGGCGTCGCCGCCGGCTACACCGGCGAGAAGTCGACCTTCGAACCCGAGGAGGACGAGCAGGCATGATCCGGATGCCGCGGGCTGCGGTATCCGATCAGCGTGCTCAGCCCTTGGGCCAGGTGATGAGCAGCAGACCCTGCTTCGTGTCGGCGAGCTTGACCGAGCCGTCGGCGAAGAGATACGTCATGCCGTAGCCCTGGTCGTCGGTCGCGATCGTGGTCTGCGGGTTCTCCGTGATGTACACGCCCTCGGGCGCTTCTTCGCGGATCCAGCCCTGCCCGACCAGCTCATCCTGCGCGGCGCGCGCCTCGGAGTCGTCGTTGCGCGCCCATCCGAAGAGCTGCAGGTGGTCGCTCGCAGGTGCGTCGAAGTTCGCCCACACGCACGAGATCCCATCGGTCATCTCGTGCGAGCCGACGTAGAACGGGTCGGTGCGCGACGTCCAGCCGATCGACTCGAAGTCCGCGACGGTCGTCGCGTCGATGATCGTCTCGCACGTCGGGTCGGCCTCCTCGCCCGCGGGAGCAGGCTCAGGCGTCTGCTCGGGCTGCGTGGGCTCGGGTGCGGGCGAGGTCGCGCTGGTCTCGGGTGTGGCTGCGGCATCCGGATCGGCTGAGCCGCACGCCGACACGAGGAGGGCGGCTGAGGCGATCACGAGAGCGGCGCCGAGGCGGGGGAGCTGGCGGGTCATCGGTCGTTCTCCGGGGGGACGGGGGCGGGGGAGTGGAGCAGGTCGAGGAAGGTCCGGTGCAAGGCGCCGTTCGTCGCGAGCGACGACCGGCGGGAGATCGAAGGGGTGCCGTCGAACGCGGTGAAGCGCCCGCCGGCCTCGGTGACGATGGGGACGAGGGCCGCGAGGTCGTACTCCTTGACGTCGAACTCGGCGACGAGCTCGAGGCGGCCCTCGGCGAGCAGCATGTACGGCCAGGCGTCACCGTAGCCCCGGTCGCGCCACACCGACGACGTCAGGCGCTCGAGGGCGTCGAGCTGCCCCGCGTCGCGCCACTGCCCGATGCTCTGGAAGCTCACGCTCGCCTGGTCGAGGGAGTCGATCGTCGAGACCGAGATGCGCCGGGGTTCCGCGTCGGGCGCGTTCGTCCAGGCGCCGAGACCGGATGCCGCCCACCAGCGCCGGCCGATCGCCGGCTGGCTCACGACGCCGACCTGGGGGACGCCGTCGACCGCGAGTGCGATGAGCGTCGACCACATCGGGATGCCCCGCAGGTAGTTCGCGGTGCCGTCGATCGGGTCGATGATCCACTGGCGGTCGGTGCCGCCCGTCGCACCGAACTCCTCGCCGAAGACGCCGTCGCCGGGCCGCTCCTGCTCGAGCAGCGAGCGGATCGCGCGCTCGGTCGCGAGGTCGGCCTCGGTCACATGCGTGGCGTCGGACTTGACGCTGATCTCGAGGTCGGCCGCGTCGAAACGGGCGACGGATGCCGCATCCGCCGCGTCGGCGAGACGCAGTGCGAGGTCGAGATCGACCTGCCAGGACTCCCCAGCAGCCGCGGCGGCGGACGGTGGAGTGGCGGGGGGAGTCACACGGATAGGATATGCGTCGCGCGACCCGGGACGATTTCACGGTGACACAATCGTGATGGTAGTGTTGACCCTCGGTTCGCCGCGTCGCGAACCACGCGCCTCTAGCTCAATCGGCAGAGCAACTGACTCTTAATCAGTGGGTTCAGGGTTCAAGTCCCTGGGGGCGCACAAGCGTGCGAAGGGCGGCCAGAGAAGCCGCCCTTCTCGTTCCTACGGCGACTCGTTCTCGCCGTCCGCGTCGGTCGCGAGGTCCAGATCCGCGCCCTGGGTCGCCTCGGCCGACTCGATGTCTCCGGCCGCCGCGGCGTTGCGCTCCAACGCCTCGGCGTCGCCGGTCTCGTCCCAGCCTCCTGGCGGGTCGGCGTCGATGACGCCGTCGGGGAGGTCTCGCTCGTCGCTCATGTCGTGCTCCTTCCGGTCACCCAGCCTGCGGGTTCGGCGCATTCCGGTCGATGGAGTTGACGCGCGTATGTCAAGCACGACCGGGACCTTGACCGGGGCTCGGCGCGTGCTACAGTCCAAATACCTGAATCACCTTTCATAAAGATCGGATCGCCCGCACCGGCCCCGGTCCAGGTGAAGAGAGTCCCCTTCCAACGGCGAAAGGCAAGGCACGCACATGCGCGTTACGAAGAAGTCCATCCTGGGTGCCGCGGTCGTGGCATCCGCTCTCGTGCTGGCGGCGTGTGCGCCGCAGGCGTCGACGGGCGGCGACGCGGGCGACGGCGGCGAGGGCCCGACCGAGATCACGGTCGGCATCGTCACGAGCGAGACGGGTCCGCTCGCCGGCTACGGCGCGCAGTACCTCGCCGGCTTCAAGGCCGGCCTCGAGTACGCGACCGACGGCACGAACGAGGTCGACGGAATCGCGATCGAGGTCGAGTACCGCGATGACGCGGGCGACCCCGACAAGGCGGTCACCGCGGCGAAGGAGCTCATCGGCGCCGGCATCAACGTCATCGCGGGCACCGCGTCGTCGGGCGTCGCACTCGCGCTCGCCGAGCAGGCCGCGCAGAACAAGGTGCTCTACATCTCGGGCCCGGCTGCGAGCGACGCGATCACCGGAATCAACGAGTACACGTTCCGCTCCGGCCGCCAGAGCGCGCAGGACGTCGCGACCGCCGGTACCTTCCTCGACGACGTCGAGGGCAAGACGATCGCCGTCTTCGCGCAGGACAACGCGTTCGGCCAGGGCAACGTGGCCGCCGTCGAGGCGATCCTCGGCGCGAAGGGCGCGACCGTGACGCCCGTGCTCGTCGCCGAGGACGTCACCGAGTTCACGCCGTTCGCGCAGCAGGTGCTCGCGGGCTCGCCCGACCTCGTGTTCGTCGCGTGGGCGGGCGCCACCTCGGGTGCGATGTGGCAGGCGATGAGCCAGCAGGGCGTGCTCGACGAGATCCCGGTCGTCACGGGCCTCGGCGACGCGGCCACGTTCGGCGCGTACGGCGAGGCATCCGAGAAGATCAACTTCCTGAACCACTACTTCCCGGGAGCCCCCGACAACGACGTCAACGACGCGATGGTGGAACTCATCGAGGGCGCCGGTGGCACGCCCGACCTGTTCAGCCCCGACGGCTTCAACGCGGCGCTCATGATCGTCCAGGCGGTCAAGGAGGGCAAGGGCGACGTCGACGCGATGATCGCGGCGCTCGAGGGCTTCGAGTTCGAGGGCCCGAAGGGCACCACGACGGTCCGTGCGGGCGACCACGCCCTCATCCAGGAGATGTACCAGGCCAGGCTCGTCGCCGACGGCGACACCTTCGTGCCCGAGCTCGTCGACACCTCCGCGGCCGACGAGGTCGCTCCGGCCGAGGCCGAGTAGCACCCGGAGCCGCACGACGATGAGCACCCCTGTCCCGTCCGCGCCTGCGCCCGAACCCGAAACGGGCGAGCGCCGCGGCTCCGCACTCTCGATCGAGGGCATCGGCCTGCAGATCGGCGGAGCGACCATCCTGAAAGACGTCGACCTCGACGTTCCCGCGGGCTCGCTCGTGGGCGTCATCGGGCCGAACGGCGCCGGCAAGACCACGCTCTTCAACGTGGTGTCGGGACTCGTCGTCCCGACCGCCGGCCGCATCCGGATGGACGGCGAAGACATCACCAACACGTCCGTGCCCGCGAGGGCGCGGGCGGGACTGGGGCGCACCTTCCAGACCTCGAGCCTGTTCCCGCGGCTGAGCGTGCTCGAGAACGTGCGGCTGGCCGCGCAGGTCGCGCTCGGCGGCGCCACGTCGCTGTTCCGATTCCCGACGAAGACGGATGCCGCGACACTGACCGCGCTCGAGAAGCTCGAGGCCGTCGGGCTCTCGCACAAGCTCGACACGCCCGCGGGAGACATCTCGCACGGCGACAAGCGCAAGCTCGAGATCGCGGTGCTGCTGGCCACCGACGCGAGCATCGTGCTGCTCGACGAGCCGATGGCGGGCGTCGGGTCCGGTGACGTCGAAGGCCTGGTCGAGAACATCCGGGTGCTGCACCGCGAGACCGGATGCACCGTCCTCATGGTCGAGCACCACATCGACGTGCTCATGGGCCTCGTCGAGAAGGTCGCCGTCATGTACTCGGGGAGCATCATCGCCTACGACACGCCGCAGAGCATCATGGCCGACCCGCTCGTGCAGTCCGCGTACCTGGGGAGCGCAGCATGAGCACGGAACCCATCCTCACCGTCAGGAACCTGCGCTGCTCGATCGCGGGGCAGCAGGTCGTCGAGGACGTCACGTTCGAGGTGCCGGCCACCGGCATCACGGCCGTACTCGGCCGCAACGGCGTCGGCAAGACCTCTACGCTGCGCGGCATCCTCGGGCTCATCCACCGCCGCGGAGACGTCCGCCTCGGCGGTGAGCGCATCGACGGGCTTCCGCCGCACAAGGTCGTCCAGCGCGGCGTCGGCTACGTCCCCGAAGACCGCGAGGTGTTCGCATCGCTCACGGTGGCCGAGAACCTCGCGCTCGCGGAGCGTCAGCGCAACCCGCGCCGCGAATTCGTCGCCGAGCTGTTCCCCGACCTCGTGGCGCGTCGCGACCAGGCCGCGGGAACCCTTTCGGGCGGACAGCAGCAGATGGTCTCGGTCGCCCGGGCGCTGCTCAACGACAACCGACTCCTGCTCGTCGACGAGCCCACGAAGGGCCTCGCGCCGAAGATCGTGGGCGAGGTAGCCGACGCGCTCGCCGAGGCGTCGCGCACCGTCCCGATCCTGCTCGTCGAGCAGAACCTCGACGTCGTACGGCGCCTCGCGAAGGACGCCATCGTCATCAGCGCGGGCCGGGTCGTGCACGTCGGCGACGCAGCGGAGCTCCTCTCCGACGACGACATGACCCGCCGGCTCCTCGGCGTGCACGTGGAGGCGGCCGCATGAGCACCGTCGTCCTGACCGTCATCACGGGCGTCGGCCTCGGCGCCCTGTACTTCCTCGTGGCATCCGGTCTCAGCCTCATCTACGGCCTGATGCACGTGCTGAACTTCGCGCACGGCGCGTTCCTGACACTGAGCGCGTTCGCCGGATACCTCGTGGCCGGCTCCCTCGGCACGCAGTCGTGGGGCTCGTTCCTCGTTTCGGTGCTCGTCGGCGCCGCGGTCGGAGCGCTGTTCGCCACCGTGACCGAGCTCGTGCTGATCCGTCCGCTGTACGAGCGGCACATCGAGCAGGTGCTCGTCACGGTCGGCCTCTCGTTCGCCGCCGTCGCGCTGTTCGAGGGCATCTGGGGCACCGACCCCATCAACATCTCCGGCCCGCCATGGCTGCGCCAGACGACAGAAGTGCTCGGCGCCCGCATCCCGAACACGTACTGGGTGCTCATGATCGCGGCGGCGCTCGTGCTCCTGTCGCTCGTGCTGTTCCTCCGCAAGACGCGATACGGCATGATCATCCGCGCAGGCGTCGAGAACCGGTCCATGGTCACCGCGCTCGGCATCGACGTGCGCACCTCGTTCACGCTCGTGTTCGCGATCGGCGGCGCGGCGGCCGGGATCGGCGGCGTGCTCGCCATGCACTACTCGACGTTCGTGTCGGCCCATCTCGGGCAGACGCTGCTCATCTTCGCGTTCATCGTGACCGTGGTGGGCGGCCTCGGGTCGCTCACCGGTGCGGCTGTGGCATCCGTCCTCGTCGCGGTGCTGCAGCAGTTCGCCAATTTCTACCTCGGCGGCACCGGTGACTTCATCGTCGTGATCCTTCTCGCGGTCGTGCTGCTCGTGCGCCCGCGAGGTCTGCTCGGGAGGAAGGCATGAGGCGGTTCATCCCCGCGATCGCGGGCGTCGTGCTGGTCGTCTTCATGGCGATCCTGCCGCTGCTGAACATCTCGATCCCCGGGATCCTCCCGACGCCGACGTACATGCCGGGCACGCTCGCGCTGCTGTCGCTGTGCATGGTGTTCGCGGCGCTCGCGCTGTCGTACAACCTGCTGCTCGGCTCGGCCGGCATGCTGTCGTTCGGCCATGCGCTGTACTTCGGCGCGGGCGCCTACGGCCTCGGCATCGCGCTCGAGCACTTCGGCGTGCCGCTGTGGCCCGGCGTGTTCCTCGCGCTCGTGGGCGGCATGATCGTCGGCATGGCCACGGGGGCGGTCGCGATGCGGGTGGCGGGGATCCCGTTCGCGATGGTCACGCTCGCGTTCGCACAGGCGGGCTCCGTGCTCGTGCGGCGCAACTCCGCGGTGACCGGCGGTGAGGAGGGGCTGAGCCTCGCGACCGAGCAGGTGCCCGACTTCCTCGTCGGCGTGATCAACACGCGCAACCTCTACTGGCTGTGCCTGGTCGTCCTCGTGATCGTCTACCTCGTCACGCTGTGGGTCGACACGTCCCGCCTCGGGCACCTCGCGCGCGCGACCCGCGAGAACGAGCAGCGCGTGCGCGTGCTGGGGCTGCAGCCGTACCGCGTGCGGCTCGCGGTGTTCGTCATCGCGGCGGTGCTCGCGAGCCTCGCCGGCGTCGCATACCTGCTGCTGCAGTCCGGCACGGTGCCGCGCGCGGTGTCGGCCGACCTCACGATCACGATCCTCGTGATGGTCGTGCTCGGCGGCGTCGGCTTCCGGTGGGGTGCGATCCTCGGCGGCGTGCTCTACACGCTCCTCGACCAGCGCCTCACGGTGCTCGCCGGGTCCGAGGCGATCGCAGGGCTTCCCGAGTTCCTCCGCGTGCCCCTGTCGGAGCCGCTCTTCCTTCTCGGCGTGCTGTTCATCATCGTCGTGATGTTCCTTCCCGGCGGAATCGCGGGCACGATCGACGCATGGGTGCGCCGCCGCCGGGGCGAGCGCGTGAGGGGAGCCCTCCGCACGATGGACGATGCCGAAGACGAGACCTCCTCGCCGGTGGAGGTGAAGGCGTGATCGAGCCGCACGACGAGCCGCACACGATCGGCCGCTGGCTGACCGATCGTGCCGCGCAGTCGCCCGAGCGCATCGCGATCGACGACCGCGGGGTAACGATCGCGTACGCCGAGCTCGCGCGCCGCGCGGAGGCGCTCGCCGAGGCGCTGCGCGACGCGGGTTACGGCCCGGGCCACCGCGTCGCGACGGTGTCGGGCAACTCGACGGACCACGTCGTCGCATTCTTCGCATGCGCGCTCGCAGGTCTCGCGTTCGTGCCGCTGTCGTGGCGGCTCACCCCGAGCGAGCTGTCTGACGTCGTGTCGCGCTGCGCCCCCGCGCTCGTGCTCGTCGAGGACGAGTACAGCGCGCTCGCGGCCGAGGCGCTGCGGGGCTGGTCGGGCGCGGGGCCTGTGCCGCCGGTCGCTCCCCTCGGCACGACGGGCGTCGAGATCGCGGTGCCCGCTCCGCACGAGACCCGCGCCGCGCGCCTCGTGCGCGACGACGACCCGCTGCTCGTCATCTTCACGTCGGGCAGCGAGGCGGCGCCCAAGGGCGTCGTGCTCACGCACGCGAACTGCTTCTGGAACAACCTCGCACTCGCCCGCGCACTGCCGCTCACGCACGACGACGTCGTGCTCGCGATGCTCCCGCAGTTCCACGTCGCCGCGTGGAACTGCCAGCCGCTGCTCGGGTGGTGGACGGGTGCGACCGTCGTGCTCGAGCGCTCCTTCCAGCCGGGCCGCGTGCTGCAGCTCATCGGCGAGCGCCGCGTCACGGCGATGATGGGCGTGCCGACCCAGTACGCGCTCCTCGCGGCCGACCGCGACTGGGAGTCGAGCGACCTCTCGTCGCTGCGCCTCGCGCTGGTCGGCGGTGCGACGATGCCCGACGCGCTGCAGCGCACGTGGACCGACCGCGGTGCGCCGCTCACGCAGGGCTACGGTCTCACCGAGGCCGGTCCGAATGTCCTGCACGCACCATCTGACGGAACCGCCCGCCCGGGCACGGTCGGCCGCCCGTACCCGTACGTGCAGACGTGCGTGGTCGACACCGAGACGCTGCTGCCGCTCGACGGCGACGCGACGGGGGAGCTGTGGGTCGCCGGTCCGAGCGTCTTCGCCGGATACCTGGGCGACGCGGATGCCACCCACCGGGCCATGCGCGACGGCTGGCTGCGCACGGGCGACGTCGTGCACCGCGACGAGGACGGCGTCTTCCGCATCGTCGACCGCCTCAAGGACATCTTCATCTCGGGCGGCGAGAACGTGGCGCCCGCCGAGGTGGAGGCGGCGCTGACGCGGCATCCGCTCATCGAGTCGGCGGCCGTGGTCGGCGTGGCCGACCCCGTGTGGGGGGAGCGCGGGGTCGCGTTCGTCGTGCCGACGACCGGGGCTGTCCTGTCGGACGACGAGGTCCTCGCACACGCGCGGCGACACCTCGCCGCGTTCAAGGTGCCCGTGCGGGTCGAGTTCGTGGAGGCGCTGCCGCGCTCCACGATCGAGAAGCTCGCGCGGGCGCGCCTGCGCGAACGGGCCGAGCGCCTGATGGCCGGTGCGGAACGAAGGGATCGAGTATGAGCCTGCACGACAGCGTCGACATGGCCGAAGAAGAAGCGCCCGTGTCGTCGGCGACCGGCCGTCCGCTCACCAAGCGCGGCGAAGCCACGCGCACGCGGCTGCTGGAAGCCGCCGAGGCGGTCTTCGCCGAGCAGGGGTACCACGAGGCCTCGATCGTCAAGATCACCGAGCGCGCGGGCATCGGGCTGGGCACCTTCTACCTGTACTTCGACAGCAAGCAGACGATCTTCGAAGCGCTCGTGCTCGACCTCAACCGCCGTGTGCGCCGCTCGATGTCCGAGGCAATGGCCGGAGCGGGCTCGCGCCTCGAAGCAGAGCGCGCGGGCTTCTCGGGCTTCTTCCGCTTCACCGCCGCGCACCCCTCCCTCTACCGGGTCGTGCGCGAGGCGGAGTTCGTCTCGCCGGAGACGCTGCACTTGCACTACACGCGCATCGTCGAGGGCTATGAGGCGGGACTGCGCGCGGCTCAGCAGGTCGGCGACGTCGATCGCCGGCTCGACCCGACCGTGACGGCGTGGGCGCTCATGGGCATGGGCGAGCTCGTCGGCATGCGCTTCATCCTGTGGGAGCGCGACGAGAAGGGCCGCCCGCCCGCCGAGCTCGACCAGGAGATCTTCGACGCGCTCATGCGCTTCATCGACAACGCACTCGCGCCGCGTGAGGGCGCGGCATCCGACTCGTCCCAGGAAGGCGGCCGATGACCACCGAACACGACCTCGAAGGCCGACGCGCGATCGTCACCGGCGGCGCCAGCGGCATCGGACTCGCGTGCGCGCACGAGTTCGCCCGTCGCGGCGCCCACGTGATCGTCGCGGACGTCAATGCCGAATCGGCGGATGCCGCGGCCGCTGCGGTCGGCGGTGAGCCGTGGGTCGTGGACCTGTCCGACACACGCTCGCTCGAGTCGCTGTCGCTCGAGGCGGACATCCTCGTGAACAACGCCGGCATCCAGCGCGTCGCGCCGATCACGGAGTTCGATCCGGAGAACTTCCGGCTGCTGCTGCGGCTCATGCTCGAGTCGCCGTTCCTGCTCATCCGCGCGGTGCTTCCGGGCATGTACGAGCGGGGCTGGGGTCGCATCATCAACATCTCGAGCGCGCACGGCCTGCGTGCGAGCGCGTACAAGTCCGCGTACGTGTCGGCCAAGCACGGGCTCGAGGGACTCTCGAAGGTAACGGCGCTCGAGGGCGCGCCGCACGGTGTGACGAGCAACTGCATCAATCCTGCGTACGTGCGCACACCGCTCGTCGAGAAGCAGATCGCAGACCAGGCGCGCGTGCACGGCATCCCGGAGAGCGAGGTGGTCGAGAAGATCATGCTCACCGAGACGGCGGTCAAGCGGCTCGTCGAGGCCGACGAGGTGGCATCGCTCGCGGGATGGCTCGCGTCGGACAAGGCCGGCATGGTGACCGGCGCCTCGTACACGATGGACGGCGGATGGACGGCTCGATGACGCACACCTATCGCACGATCGACGTCCCCGTGCGAGGGGGCGACCTGCGCGTGGGCGTGTGGGAGCCGGACGGAGAGCGCACCGTCGACGTGCTCGCCGTGCACGGCGTGACGTCGTCGCACCTCGCGTGGCCGTTCGTCGTCGACGCGCTGCCCGGCGCACGGATCATCGCGCCCGACCTGCGAGGTCGCGGCGCGAGCACGGAGCTGGAGGGTCATGCGGGCATGAATGCGCACGCCGACGACCTGGCGGCCGTGCTCGACCTGCTGGAGGTGCCGCGGGCACTCGTCGTCGGACACTCGATGGGCGCGTTCGTCAGCCTCGTGTTCGCGGACCGGCACGCCGACCGCGTGTCGCGCCTCGTGCTCGTGGACGGCGGGCTTCCGCTCGACGTCCCCGCCGGCATGTCGCCCGACGAGGTCATCCAGCATGTGCTCGGCCCGACCGCGGAGCGCCTCGCGATGCGGTTCGCCTCGACGGGGGACTACCTCGACTTCTGGCGCGCGCACCCCGCCTTCGCGAACGACTGGACGCCCGAGCTCGAGCGCTACCTCGCGTACGACCTCGTGGGGGAGGAGCCCGAGCTGCGGCCCGCGACCTCGTACGAGACGGTGGCCGAGGACTCGATCGACCAGAACACGGGCACCGCCCTCGCCGACGCGCTGGCGGGGCTGCGGCATCCGACCGTCTTCCTGACCGCCGAGCGCGGCCTGCTCGATCAGGTGCCCGCCCTTTATGCAGCCGAGCGCATCCCGACGCTGATCGAGCAGTACCCCGGGCTGCAGCACGTGGCCGTGCCGGGCGTGAACCACTACACGATCGTGCTTTCCAAGCGGGGGGCGGATGCCGTCGCCCGCATCGTCCGCGAGGAGCCGGTCGTCTCGAGCCCGGGCGCCTGAGCCTGTCAGCGGCCGGCGGCCTGGATGCGCGACGTGAGCTGGTGCGCGTGCGCGAGGAGCGTGCGGGTCAGCTCGGGAAGCCGGTCGGCCCCGAAGCGGAACTCGACGCCCGTGATGCTGAGGGCCCACTGCGGGTGGCCCTCCTTCGTGAACACCGCGGCGCCCATGCCGTAGCTGCCTTCGACGATGAGTCCGGGGTTGAGCGCGCAGCCGCGCTCGACCGTCTCGCGCAGTCGCACGCGCAGGCGGGCCTCGCTGTGGGCGGCGCCCCAGCGTTCGGCGAGCTCGCGGTGGCGCTCGAAGTAGGCGTCCACATCGTGAGGCGGCAGGAACGCGAGGATCGCGAGGCCGGCCGATGCCACGCCGAGCGGGAAGCGCACGCCCTCGCTCAGCACGAACGAGCGGATCGGGAAGCTGCCCTCCTCACGGAGGAGGCACACCGTCTCGTCGCCGCGCCGCACCGACAGGAAGGCGCTCTCCTCGGTGCGAACGGCGAGCGAGCGCACGATGTCGCGCGCGATCGCCGTGATGTCGTATCTCGAGGCGGCGACGGTTCCCATGAGGTACAGCTCGGGTCCGGGCATCCAGCGCCCCGTGCGCTCGTCGAGGTCGACGAGCCCCTCCGCGCGCAGCGCCGACAGCAGCCGGTGCGTCGTCGGCCGCGTCAGCTGCGCGCTGCGGGCGAGCTCCGCGACGGGAGCGCCCTCGTCGCCGCCCGCCGTCACCAGCCGCAGGAGGCGTGCCGCCCGCGACACGGACTGCGTTCCCGGGATCGCATTCCTCGGCGCGGTGTCCACGATATGGACACTAGGCCCCAGTTGATCCACATCGCAAGTCCCGGCGTGCGCGAGCGCACCGGCAGTGGTGACGATGGAGGCACACGGTGAAATCGACACGTACGAAGGAGTACCGGGTGATCGACAAGACGTACCCGTCCGCCGCCGAGGCGGTCGCCGACATCCCAGACGGCGCGACCCTCGCGGTCGGCGGCTTCGGCCTCTCGGGCAACCCCGTCGGCCTCATCGAGGCGCTGCTCGCGCAGGGGACGACCGACCTCAGCATCGTCTCGAACAACTGCGGGGTCGACGACTGGGGCCTGGGGATCCTGCTGAACGCCAAGCGCATCCGCAAGATGACGTCGTCGTACGTGGGTGAGAACAAGGAGTTCGAGCGCCAGTTCCTGTCAGGCGAGCTCGAGCTCGAGCTCACGCCGCAGGGCACCCTCGCCGAGAAGCTGCGCGCCGGAGGATCCGGGATCGCCGCCTTCTACACCCAGACGGGCGTCGGCACGCAGGTCGCGGAGGGCGGCCTTCCGCGCCGGTACGCACCCGACGGCAGCATCGCGGTCGCATCGCCCGCGAAGGACGTGCGCACGTTCGACCTGAACGGCGGGCCTCGCGAGTTCGTGCTCGAAGAGGCGATCGTCACCGACTTCGCCCTCGTCCACGCGCTGCGCGGCGACCGGCACGGCAACCTCGTCTTCAACAAGGCCGCGCGCAACTTCAACCCGCTCGCCGCGATGGCCGGCCACGTGTGCATCGCGCAGGTCGAGGAGCTCGTCGAGCCTGGTGAGCTCGACCCCGACAGCATCCATCTTCCCGGCGTCTACGTGCACCGCATCGTGGAGGTCGGAACCGACATCGAGAAGCGCATCGAACGGCGCACGGTCTCAGTCGCACAGGCCGCCGCGCGCGAGATGCCGGAAGGAGCATGACCGTGGGCCTGACCCGCAACGAGATGGCCGCGCGCGCCGCGCGCGAGCTCTCCGACGGCTCGTACGTCAACCTCGGGATCGGCCTGCCGACCCTCGTGCCGAACTTCGTCCCCGACGACGTCACAGTCGTGCTGCAGTCCGAGAACGGCATCCTCGGGGTCGGGCCGTACCCGACGGAAGAGAACGTGGATCCCGATCTCATCAATGCAGGCAAGGAGACGGTCACGACGCTTCCCGGCACCGCGTTCTTCGACTCGGCGACGAGCTTCGGCATGATCCGCGGCGGCAAGATCGACGCGGCGATCCTCGGCGCGATGCAGGTCTCGGCGAAGGGCGACCTGGCCAACTGGATGATCCCCGGCAAGATGGTCAAGGGGCCGGGGGGCGCGATGGATCTGGTGCACGGCGCCGGCAAGGTCATCGTGCTCATGGAGCACGTCGCGAAGGACGGCTCGGCGAAGATCGTGAATGAGTGCTCGCTGCCGCTCACCGGCAAGGGAGTGGTCGACCGCATCATCACCGACCTCGGCGTCATCGACG
The DNA here is from genome assembly GCF_013409785.1 of Microbacterium immunditiarum. Classification (NCBI taxonomy): domain Bacteria; kingdom Bacillati; phylum Actinomycetota; class Actinomycetes; order Micrococcales; family Microbacteriaceae; genus Microbacterium; species Microbacterium immunditiarum. The sequence continues at coordinate 2,235,733 of NZ_JACCBV010000001.1, forward strand.
TCACGCCCGCCGGCCTCGTCCTCGTCGAGGTCGCGCCCGGCGTGACGGTCGACGAGGTGATCGCCGCGACCGAGCCGCCGCTCACTGTGTCCGACCACCTGCAGGTCGTGGCAGGGGTCAAGGAGCCCGTGGAGGAGAACTCATGAACAACGACGACATCGTCATCGTCGCCGCCGCCCGCACGCCGCAGGGACGGCTCAAGGGCCAGCTCGCGCCGCTGACCGCGGTGCAGCTCGGCAGCGCCGCGATCCGCGGAGCGCTCGAGAAGGGCGGCATCCCCGCCGGCGAGGTCGACGCGGTCATCGTCGGCCAGGTGCTGCCGGCCGGCTCGGGACAGAATCCCGCGCGCCAGGCCGCGGTCGGCGCGGGCCTCGGATGGGACGTGCACGCGTCCTCGGTCAACAAGGTGTGCCTGTCGGGGCTCACCGCCGTCATCGACGGGGCCCGTATGCTCGCCGCCGGCGACGCGAGGGTCGTCGTGGCCGCCGGCATGGAGTCGATGACGCGCGCACCGCACCTGCTCATGGGCTCGCGGGACGGCTGGACGTACGGCTCGGTCGAAGTCCTCGACCACATGGCGTACGACGGGCTCACCGACGCGTATGACCGCGAGAGCATGGGCGCCTCGACCGAGCGGCGCAACCCCGAGCACAAGGTCACGCGCGAGGACCAGGACTCCGTCGCGGCCCGGTCGCACCGGCGCGCTGCCGCTGCGTGGGACTCGGGCGTCTTCGCCGACGAGATCGTCGAGATCGAGATCCCGCAGCGCAAGGGCGACCCCATCCGCGTGACGCGCGACGAAGGCATCCGCCCCGAGACGACCGTCGAGACCCTCGCCCGCCTGCGCCCCGCCTTCGCGGAGGGCGGCACGATCACGGCGGGCAACTCGTCCCAGATCTCCGACGGCGCGTCGGCGATCGTGCTGACGACGCGCGCCCACGCCGCCGAGAAGGGGTGGGCCCTCCTCGCGGTCGTCGGCGCGTCGGGGCAGGTCGCCGGGCCCGACAACTCGCTGCAGGCGCAGCCCGCCAACGCGATCGAGAAGGCCTGCGCGAAGCAGGGCATCACGCCGGCCGACCTCGACTTCGTCGAGATCAATGAGGCGTTCGGATCGGTCGTGGTCGCGTCGCAGCGCCGGCTCGGCCTGTCGGACGACATCGTGAACATCCACGGCGGCGGCATCGCGATCGGCCATCCGATCGGCGCATCCGGGAACCGGCTCGTCGTCCACACCGTGCACGAGCTCGTGCGCCGCGGAGGAGGCACAGCCGCGGTCGCGCTGTGCGGCGGCGGCGGGCAGGGCGACGCGCTCATCATCACGCGCTGAGCCACAGGCGACACAGATCCGCCCGTGCGACCTCGCCAGGTCGCACGGGTGGATCGCGCCTGTCACCGCCGGACGCTCTTGCGCAGGATCTTGGACTCCTTGCCGTGCACGGGGGAGTCGGCGGGAGCGAGCTCGCCGTGGCGGGCGCGGCGCACATCGACGACGGCGCCGATCGCGAGCGCGAGCGAGATGCCCCAGCTCAGCCACGCGAGAGCCGTGCGCCACGTGAACTGGTCGTCGCGCAGGCCGCGCAGCAGCGTGATGCCGCCGGTGATCGCGGTGAGCAGGCCGGTGCCGAACAGGTACTTGCGCATGCGACCACGCTAGCGCCCGCATGTCAACGCGGGCGTCGGGGTTGCGGGCTCGCGATAGCCTGGCTATTGCCGCGTCCCCCCGAGTGAGGAGCCCGCGTGTCCGGAGCCGAGTTCGTCGTCGTCGCCAACCGTCTGCCTGTCGATTGGTCGCCCGACTCGGCGGAATCGGGCGACGGCGAGGGCTCCTGGCGGCGCTCGCCCGGCGGTCTCGTGACGGCACTCGAACCGGTCATGCGCCGCACCGACGGAGCGTGGGTCGGCTGGCCGGGGCGGCCTGGTCTCGAGGTCGACCCGTTCGAATTCGACGGCGTGAATCTCGTGCCCGTCGCGCTCAGCGTCGAAGACGTCGAGCTCTACTACGAGGGCTTCTCGAACGAGACGATCTGGCCGCTGTACCACGACGTGATCGCCGTGCCGCGCTACCGCCGCGTCTGGTGGGACTCCTACGTGCGGGTGAATCGCCGATTCGCGGATGCCGCCGCCGACGTCGCCGCCGAAGGCGGCACGGTGTGGGTGCAGGACTACCAGCTGCAGCTCGTGCCGCAGATGATCCGCGAGTCGCGTCCGGACCTCACGATCGGCTACTTCCATCACATCCCGTTCCCGGCATATGGCCTGTACTCGCAGCTGCCGTGGCGGCGTCAAGTGCTCGAGGGACTGCTCGGAGCGGATGTCGTCGGATTCCAGCGCGTCGCCGACGCCGGCAACTTCGCGCGCGCGATCCGTCGCCTGCTGCACTATGAGACGCGGTCTTCGCGCATCACGGTGCCCGAGGCCGACGGCAGTACGCGGTCGGCGCTCGCCCGTGCGTATCCGATCTCGATCGACACCGAGTCGTACATCGAGCTCGCGAAGCGTCCCGACGTGCAGGCGCGCGCCGCCGAGATCCGCGAGAGTCTCGGCAACCCGTCGAAGATCCTCCTCGGAGTGGACCGGCTGGACTACACCAAGGGCATCCGCCACAGGATGAAGGCGTACGGCGAGCTGCTCGAAGACGGCCGGCTCGACGTCGAGCACACCACCCTCGTGCAGGTCGCGAGCCCGAGTCGCGAACGCGTCGATGCGTACGTGCAGCTGCGCGACGAGATCGAGCTCACCGTGGGGCGCATCAACGGCGACCACGACACGATGGACCATACCGCGATCCGGTATCTGCATCAGGCGTACCCGCGCGAGGAGATGGTCGCGCTCTTCCTCGCCGCCGACGTCATGCTCGTGACCGCGCTGCGGGACGGCATGAACCTCGTCGCGAAGGAGTACGTCGCGTCGCGCATCGACAACCGGGGCGTCCTCGTGCTGAGCGAGTTCACCGGCGCGTCCGACGAGCTCGGATCGGCCCTGCGGGTCAACCCGCACGACATCGAGGCGCTCAAGGACACGATCATGCGCGCCGTCGTGATGCCGCCGGCCGAGCAGGGGCGCCGCATGCGGGCGCTGCGTCGCAAGGTCATCGAGAACGATGTCGAGCGCTGGTCGAGGTCGTTCCTCGACGCGCTCGAGGTCGCCCGCGCCGAGAAGGGCCGACGACCGAGGAGGGCCACAGCGTGAACATCCCCGACGACGCCGAAGAGACGCTGCACGCCGAGCTGCGGCGGATCGCCGCATCCGACCATCTCCTCGTCGCCCTCGACTTCGACGGCACGCTCGCACCGCTCCAGGACGTCCCGCTCGACGCCCGCATGCTGCCCGAGGCGGCGGCGGCCGTCGAGGCGCTCACGACCGAGCCGGGCGTCACGGTCGCCTTCGTGTCGGGGCGCAGCCTCGTCGACCTGCGACACATCGCCGAGCACCGCGACGACTCGCCGATCTACCTCGCCGCGTCGCACGGCGCCGAGTACTGGCTCCCGGGGGAGGGGCCGCGCGAGCCCGTCGAGGACGAGGGCGACGTCGCCCTGCGCGACGAGCTGCGCGCGCACGCCGAGTCGCTCGTGTCGAAGTACGAGGGCGTGTGGATCGAGCCGAAGACGTTCGGCTTCGCCGTGCACACGAGATTGACGGATGCCGCGACCGCCGCGCGCGCCGACGCCGAGGTCGATGACCTCGTGGCCGCCGAGGCGCCGTCGTGGCGGCGCCGCACGGGACGGAACATCGTCGAGTACGCGTTCCGCGACGAGGGGAAGGACACCGCCGTCCGCACGCTCCGCGAGCTCACGCACGCCGACGCGGTACTCTACGCGGGTGACGACGTGACCGACGAGGACGCGCTGGGCAGCCTCGGCCCGGGCGACCTCGGGATCCTCGTCGGCGACCGGCCTTCCGCCGCGCGGGTCCGTGTGGACAGCATCCCGAAGATGGCCTCCGCTTTGGAGCTCCTCGCGCAAGAGAGGCGTCGCGCCCGGATCTAGACTGGGGCAATGCCACAGTCCGGAGAAGCGATCGACATCAAGCCGCGCAGTCGCGTGGTGACCGACGGCATCGAAGCCACGACTTCTCGCGGAATGCTCCGCGGCGTCGGGATGGGCGACGAGGATTGGGACAAGCCGCAGATCGGCATCGCGTCGAGTTGGAACGAGATCACGCCGTGCAACCTGAGCCTCGACCGGCTCGCGCAGGGTGCCAAGGAGGGCGTGCACGCCGGCGGCGGCTACCCGCTGCAGTTCGGCACGATCTCGGTCTCGGACGGCATCTCGATGGGTCACGAGGGCATGCACTTCTCGCTCGTGTCGCGCGAAGTCATCGCGGACTCGGTCGAGACCGTCGTCATGGCCGAGCGCCTTGACGGCACCGTGCTGCTCGCCGGGTGCGACAAGTCCATCCCGGGCATGCTCATGGCATCGGCGCGCCTCGATCTGTCGAGCGTGTTCCTCTACGCCGGATCGATCGCGCCCGGCTGGGTGAAGCTCTCCGACGGCACCGAGAAGGAGATCACGATCATCGACTCCTTCGAGGGAGTCGGGGCGTGCGTCGCCGGCCGCATGAGCGAGGCAGACCTCAAGCGCATCGAGTGCGCGTTCGCACCCGGTGAGGGTGCGTGCGGCGGCATGTACACCGCCAACACCATGGCGTCGGTCGCCGAGGCGCTGGGGCTCTCGCTCCCCGGCTCGGCCGCGCCGCCGTCGGCCGACCGCCGCCGCGACGCGTTCGCGCATCGCTCGGGCGAAGCCGTCGTCAACCTGCTGCGGCTCGGCATCACGACGCGCGACATCCTCACGAAGGAGGCGTTCGAGAACGCGATCGCCCTTGCGATGGCGCTCGGGGGATCGACCAACGTCGTGCTCCACCTCCTGGCGATCGCGCGCGAGGCGGACGTCGAGCTGAGCCTCCACGACTTCAACCGCATCGGCGACAAGGTTCCGCACGTGGCGGACATGAAGCCGTTCGGCCAGTACGTCATGAACGACGTCGACCGCCACGGCGGCATCCCGGTCGTCATGAAGGCCATGCTCGACGAGGGCCTCCTGCACGGCGACGCGCTCACCGTGACGGGCAAGACGCTCGCCGAGAACCTGCGCGACCTCGACCCCGACCCGGTCGACGGAAAGGTCATCCACCGGTTCGACGACCCGATCCACGCGACGGGCGGCATCACAATCCTGCACGGGTCGCTCGCGCCCGAAGGCGCGGTCGTCAAGACCGCCGGCTTCGACGCCGCCGTGTTCGAAGGACCCGCGCGAGTGTTCGAGCGGGAGCGCGCCGCGATGGACGCGCTCGAGGCCGGCGAGATCGACGCGGGCGACGTCGTGGTGATCCGCTACGAGGGCCCGAAGGGCGGCCCCGGCATGCGGGAGATGCTCGCGATCACGGCGGCCATCAAGGGCGCTGGGCTCGGAAAAGATGTACTACTCTTGACGGACGGACGATTCTCAGGCGGCACAACCGGCCTGTGCATCGGCCACATAGCACCCGAAGCGGTGGACGCTGGTCCCATCGCCTTCGTGCGCGATGGTGATCTGATACGGGTCGATATCGCGGCTCGCTCTCTCGACCTACTCGTCGACGAGGCCGAGCTGAGTTCCCGCCGCTCTGGCTGGGAGCCCCTTCCTCCGCGCTATACCCGTGGCGTCCTTGCCAAGTACTCCAGACTCGTGCGCTCCGCCGCTGAAGGCGCCGTGACGGGGTGACGCCCGTCGGTCGTCGAGAAACGGCGCTGCCGCGCTTCGCACCCTGACCCACAGATCCGAGGATCCATCACCATGTCCGCCGACTCCGCCCCGGCCGTTCCCCGGCCTCCCGCCCGCACCGCGTCCGCGCCCGTGCTCACGGGCGCCGAGGCGGTCGTCCGCTCGCTCGAGCTGCTCGGCGTGACCGACGTGTTCGGTCTGCCGGGCGGCGCCATCCTGCCCGTGTACGACCCGCTCATGGACGCGTCGAAGATCCGCCACATCCTCGTGCGGCACGAGCAGGGCGCCGGTCACGCCGCCGAGGGCTACGCCGCGGCATCCGGCAGGGTCGGCGTCGCGATCGCCACCTCCGGTCCCGGCGCGACCAACCTCGTCACCGCGATCGCCGACGCCTACATGGACTCGGTCCCGATCGTGTGCATCACGGGGCAGGTCTTCTCGAACCTCATGGGGACGGATGCCTTCCAGGAGGCCGACATCGTCGGCATCACGATGCCGATCACGAAGCACTCGTTCCTCGTGAAGCGCGCCGAGGAGATCCCCGGCGCGATCGCGGCGGCGTTTGAGATCGCCGGCACCGGCCGCCCCGGCCCCGTGCTCGTCGACATCACGAAGGACGCGCAGCAGGCCGAGGTGCCGTTCGTGTGGCCGCCGAAGATCGAGCTCCCCGGCTACCGACCGGTGACGAAGGCGCACGGCAAGCAGATCCAAGCCGCGGCGCGGCTGCTCGCCGAGGCGAAGAAGCCCGTGCTGTACGTCGGCGGCGGCGTGATCCGCGCCGGCGCGGCGAGCGAGCTCGTGACCTTCGCGGAGTCGACCGGAGCCCCGGTGGTGACGACGCTCATGGCGCGCGGGGCGTTCCCGGACTCGCATCCGCTGCACCTGGGCATGCCCGGAATGCACGGCACCGTCCCCGCGGTGCTCGCGCTCCAGGAGGCCGACCTCCTCCTTGCGCTCGGCTCACGCTTCGACGACCGCGTGACGGGCAAGTCCGCGCTGTTCGCGCCGCACGCGAAGGTCGTGCACGTCGACATCGACCCGGCCGAGATCTCGAAGATCCGCACGGCCGACGTACCCATCGTGGGCGACCTGAAGGACGTGCTCGTCGACCTCGACGCCGCGTTCGCCGGGGCGACAGGCGGCTCGAAGCCCGACATCGCCGCGTGGTGGTCGTTCCTCGACGGCCTTCGCGACGAGTTCCCGCTCGGCTTCTCGCCCACGAGCGACGGCCTGCTCGCGCCGCAGTACGTGATCCAGCGCATCGGGGAGCTGACCGGACCCGAGGGCGTCTACGCCGCGGGCGTGGGTCAGCACCAGATGTGGGCGGCGCAGTTCATCAAGTACGAGCGTCCCAACGCGTGGCTCAACTCGGGCGGCGCCGGGACGATGGGCTACGCGGTGCCCGCTGCGATGGGCGCGAAGGTCGCCGAGCCCGAGCGCGCCGTGTGGGCGATCGACGGCGACGGCTGCTTCCAGATGACCAATCAGGAGCTCGCCACCTGCGCGATCAACAACATCCCGATCAAGGTCGCGATCATCAACAACTCGTCCCTGGGCATGGTGCGCCAGTGGCAGACGCTGTTCTACGACGGCCGCTACTCCCACACCGACCTCGAGACAGGCCACGGCACGGCGCGCATCCCCGACTTCGTGAAGCTCGCGGAGGCGTACGGGTGCCTCGCGATCCGCGTCGAGAAGGAGGAGGACGTCGACGCGGCCATCCGCACCGCCCTCGAGACCAACGATCGCCCGGTCGTGATCGACTTCGTCGTGAGCGCCGACGCGATGGTGTGGCCGATGGTGCCGCAAGGCGTGAGCAACAGCTACATCCAGTACGCGCGCGATCACTCGCCGGCGTTCGAGCAGGAGGCGTGAGATGCCGAGTCATGTGCTGAGCCTTCTCGTCGAGAACAAGCCCGGTCTGCTCACGCGCGTCGCGGGACTGTTCGCGCGTCGCGGATTCAACATCGAGTCGCTCGCCGTGGGCGTGACCGAGGTGCCCGGATTGTCGCGCATCACGGTCGTCGTCGACGTCGAGGAGCTTCCGCTCGAGCAGGTCACGAAGCAGCTGAACAAGCTCGTGAACGTCATCAAGATCGTGGAGCTCGACCCCGGGGCATCCGTGCAGCGTGAGCACATGCTCATCAAGGTGCGCGCCGACAACCAGACGCGCTCCAACGTGCTCGAGGTCGTCAGCCTCTTCCGCGCCCAGATCGTCGACTACGCGCCGGACGCGCTCGTCGTCGAGGTGACCGGCGACAAGGGCAAGGTCGAGGCGTTCCTGCGGGCCGTCGAGCCCTTCGGCATCAAGGAACTCGCCCAGTCCGGCCTTCTCGCGATCGGCCGCGGCGGCAAGTCCATCACCGAGCGCGTCGCGCGCGGCTGACCCGAAACCTGCTTGCTCGCCCCGGTCGTTGGGCGAGCGAAGCGAGACGAAACGACGACACCAAGGAGAAACACGAAGTGACCGAGATCTTCTACGACGCCGACGCCGACCTGTCGATCATCCAGAGCAAGAAGGTCGCGATCGTCGGCTACGGCTCGCAGGGCCACGCGCACGCCCTCAACCTGCGCGACTCGGGCGTCGAGGTCGTCGTCGCCCTGAAGGAGGGCTCCAAGTCGATCGAGAAGGCGCAGGAGGCGGGCTTCGAGGTCAAGACGGTGGCGGATGCCGCGGCCTGGGCCGACGTCATCGTGATCCTCGCGCCCGACCAGCACCAGCGCGGCATCTACGCCGAGTCGATCAAGGACAACCTGAGCGAGGGCAAGACCCTCCTGTTCAGCCACGGCTTCAACATCCGCTTCGGCTACATCCAGGCGCCCGAGGGCGTCGATGTCGTCATGGTCGCCCCGAAGGGCCCGGGCCACACGGTTCGCCGCGAGTACGAAGCAGGCCGTGGCGTGCCGGTCATCGTCGCGGTCGAGAAGGACGCGTCGGGCCAGGCGTGGGACACCGCGTGGTCGTACGCGAAGGCGATCGGAGGCCTGCGCGCGGGGGGCATCAAGACGACATTCACAGAAGAGACCGAGACCGACCTCTTCGGCGAGCAGGCCGTCCTGTGCGGTGGCGTCTCGCAGCTCATCGAGTACGGGTTCGAGACGCTGACCGAGGCGGGCTACCAGCCGCAGATCGCCTACTTCGAGGTGCTGCACGAGCTCAAGCTCATCGTCGACCTCATGTGGGAGGGCGGCATCGCGAAGCAGCGCTGGAGCGTCTCCGACACCGCCGAGTACGGTGACTACGTCTCGGGCCCGCGCGTCATCGACCCGCGCGTCAAGGAGAACATGAAGGCCGTTCTCGCCGACATCCAGTCCGGCGCGTTCGCGAAGCGTTTCATCGAGGACCAGGACAACGGCGGCGCCGAGTTCTACGCCCTCCGCGAGAAGGCTGCCCAGCACCCGATCGAGGGCGTCGGCAGGGAGCTGCGCGCCCTGTTCGCGTGGAAGCAGACCGACGAGGACTACACCGAGGGCTCCGCCGCGCGCTGAGCTGACCTCGGCTTCGAGACGGCCTGCCGATCCGGCACGGCTTCCGCCGGTCGTCGTCGCCCCCAACCGGGGCGGCGGCGGCCGGCGTTCTCGTTGCCGCAGCAGTGAGCATCTGCGCCGAAGTGGCGCGGCCGAGGGCGTCCCGCCCACTACGCTGGCACCGTGACAGCGGGACGCGACGACGACGCCCTGACGTGGGAGGGCGACGACGACCCCACGCTCGACGTCGGTGCGGCCGCCCCGGCCGGGGCAGAGCCAGAGCCCGAGCCCGACGCGACGAAGGTCCTCCCCGAGGGCTTCACGGCCGTGGGCAAGGGAAGCGAGGAGTTCGCCAAGGGCGCGGATGCCGACGAGACGACGGCCCTCGGCGGTCGCGAGACCGAAGTGCTCGCCGATCGCGAGACGGCGGGCGCGGCATCCGCTTCGCTCGGCAATGCCGCCCTCATCGGCCTCGGCGTCCTCGGCGGCATTTACCTCCTCTACGTCATCGGATGGATCGTCGGAGGTCTGCGCCTGCGCGGCACCGCGCAGTTCCTCGTCTCGCCGGTCGCGTACGACGTCGCGATGTGGCTCGCCGCCGCGAGCCCCGTCATCTGGTTCGGGGCGGTCTACGTCCTGACGCGCACCTCGCCCCTGTGGGTGCGCTTCGTGTGGCTCGCCGCCGGTGCGCTCCTGCTCATCCCGTGGCCGTTCATCATGGTGGGGGCGATCGGGCGATGACCGACATGACGGATGCCACGCCCACCCGCCCCATGCCGGTGTGGCTCACCGCGACGATCGCCGGGGTGTTCGGCCTCTTCTACGCGTACGCGGTGTGGAACGCGCTCGCGTTCCTCCTGATCCAGGCGACCGGCCCGCTCGGGCTGAACGGGTACGGGTGGGCTCTGCTGCTCTCAGCGGTGATCTTCCCGCTGATCGCGTTCGCGATCGCGTTCTGGCTCGGCTACCGGCGTCGCGCGGGCGAGTTCGCCCTCGCGCTGCTCGCCGGCCTCGGTCTCGTCGCGGTGTTCTGGCTCAACGTCGTGGGGTACGCGACCGTCTACGGCGCGTCGCTCCTCGGTGGGTGAGACGTAGCGGAGCGTCACGAGTTCAAGCGCGGCAGGCGCCTCGCGCTAGGCTGGGGAACGGCCTCGCCGCCTGCCGATCGCGGGCCCGAGCGAGGAACTTCCACCGCACCGTCGCATCCGAATCGCTCTGGCATGCCCGCTCCGAAGGACCATCACGTGACGAAGCCCGTCGTCCTCATCGCCGAACAGCTCTCTCCCGCCACGATCGACGCACTCGGACCCGACTTCGATGTGCGTCATGTCGACGGAACGGACCGTTCGGCGCTGCTGGCGGCGCTGGCAGACGCGCACGCGGTGCTCATCCGCTCGGCGACGCGCATCGACGGCGAGGCGCTCTCCGCTGCTCCGCAGCTGAAGGTCGTGGCCCGCGCGGGCGTCGGCCTCGACAACGTCGACATCAAGGCCGCCACGGCCGCGGGCGTCATGGTCGTGAACGCCCCGACGTCGAACATCATCTCGGCGGCCGAGCTCACGATCGGCCACATCCTGAGCCTCGCGCGCCACATCCCGGCCGCCCACGCCTCGCTGGCGGGCGGCGCGTGGAAGCGCAGCGCCTACACCGGGACCGAGATCTTCGAGAAGACGGTCGGCATCATCGGCCTCGGCCGCATCGGCGGCCTCATCGCCGAGCGCCTGCGCGCCTTCGGCGTGCGGGTGGTGGGCTACGACCCGTACGTGACGCCGGCCCGCGCGTCGCAGCTCCAGGTCGAGCTGCTGAGCTTCGACGAGGTCCTCGCGCAGAGCGACTTCGTCACGGTGCACATGCCGAAGACGCCCGAGACGACCGGGATGATCGGCACCGAGCAGCTGAGCTCGATGAAGCGCACCGCCTACCTCGTGAACGTCGCGCGCGGGGGCTTGGTGGACGAGGACGCGCTCTACCAGGCGCTGTCGGACGGCGTGATCGCGGGCGCCGCGCTCGATGTGTTCACGAGCGAGCCCCCCGTCGACGGCGGCTCCGCCCACCGGCTGCTCACCCTGCCGAACGTCGTCGTCACGCCGCACCTCGGCGCGTCGACCGACGAGGCTCAGGAGAAGGCGGGCATCTCGGTCGCACGCTCGGTCAAGCTCGCGCTCGAGGGCGACCTCGTGCCCGACGCCGTCAACGTCGCGGGCGGCGTCATCGACCCGTTCGTGCGCCCCGGCATCGCGCTCGTCGAGAAGCTCGGGCAGTTCTTCACCGGCCTCGCGCACGGCGCGCTCACGAGCCTCGACATCGAGGTGCGCGGCGAGCTCGCCGCTTACGACGTGAGCGTCTACCGCCTCGCGGCGCTCAAGGGCATCTTCACGCGCATCGTCTCCGAGAACGTGTCGTACGTGAACGCACCGCTGTTCGCCGAGCAGCGCGGCATCGAGGTGCGCCTCATCGTGGAGGCCGAGAGCCCGCTGTACCGCAACATCACGATCCTGCGCGGCACGCTCGCCGACGGCACGGTCCTGACGGTCGCCGGCACGCTCGCGGGCACGCGCATGGTGCCGAAGGTCGTGGGAATCAACGGGTACGAGATCGAGGTGCCGTTCGCGCAGTACCACCTCGTGATGCGGTACCAGGACCGCCCGGGAATCGTCGCGATCTACGCGAAGGAGCTCGGCGACCAGAACATCAACATCGAAGGGCTCCAGGTCGCGCACCCCGACGCGAGCGGCCGGGCCCTGTCGGTGCTGACCGTGGACTCGCCCGTGCCCGAGGCCGTGCTCAACCAGATGCGCGAGGCCGTGGGCGCCGACCTCTTCCGGCAGATCGAGATCACCGAAGACTGACCCGTAGCCTGGAGCCCTGCGCGTTCCGCGCACCCCACCCCGAGCAAGGAGAGCAATGTCGCGCGTCGTGAAGCTCGCTGTCATCCCCGGTGACGGAATCGGACCCGAGGTCATCGCCGAGGCCGAGAAGGTGCTCGACGCGGCGACCGCGGGCAGCGGCATCCGGTTCGACAAGACCCGCTTCTCGCTGGGGGCCGCGCGCTATCTCGAGACCGGCGACACGCTGACGGACGCCGACCTCGACGCGATCAGGCAGCACGACGCGATCCTCCTCGGGGCCGTCGGGGGAGTGCCAGGCGACCCGCGCCTCAAGGACGCGAACATCGAGCGCGGGCTGCTGCTCAAGCTCCGGTTCGAGCTCGACCACTACGTGAACCTGCGGCCGTCGAAGCTGTACGCGGGGGCGCCGGGCCCGCTCGCCGAGCCCGGCGACATCGACTTCGTCGTCGTGCGCGAGGGCACCGAGGGGCCGTACGTCGGCAACGGCGGCGCGATCCGCAAGGGCACGCCGCACGAGGTCGCGAACGAGACGTCCGTCAACACCGCGTTCGGCGTCGAACGCATCGTGCGCTACGCGTTCGACCTCGCGGAGCAGCGGCGCAAGAAGGTCACGCTCGTGCACAAGACGAACGTGCTCGTGCACGCGGGCTCCATGTGGAAGCGTATCGTCGACGATGTGGCGCGGGAGCACCCCGAAGTCGACGTAGACTACCTGCACGTCGATGCGGCGACGATCTTCCTGGTCACGAACCCGGGCCGCTTCGACGTGATCGTCACCGACAACCTCTTCGGCGACATCCTGACCGATCTGGCCGGCGCCGTCACAGGAGGCATCGGCCTCGCCGCTTCGGGCAACATCAACCCCGACGGCGCGTTCCCCTCGATGTTCGAGCCCGTCCACGGTTCGGCGCCCGACATCGCAGGTCAGCAGAAGGCCGATCCCACCGCTGCGATCCTTTCCGTCGCGCTGCTGCTCGATCACCTCGGGCTGCGCGACGAGGCCGCCCGCGTCACCCGCGCGGTCGAGGCCGACGTCGCGGCACGCGGGACCGCTGCCCGCACCACCGCCCAGATCGGCGACGCCATCGCCGGAGCCGTCCAGGCGTAACCTGGAGTCTCCGGCACGTCGCCACACAGAACCTCAGGACGTGACATGACCCTCATCGACTCCGACCCGGACACCGGACTCGCTCCGCTCGAGTTCGCCGTCCACCGCAACCTCCAGGCGAAATCCGCCGCTGAGCGCGAGAAGATCCTCGAGAACCCGGGCTTCGGCACGAGCTTCACCGACCACATGGTCGACATCTGCTGGTCGGTCGGCGGCGGGTGGCACCGCCCGCGCGTCCAGCCTTACGGCCCGCTCTCGCTCGACCCGGCCGCAGCCGTGCTGCACTACGGTCAGGAGATCTTCGAGGGCATCAAGGCCTACCGTCACGCCGACGGGTCGATCCACACGTTCCGGCCCGATCAGAACGGCAGGCGGATGCAGCGCTCCGCGCGTCGCCTCGCGCTGCCCGAGCTTCCCGTGCCGTACTTCATCCAGTCGCTGCGCGAGCTCATCGCGGTCGACGGCGACTGGGTTCCCGCAGGCGATGACCAGAGCCTGTACCTGCGGCCGTTCATGTTCGCCAAGGAGGCGTTCCTCGGCGTGCGCCCCGCGCACAAGGTCGGCTACTACGTGATCGCGTCGCCCGCGGGTGCGTACTTCAAGGGCGGCGTGCAGCCGGTGTCGATCTGGCTCAGCGAGGACTACGCGCGCGCCGGCAAGGGCGGCACGGGTGCTGCCAAGACGGGCGGCAACTATGCGGCGAGCCTTCTGCCGCAGTCCGAGGCGTATGAGAACGAGTGCGACCAGGTCGTGTTCCTCGATCAGGACGGCAACGTCGAAGAGCTCGGCGGCATGAACGTCGTGTTCGTCTTCAAGGACGGCACGCTGGTGACCCCCCAGTCCGAGTCGATCCTCGAGGGCGTCACGCGCGACTCGATCCTGCAGCTCGCGCGTGATCGTGGCCACAAGGTCGAAGGGCGCGCGATCTCGCTCGCGGAGTGGCGCGAGGGCGTGGCATCCGGCGACATCGTCGAGGTGTTCGCGTGCGGCACCGCCGCCGTCGTCACCCCGATCGGCGTGCTCAAGGGCAAGGACTTCCTCGACGAGCAGCCCATCGGCGAGCTCGCGCTGTCGCTGCGCGAGGAGCTGACAGACATCCAGTACGGGCGTCGCGAAGACAAGCACGGATGGCTGCTTCGGCTCGACGATTGACCGTTCGGGAGCGGACGGCGTCGGAGCCGGTGGATAGGGTGATCCGGTGAGAATCGCGCGCTTCAGTCACCAGGACTCCATCCGGTTCGGCATCGTCGACGACACCGACCTCGTCGTCCTCTCGGGCGACCCGATGTTCGCGGGCTTCGACACGACCGGCGAGCGCGTGCCCGTGTCCGACGCCGTGCTCCTGGCGCCCGTCATTCCGCGGTCGAAGATCGTGTGCGTTGGCCGCAACTACCGCGACCATGCCGCCGAGCTCGGCAACGACGTGCCCGACGCGCCGATGCTGTTCTTCAAGCCCAACACATCGGTGATCGGGCCGGGTGACACGATCGTGCTGCCGTCGCAGTCGTCGCGCGTCGACTTCGAGGGGGAGCTGGCGGCGGTCATCGGCCGCATCGCGAAGAGCGTGCCGGCCGAGGACGCGCTCGAGTACGTGTTCGGATACACGATCGCGAACGACGTCACCGCACGCGATCTGCAGAAGACCGACGGCCAGTGGGCGCGTGCGAAGGGCTTCGACACGTTCTGCCCGCTCGGGCCGGCGATCGAGACCGACTTCGACGTCGCGGGCGACGCAGTGATCACGACGCGCGTGAACGGCGAGGTGCGGCAGCAGGGTCCGATCAGCGACATGATCTTCTCGCTCGCCGACGTCATCGCGTACGCGTCGGCCGCGTTCACGCTCCTGCCGGGCGATGTCATCCTGACGGGCACGCCTGCGGGCGTCGGCCCGTTCGTCGCGGGCGACACCGTCGAGGTCGAGATCACGGGTCTCGGCACGCTGCGCAATCCCGCGCGTGCCGCGTGACGGCGCCGGGACGGTCCACACGATGAAGACGGACACCGCGAGCCTGACGATCTCGGATGTCGGGCGCATCCAGCGCCGGACCGTCTGGGTGCTCTCGATCGGGCAGATCCTGGGCGGACTCGCGTTCGGCGCCACGGTCTCGCTCGGCGCGGTGCTCGCCGCCGAGCTGTCGGGCGACGAGGCGTTCTCCGGTCTCGCCGCGGCGGCGATCACCCTCGGCACCGCCGCCCTCGCCGTGCCGTTCGCCGCGTTCGCGCGGGTTCGAGGGCGCCGCCCCTCGCTCGCGCTCGGCATGGCGATCGCACTCGTCGGTGTCATCCTCGTCGTGTTCAGCGTCGCGGTGGGCTCGTTCCCGCTGCTGCTCCTCGCGTTCGGGCTCGTCGGAGCAGGGCAGGCCGTCAACCTGCAGACGCGCTTCGCCGCCGCCGACCTCGCGACCGATGCGACGCGCGGGCGCGACCTGTCGCTCGTCGTGTGGGCGACGACGATCGGCGCGGTGCTCGGACCGAATCTCACGGGGCCGGGCGAGGACCTCGGCCGGCTCCTCGGCATGCCGCCCCTCACGGGGCCGTACCTGTTCACGATCGTCGCCCAGCTCCTCGGCATCGCGCTGTACGTGATCGCGCTGCGTCCCGACCCGCTCATCCTCGCGCAGCGCCTCGTCGCTCGCGACGCCGGCAAGACCGCACGTGCGATCGCCAAGCCCGACCAGCCCCTCGTCGCGCGGTACGCGATCTTCGCGATCGCCGCCGCGCACGGCACGATGGTCTCGGTCATGGCGATGACGCCCGTGCACCTGCTGCACCACGGCGCCTCGCTCACCGTCATCGGAACGACGATCAGCCTGCACATCGCCGGCATGTTCGCGCTGTCGCCGGTGTTCGGCATCCTCGCCGACCGCCTCGGGCGTGTGCCCACGATCCTCGTCGGTCAGGCGCTGCTCATCGCGGCGCTGCTGACAGCGTCGTTCGGCGAGGCGTCCACCACCGCGGTCACGGTCGCCCTCGTGCTCCTAGGCCTCGGCTGGAGTGCGTCGACCGTCGCCGGCTCGACACTGCTCACCGAGGCATCCGCCGAAGAGCTGCGCACCCGGCGGCAGGGCCGCAGCGACCTCATCATGAGCCTCGTCGGAGCCGTCGGCGCGATCGGCTCGGGCGTCGTCCTGTCGTGGATCGGCTACGCCGGGCTCGCGCTCGTCGCCGGCCTCCTCGTGGTCGCGACGATCGCCCTGTCGCCGCTGGGGCGCCGCCCGTCGTCAGCGACCGAGAGCGGCGAGGGCGATCTCGACGTCGAGGTCGTCGTTGAACACGTGGAACGCGACGCGGGCGCGCCCGGCTCGTCCTGACGCGGTGATCCCCGCGGCGGTGAGGCGCGCGAGATCGCAGCCGTCGGGGTCATCCCACGTGACGATCGCGCTCGCGATCTCGGGGATCTCGAGCCCGAGCCCCCGGCGGAAGTTCGCCGCGAGCCCCGTGGTGTAGTCGTGCACCGCGTCGAGGTCGGCCGCCGCGAACACCTCGAGCGCCGGCTCGGCCCCGACGAACGCCTGCCACGCGGGCGACACGTCGAAGCGCGTCGCGTCCTCGGCGAGGGCCACGTCGTGGCCGTAACACGACGTCCACGGGTCGGCGCCGGCGTACCAGCCGGCGAACAGCGCGGGCAGCTGGCGCTCGAACTCCTGCGAGAGGGCGAGGAACGCGACGCCGCGCGGCGCGCATAGCCACTTGTACGTGTGGCACACGAGAGCGTCGAATCCGGATGCCTCGACCGGCAGCCACCCGACCGCCTGCGTCGCATCGCAGAACGTGCGGGCGCCGTGGCGAGCCGCCGCCGCGCGGATGGCCCGCTCGTCGGCCACCTCGCCGGTCGCGGACTGCACGAGTGAGAACACGACCATGCCGGTGTCCGCCGTCACGGAGTCCGCGAGCTCGCGCAGTGGAACGGCACGCACGCGAAGCCCCTGCGGTGCGTGGACGAACGGGAGGAGCAGAGAGGCGAAGTCGCCTTCGACGCACAGCACCTCGCCGCCGGCGGGGACGGATGCCGCGACCAGCGCCGCGAAGACAGAGGTCTGCGAGCCGATGGCGACTCGGGTCGGGGAGACGCCGACGAGTGCGGCGAAGTGCGCGCGCGAGCGCTCGGCGGCCGCCGAGTAGCCCGCGACGTCGACGCGGCCGCGGGCTGCGGCATCCGCGTCGGCGATGATCGCGGCGTGCGCCGCGCGCGGCGGCAGCCCCGCCGTGCAGGCGGCGAGGTAGCCGCGACCTCCCGCGAACCGCTCCTGGACGTCGGCGACGCTCAGGCCACGCCGCGGCGCATCGTCGCGAGCGGGACGGGCGAGGAGAAGTGCCTGGACCATGGGGTCGAGTCTGGTCCTGGCCGTTCCATTCGTCTACAGCAGGTATTCGATGCAAAACATCACGTGGCCTTATGATCGAATTATGACCGACACGACCATCGATCCGTTCGACGCCGACGGACTCGGTCTCGACGTGCAATCGCTGCGGCTGGTCAAAGCCGTCGCCGACGAGGGGTCGATCACCGGCGCCGCTGCCGTGCTGGGCTACAGCCAGCCCGCGATCAGCCAGCACCTCAAACGCCTCGAGACTCGCCTCGGGGTGCCGCTCGTCGAGCGCGTCGGCCGCAGCGTGCGCCTCACCGAGGCGGGGCGGGTGCTCGCACGGCACGCGCCCGCGGTCACGACGGCCCTCGATGCGGCGGCGGGTGAGCTCGCGCAGCTGCGCGGCGGTCGCACGGGCCGGGTGCGGCTCGTCTCGTTCCCGTCGGCGTCGCCGACCGTCGTCCCGCGCCTGCTGCGCGAGCTCGCGGCGACGAATCCCGGCATCCAGGTCACGTACGTCGAGGCCGAGCCGCCCGAGGCGGTCGAGGCCGTGCGCGAGGACCGCGCCGACCTCGCACTCACGTTCAGCTACCCCGGTGACCGCGACGATCCGCACGGGGCGAGCGCACGCGGACTTTCGGTGCGTACGGCCGGGCACGACGACATGCTCGCGGTGCTGCCGCTGGAGCATCCGGCCGCTCAGCACGACGACTTCGACGTCGCGACCCTCGCGTCCGAGAACTGGATCGCCGGATGCCCGCGGTGCCGGGGGCACTTGATGGAGCTGTGCGGACGCGCGGGGTTCGAGCCGCGCATCACGTTCGAGACAGACAACTTCGTCGCGGTCGAGGGGCTCGTGGCGCAGGGGATCGGTGTCGCGACGCTTCCTCGCCTCGCGGTCGAGGCGTTCCCGAAGCTGGGCGGTGTCGTGACCCGGCCGCTCCCGGTAGGCGAGCGTCGCACGCTTCACCTCGTGACGGCGCACGGCGCGGAGCGAGTGCCATCGATCCGGGCGGCGCTCGACACGATGCTGCACGTGCTGCCGACGGTGCTCACCGGCAGGGGCGCCGACGGTTAGTCGACTAAAATCGATCGAATGGCCTCCACCCCCGATCCCCGCACCACGACCGCGACCGGCGCCGACGTGCGCGTGCGCTTCTGCCCGTCGCCGACGGGGCTGCCGCACGTGGGTCTCATCCGCACCGTCCTCTACAACTGGGCGTACGCGCGCCACAACGGCGGCAAGCTGATCTTCCGCATCGAAGACACGGATGCCGCGCGCGACAGCGAGGAGAGCTACCTCCAGTTGCTCGAGGCGCTCACCTGGCTGCAGATCGACTGGGACGAGGGCGTCGAGGTCGGCGGGCCGCACGCTCCGTACCGCCAGTCGGAGCGGCATGAGATCTACCGCGAGGTGCTCGGCAAGCTCATCGCGACCGGCGCCGTGTACGAGAGCTACTCGACCGCTGAGGAGATCGACGCCCGCAACGAGGCGAACGGCCGCGCCAAGCAGCTCGGCTACGACAACTACGACCGCCACCTGACCGACGAGCAGAAGGCGGCGTTCCGCGCCGAGGGCCGCGAGCCCGCGTGGCGTCTGCGCGTGCCCGACGAAGACCTCACGTACGTCGACCTCATCCGCGGCGAGGTGACGTTCCCGGCGGGCTCGTTCCCCGACTTCGTGCTCGTGCGCGCCGGGGGAGTGCCGCTCTACCCGTTCGTGAACCCGGTCGACGACGCGCTCATGGGCATCACGCACGTCATCCGCGGCGAAGACCTCATGCCCTCGACGGCCCGGCAGCTCGCGCTCTACAGCGCGCTCATCGACGCCAGCATCACGACGTTCGTGCCGCGCTTCGGGCACATGCCGCTCGTGCTCGGCGAGACGGGCAACAAGAAGCTGTCCAAGCGCGACCCGAAGGCCGACCTGTTCCTCCAGCGCGAGAAGGGCTTCATCCACGAGGGCCTACTGAACTACCTCGCGCTGCTCGGCTGGTCGATCGCTTCCGACCGCGATGTCTTCACGCTCGACGAGCTCATCGCCGCGTTCGACATCGCCGACGTGAACCCGAACCCGGCGCGCTTCGATCAGAAGAAGGCCGAGGCGATCAACGGGGACCACATCCGGATGCTGCAGCCCGCCGACTTCGCGGAGCGGATCGTCCCCTACCTGGCATCCGCCGGGCTCGTCGCCGAGAGCCCGACGCCAGAGCAGAAGACGCTCATCGCGGCATCCGCCCCGCTCGTGCAGGAGCGCGTGCAACTGCTCGGCGAGGTGCCGGGCCTTCTCGGGTTCCTGTTCACGGACTCGATCACGTACGCCGAGGACGCCCTGAAGTCGCTCCCCGAGAACGCCGCCGAGGTCGCGGTCGCGTCCGTTTCGGCGCTCGAGCTCATCCCGGAGTCGGAGTTCACGGCCGCGTCCGTGCAGGCGGCGCTCGCCGGCGCGCTCGTCGAGGGACTCGGGCTCAAGCCGCGCGTCGCGTACGGCCCGCTGCGCGTCGCGTTGACCGGACGCCGCGTCTCGCCGCCGCTGTTCGAGTCGATGGAGCTGCTCGGCAAGGGCGAGACGCTCCGTCGCCTCGCGGCGTTCGTCGACCACCGCGGCTGACGACGCGCGCGGGATCCGCTCGGTTTGGAGCAGGGGTGCCGGTCGTCTAGACTTGATCCTCGGCACGACCCCGGTCGAGACCGGTGGGGTATGGTGTAATTGGCAACACGGCTGATTCTGGTTCAGTTGTTCTTGGTTCGAGTCCAGGTACCCCAGCCATACGAACGTTACTCGAACCATGGTCAAATGAACTGGCCATGGAACGAACTGAACTCCCCTCTTGCGAGAGGGGAGTTCTTGTTTTTCCACCGCTGCGCTGCCGCGTAACGGCCAGCTCGGCGCTGATCTCGCGGATCCGGGCGTTGACGACTTGACGGTCGCCCGTGACGCGAATGCGGTCGGGTTCGACGCGCAGGGGCTCGGCGCTGCGCTGGCAGTGCCGCGGATGACCCCCCGCTACTCCGCTGCGCGGGTCGAAGCCGCTGCTGGGATCGCGCTCGAATCCCGGGTCCGGTCTCCGCGATACGCGCATCTGCGACCGATCCTGGAGTCGGGCCAGGACCAGACCGGCAGACGGCTACCGAGGTTCGAACCGTCGGCTTAGGAGGAACCTGCCGGGTATGTCCGCGGCGCCGACTACTACGGGCGGGCTTGCGTTACCCGAACGCGGACCTCCGCCGCGTCGACATGCTCGAACAGCGCGGCCTTACGACCCAACGCGCTCAGAGCAGCCGCCGCCGGTCGCCGCCCTCCGCGCGCGTCAGCGCGCCGCGGCGGACGCCCCCGACCGTGCCGCCTTGAGCGACCGTGCGATCCCCTCCTCGTACGAGGTCGGCACGAGCCCGAGCTCGCGCTCGATCGCGCTCGAGTCGAACACATAGTCGCTCGTGTTCTGGTACGACAGCTCAAGCGTCTCGCGCGCCGTCGGCACGAACAGTCCGCCGAGGCGCACCGTGAATCGCGACATGGTGCGCACGGGGCGCGCACCACCCGTTGCCAGGAGCATGAGCTGTTCGCCCGTGAGGGCCGGCGTTGCGGTCGGCGCATGCCAGGTGCGGCCCTGCGCCGCGGGGGTCGTGCCGACGAGCGCGAGCGCCTCCCCGAGGTCCGGAACGAACGTCATCGAGTGCCGATGGCTCGCGTCGAACATCCACACCGGCGGCTTTCCGGCCACCACGTTGTCGATCACAAACGTGTTGAACACGCTCGTAGCCACACCGGGTCCGTAGAAGTCGGCGGACCGCACGATCGTGGCACCGAAACCGCCGTCGGTGGCCGACTGCAGCATCCGGATCAGCTCCAGACGCAGACGGCCCTTTCCGGTCGTGGGTCGATAGGGAGTCTGTTCGGTCATCGGGCCGTCGACCTGGCCATATGGATAGACGTTGTCGAGAAACACCAGGTGCGCGCCGGAGTCGCGCGCGGCGGCGATCGTGTTGCGCATGACGACCGGCCACTGCGCGCGCCATGCCTTCGTGGAGTACGGCAGCCCGGCTGCCAGGTACACGACGCTGGCACGATCGACGGCAGCCCTCGTCTGCGCGAGATCCAGCAGATTGGCGACCGCAGAGCGAGCACCGGAAGGAGCTGCGGATGTGCGACTCACCGAGACGACATCGAGCCCTTTTGCGATGAGCGCGGCAACGGTGGCGCGACCGGCCGAACCGTTGCCACCGAGCACGACATGAGTATTCACGTGGATTCCTTTCTCCGGTCCTGTTTTGTGTTCGAGACGAAAGACGTCTCGTGTTCCTGAGCGAGCCTGCGCAGGCCCGCGATGAGGCTGTCGCCCATCACCGTGCCGACCACCATCGCCTCGACGACGTGATCGGGTCGGTCGAGGCCGGCCAGCAGAGCGAGGTCGGCCTGGGCGATGCGCTCGGCCGCGTCGGCATAGGCGGCCAGATAGTCGTCACCGACGTGCGCCGAGATCGCGTCGAACGCATCGAGCGCCCGCGCGGCGGTGTCGAGACCTGGGTTGCCGCCCGACGTGTGCCAGCCCTTCGCCAAAACGACCTCGTCAACTCGGTCTCGGGATGCCGCCGAGCCGGGCGGGCGGCCCGCGTCGAGCGCATGTTGCACCGCCGCGAACGCGTAGACGAGGTCATGGTGCGAGTCGAGCACGCCCAGCACGTCTCGTGCAGCGCTGATGGTGAGACCGCCGGTGGTGAGCAACGCGCGCACGAGCCTCGCCCGTTGCACGTGCGCCTCGTCGTAGTCGGTGCGGTTGGCGCCGAGTCGCTCGCCCTCCGGCACGAGGCCTTCACGGATGTAGTACTTCCACGTCGCAGTGGTCACACCGACTGCTGCGGCCGCTTCACCGATTCTCACTTACTGATAGTATCACTATCGATAGTGATACTACCAGCAAGGATCAGCGCGAGGCCGTGGCGCGGCGGAACGAGCGCCCGGTGGCGGTGCCGTCGATCTCGGCTTGAGCGTCGCGGACCATACCGATCCACCGTTCATCTGACAGACCCGCGGTTGACGAGTTCGTTCGGGTCTGCGCCACGGTCAGACAGCTCGTCGACGTCGGTTGGACGGGCGTCGGGCCGCTTCTTTGGCGACCCGGGCGAGTAGCTGTTGCAGCCGCTGCTCTGTGACGGGCGGGTATGGTGCTCGTGTAGCGGTGACCCCCGCGGAGGTAGTCACGGGTTAGCCGAGGTCGAAGAATCCGTCGAACCCGCTGTCTGCGTCGGGACCGGCGAAAGCGTCTTGCGCGCCCGAGTCGGGCGCCTCGTCTCCTGTGGCCGAGTCACCGACCGGGCTCCATGCTTGCCACGCCAAGGTCGTCAACGCGAACGTGCAAAACAACTCGTAGGCGAGAAAGGTCGCCAGCGTGTTGTTGTCCAAGCCCGCGCGAGGGTCGTCGCCGGGTGCACCGTGGGGGTCGTACAGGACCTTCCTCATAGTCCCCGGGTTATGGCGCTCCGCCCTCGTTGCGGCGGCCGCCAAGCTCGCGGCACTGGCGTCATGCGGCCTGGCGGCGTCGCCGATCGCTATGTCGTTGAGCCTGTGGAAGATCGTCCCGCGCTGTTCGGTGGTGAGTCGTTCGAAGGTCTCATAGTGGATCTTCTCGACCGTTTCCGGGGGCGCGGTGGCGAGCATCCGTTCATACTCTACGATTGCGACGCTGGAGGCACTCTCGCCGGGCGGGTTTTGCTCTGTTGCGGTGTCCCGATTGCGGCCAAAGAGCCAGTCAAAAGCGCCCATCGTGCGCTCCTTTCGTGTGAGTCACCCGAACGTGAAGCAGTAGGCGGCCGCCGCGGGCGCAAAGAACTCGATCTCGAACCGGTGTGAGGCGAACAAGTTGGGCTGGCGGATGAGCTGGTGTGCGTCGTGGTGCCGCAGGACGCCGTGGCCGTAACTGTCGACGTGACCTCCAGCGGCTTTGCCCGGCGGGTTGCCGTCGAGCGTCACAGCGAACGGTATTGGGGCGCCCGAGGAACCAGGTCCCATGACGAGGTTGACGTCTCGGGAGTGAAACTCGAAGGCGATACGAGCGCCCGCGCCGCCGGCGATGATCGCCTCGCCTGTGTCAGTCCACGTCCCCTCGAGATCCCAGGAGTTGAGTGTTAGGACGCTCTGGCCGCTGTACTCGTACGCGACGCCCGGGGGAGCGACGCCCGCTCGCACGAAGCCGTTGGCACGCGTTAACCCGAGGTAGGTTTCCGGCGACCGTTGAGACCGCCAGTCCGCGGCAACTTCAAGTCCGCTTGACGAGGGTTCGACGAGGCGGGTATCGAGCATGTCCGCCCCTGCTTCCAAGAGCAGTCGCTGCAGCACCATCTCGGTTTGCGCGTACTCGCCTTCGCCGAAGTGGTGGTGCCGGAGGCGACCATTCGCGTCGGCGATGTACAGAGCGGGCCAGAACCGGTTGCTGAACGCTTGCCAGACCTGGAAGTCGCTGTCGAGCGCGATGGGGTAGCTGACGTCGAGGTTTCGGGCAGCACGCGTGACGTTGTCGGTTTCTCGTTCGAAGCTGAACTCGGGACTGTGGACGCCGACGGTGAGGAGCCCGTCGGCCTCGTACTTGGCGTGCCATTCGCGGAGGTAGGGGAGGGTGCGGATCCAGTTCACGCAGGTGTAAGTCCAGAAGTCGACGAGGACGACGTGCCCGCGCATGTCGGCGGCGGTGAGTGGCTCGGAGTTAAGCCAACCCGATGCTCCGTCCAGAGGTGCGAGCGGCCCCTCGTCGGGCAGCGTGCCCGCGTCGCCGGTCAGCCAGTGGGCGATGGTGCTGATGATTCGATTGCGTTGAGGACCTGGCGCCGTGGGTTCGACTGAAGAGGTGGGTTCAGCGCTCATGGGGTGGTCTCTCCAGTCCGGATTGGTCGAGAGCAGGTCTGCGGTCGACGGGCACGCTGCCCTGCGCGAGCTTGAGCCGCGTCCACACGGCCATGTTGATGACGACGGCCGCGATTTCGGCTATCTCGGCGGGGGAGAAGTGTCGCGTCAGCTCTTCGTGGCGTGATGCGAACACGGCGGTGTCGTACAGCGTGAGGCTCTCGCAGTACGCCAGTGCCGCCTTGTCTCGAGGGGTGAAGGAAGCGCTGTCCTGCCAGGCCGCAAGGTGGGCGATGAGGAACGGGGGGATCCCGATGTCGTGGGCGACCCGGGTGTGCAGGATGAGGCAATACGCGCACGGGTTGAGCTGCGCCACGCGAAGGCGGAGCAGCTCTGCCAGTTGGCGGTCGAGGATCAGTTCGGCGGTGTACCCGAATCGTGCTGCCATTGCGAGGGCGAGCGGGTAGAGGGCGGAGTCGTCCGGATGAAAGCGGATGTCCTCAAACGTGACGTCGCCGCTAGTCCCAGCAGGTGAGTGATCCATAACCGATGCCTGCACCCTGGCTTACTTGGTGCTCTCGGGATGCGGGTCGCCGATGTGTCCGGGGGCGG
The DNA here is from genome assembly GCF_013409785.1 of Microbacterium immunditiarum. NCBI lineage: Bacteria > Bacillati > Actinomycetota > Actinomycetes > Micrococcales > Microbacteriaceae > Microbacterium > Microbacterium immunditiarum. Next base: position 2,260,617 of record NZ_JACCBV010000001.1, read on the forward strand.
ACGCGAGAACTCGCCGAACGAATCCGTCATACTCCTCCATGTAGTGGCGGAGGAAGTCGGCCGTACGGGCGTCGCTTACCGAGCCGTCCTGGCCGAAGTGATCGGAGTCGAAGATGATGTACGCCTCTGGCGCGTTCAGCTGTGGCGCGTCGAGGAAGCTCAGCACGCTCCGCATCGAGGCTTGCATGACCGCGGTCCCGATGTGTCCGGGCGAGGCGCCGATGATGCCGGTGGGCTTCATGGCGAAGGAGTTCGAACCCCAGGGTCGCGAGCCCCAATCGATGGCGTTCTTGAGCGCGCCGGGGATGGAGCGGTTGAACTCCGGAGAGACGAACAGGATGCCGTCCGAGGCGTCGATTGCCTGCTTGAGCACGCGGGCCGGAGCCGGGAAGTCCGCGTCGTAGTCCTGGCTATAGAGGGGCAGGTTGCGGATCTCGATCTCAGTGAAGGTGAGGTCCGGCGGAGAGAGGGTGATCAGCGCTTTCGAGAGGATCCTGTTGATGGAGGTGCTCGACAAGCTCCCTACGAAGAACCCGATGTTGTAGGTGGACATCGGTGGGCTCCAATCTGTTCACGTTAGGGGAAGTGCCGCGGCCAGCGACCGGACCCGCGTGCGGGCTGGCCGCAGCACTCCTGCAATGCGTTTGTTGTGTTGGTGACGGCAGTCACCCGACGGTGATGATGGTCTTGCCACGGCCGCCCTTCCCTGGGGCGAATGCCGCCGCTGCCTCGGCGAGTGGGCGGACCGCCCCCACTCGTGGTCGGAGCCTGCCCTCCTGCACTTGCCGAGCGAGTTCGGCCAGTTCTGGGCGGTTCGGCTCGACCACGAAGTAGAGGGCGATGCCGTTCTCCGGCTGTCGCGGCGGCGGGGCGGGAATCGTGACGATGCGGCCGCCATCGCGGAGGACGCTGAGTGAGCGTTGGAAGATCTCGCCACCGAGAACGTCGAAGACGAGGTCCGCCTCACCGACCTTCTCGAGCTCGTCGCTCTGCAAGTCGACGAACTCGTGCGCTCCCATCTCCAGGACTGCCGCGCGGTCCCCTGCCCGTCCAGTCCCGATGACCCTAGCGCCAGCTTGGTGCGCGAGCTGTACCGCGGTGGATCCGACTGCCCCGGCGGCGCCGTGGATGATGGCCACCTGCCCGGCTTCGAGCCGTCCGTGTTGAAACAGTCCTTGCCAGGATGTGAGCCCGGAGATCGCGAGGGCTGCACCGTCCACATAGCTGACGTTGGCTGGCAGGGGTGCGAGGTTGCGGGCTTCCACCGCGGTGTACTCGGCCAGAGATCCGTTGCGTGTCCAGTCGGTCAGTCCGAACACCCGCTGCCCGACGGTGAGCCCGGTTGTGCCGTATCCGAGTTCGTGGACGACGCCGGCCAGCTCATGCCCCGGGATGCTGGGCGTCCGGTCCCGGCCGGCTCGGTCGGTCCAGGTGCCCGGCCAGGTCAGTTCCCCGGTGGTGAAGCCGGCAGCCTGCACCCGGACGATGACGTCATTCTCGGCGGCGTGGGGGTAGTCCACGTCGCCGTATGTCATCGCTTCGACGCCGATGCCCTGCTCCGCGACAGTGATCGCCTTCATGAGGCATCTCATCCTCGGAGGGGACGGAACGCAGCTCGGACCTCGGAGGCGAACAGCGCAGGCCGCTCCCACGCGGCAAAGTGGCCGCCCTCTTCAACCGCGTTGTAGTAGGCGACGCCGGGGTAGGCGACTTCGACCCAGCTCTCAGGCGCAGCCCAGATCTCGCCAGGGAACGCAGTGAAGCCGACGGGGACAGCCACCGGGGGAGGAGCCTGGCCGGAAGCGCCGGCCGCGGCGAGGAACCGGCCGAACTCCCAATACCAGCGGGCCGCGGATGCGCCGCTCCCTTGCAGCCAGTACAGCGTGATGTTGTCCAGGATGTTGTCACGGGTGAGGTTGCCCACCGGATCCTGCTCGACGAAAGCGCGGGACATCTTGTAGTAGCTGTCGGTGTCGTGGTCGAGCATCCACGCGGCCAGGCCCACGGGAGAGTCGAGCAAGGAATAGCCGATGGTCTGCGGTCTGGTGGTCTGTTCGAGGAAGTACCCGTAGCCGTCCGAGGTGAAAGTCGCGAGGGCTTCGTGGGCGGCACGTTCTTGCTCGGTGGCGGACGGCAGGTGGTCTTTGAGTGCGATGGCCAGCGCGAGCAGGTTCACGTGGATGCCGCGAAGTCCCGCTGGGGCCTGCCGGCCCATCGCGTCGGTGACAGCCGCGCCTACGTCGCCGCCTTGCGCGACGTACTCGGTGTAGCCGAGGCGGTCCATCAACTGCGCCCACGCGTGGGCGATGGGTCCGTTCTCCCAGCCCAGTTCGGTCGGCTCGCCCGAGAAGCCGTAGCCGGGAAGGGACGGGAGGACCACGTGGAAGGCGTCCTCAGCGCTGCCCCCGTAGACGGTGGGGTTGGTGAGCGGGTCGATGACGTCCAGCAGCTCGATCACCGACCCGGGCCAGCCGTGGGTCATGATGAGCGGCATCGCGTTCTCATGCGGAGAGCGGACGTGGATGAAGTGGATGTCGATGCCGTCGATCTCGGTCATGTACTGCGGCATGGCGTTGAGCCGGGCTTCGACTCGCCGCCAGTCGTACTCGGTGGCCCAGTACTTGGCGAGGGCTCTGAGGGTGGCGAGTTGCACGCCCTGTGAGCGGTCGTCGACGAGTTCGCGTGAGGGCCAGCGGGTGGCGTCGATTCGGGCGCGGAGGTCGGCGAGGTCGGCTTCGGGGATGTCGATCTGGAAGGGCCGCAGGCCGACTTCGGCTTCAGCGGAGATGACCATGACAGTGTCCGTTCTGTTCGGGACGATTTGTGGATTGGGTTGAGGGGACTGGTGCGGTGATGCGGGTGTTCATGGGCTCCAATCGGCGTCGAGCGCGGTGCGCACGTCCCAGTAGAGGACCGATGCCCCCCAGGAAGCGGACCACAGGATGATGTCGAAGTTGGCCGCCTCCCAGGAGGAGCCGGTGGGTCTGCCCGCGCGGAGGTCAAGTTGCCCGTGCAGGCCGGCGGAGGGGTCGGCGAACCGCTTGTCGACGACGCTCCAGAACCCGGCCAAAACGACGCTTGAAAACTAGGCCACCCGGACCAGATTGGGTGGGTGATCTCCTTGGAAGATTGGGCGTTGATCAGGCGGCTTGTCGCGGACGGTGTTCCGCAGCGTCAGGTTGCTCGAGATCTCGGTATCGCGCGGGACACGGTCGCGGCGGCGGTGCGGTCTGACCGGCCGCCGAGGTATCAGCGGCCGCTGCAGCCGACGTCGTTCTCGCCGTTCGAGGCGAGAGTCAGAGCGTTGCTGGCGGAGCATCCGTCGATGCCGGCGACGGTGATCGCGGAGCGGCTTGAGTGGTCGGGGTCGATCACCTGGTTCCGGGAGAACGTGCGTCGGCTGCGGCCGGAGCACCGCCCGGTCGATCCCGCTGATCGGCTCAGTTGGGCAGCGGGTGATGCGGCGCAGTGCGACCTGTGGTTCCCGCCCCGGAAGATCCCGCTCGAGGACGGCACGGCGGTGCTGCTGCCGGTGTTGGTGATCGTCGCGGCGCATTCGAGGTTCGTGACCGCGAGGATGATCCCGACGCGCAAGACGGAGGATCTGCTGCTCGGGTCGTGGGAGCTGATCCAGCAACTAGGGGCGGTGCCGCGACGGCTGATCTGGGACAACGAGCCCGGCATCGGTCAGAAGGGGCGGCTCGCGCAAGGCGTCGCCGCATTCGCGGGGACCCTCGCGGCGAAGGTCGTGCAGCTGCGCCCCTTCGACCCGGAGTCGAAGGGGATCGTCGAGCGGCGCAACGGCTGGTTCGAGACCTCGTTCATGCCCGGCCGGGCCTTCGCCTCACCGGCGGACTTCAACGCCCAGCTCGCCGACTGGCTGGAGAACGCGAACGGCAGGGTCGTGCGGACCCTCAAGGCACGTCCGGTCGATCTGATCGAGCACGACCGCTCGAGGATGCTGCCGTTGCCGCCGATCCCGTTGCAGCTGGGCTGGCGGGAACGGGTCAGGCTCGGCCGGGACTATTACGTCCGCCTCGATGCGTCCGACTACTCCGTCGACCCGCAAGCGATCGGCCGCATCGTTGACGTGACCGCAGACCTGGACCGCGTCCGAGTCAGGATGGATGGGCGCGTCGTCGCCGACCACGCCCGGGTCTGGGCGCGCGGAAGCATCGTCACGGACCCGGCTCATGTCGAGACGGCGCGACGGTTGCGGCAGCAGTTCCAGCAGCCCCGCCCTGCCGTCGTCGGAGACGACCTCACCAGGGATCTCGCTGACTACGACCGCGCCTTCGGGATCGAGGGAGTCGCCTGATGGCCGCCAAGCAGACCGACGCCGTCAAGCAGATCACCTATCTCGCCGGAGCGCTGAAAGCACCGAGGATCACTGAAGCGGCCGGCCGGATGGCCACCCAAGCACGGGACGCGGGCTGGTCGTTCGAGGACTACCTCGCCGCCGTCCTCGAACGCGAAGTCTCAGCGCGGAACGCGTCTGGCGCGGAGCTGCGGATCAAAGCCGCCGGGTTCCCCGCCCGGAAGACTCTCGAGGACTTCGACTGGGACGCTCAGCCGGCAGCCCGTCAGCAGATCGCCGGACTCGCCTCCGGAGGGTTCCTCCTCGAGGCGCAGAACGTCGTCCTGCTCGGCCCGCCCGGAACCGGCAAGACTCATCTCGCGACCGCTCTCGGGATCGTTGCCGCGAGGCACGGGCACCGGGTGTTGTTCGCGACCGCGACGGACTGGGTCACCCGTCTCACCGACGCTCACCGGCAGGGCCGGCTCCCGCAGGAACTCGCCCGGCTACGACGCTACGGGCTGATCATCGTCGACGAAGTCGGCTACCTCCCGTTCGAGCAAGACGCCGCAAACCTCTTCTTCCAGCTCGTCTCATCCCGCTACGAACACGCCTCATTGATCCTCACCAGCAACCTGCCGTTCTCTGGCTGGGGCGGCGTCTTCGGAGACCAAGCCGTCGCCGCCGCGATGATCGACCGGATCGTCCACCACGCCGACGTGCTCACGCTGAAGGGCGCCAGTTACCGGCTCCGCGGACGAGGCATCGACAGCCTCCCCAGCATCAAGACGCAAGATCCGGCAGACTGACGAAACGACGAATCGGTGGCCTAGTTTTCGCCCGTCGTTTTGGCCTGGTTCTCAACCGTCGCCGACACCGCTCCCAGAGGAAGTCCAGCTAGTCGGGCGCACGAGTGTCGCAACCACTCAGGCGACGCGGAGTCGCCGATGACGCGAATAACTGGAGGCCGACTGGCGGGTCGCGCGCAGATGGCGCACGAGGGTGAGGTCGTCGAGCTGGTTTGCGAGTACCCGAACTGTCGGGGAGACCGCCGGCGCCGCCTCTTGTGAACTGCGACGAGGATCTGCCATCACCAGCCGGGGAAGCTGGACGTGGCTGGCAATATACGCTCGCATCGTGTCGGCGGCAAGGGTTGTGGCGGATCCGATATGCCGGTATCGTCCTGTGCCGCGTCGGGATCAATGAAGACGGCGCAGTTCGGAATCCGGACGATCCCCACGATTCCCCAACCCCGCTTCGCGCACCTGTGGAACGCGTCGCGGCGGTCACCCGATCCAACCTCCGGAGTGAGTACCTTCCGCCTCGTCCCGGTATCCCTGTGAGGTTGCGAGCTCGCAACGAGCGCGTGCAGGCACCGACACATGACCAGTCCGCAAGCGCTGGACGAGGTGCATTGGCCCACCGCCGGTGAGAGCGATGTCTCGATACAGCCGAATCTCAAGGTCCCCGCCTCAGTGAGGTCGCCTCAAAAGCCGTGCGGCGAGGGAGGCTCGCCGCGCGGACCGGGGAACAAGCCGGGGGTATGGCCTGCCTTGCTGCTCCGCCGCAGATGACTACGAAGATTCCACGTATCGGAAGGGACCGCGCATCGTGGGGACGAATCACTCGAGACCACAGCGCGCAGACGTCGTGTCGGATGAGCCGTCCACGGAGCTCGACGACGATCTAGCCGTCATGCGCCGCGAGGACCGCCACGCGTACGTCGCCACGCTCGCGGACCTGGAGGTCGCGACCGTTCAGTACGAACGATCCGATGAGCGGCTGGTGCTGTTGACGACCACCGTGATACCCGCGTACCGGGGCCGGGGGATATCCGACGAACTCATTGCCTACGCACTCGACGACATCCGCCGGCGAAGCGAACGCATCACGGTTCTGTGCCCAGTTGTCAAAGCGTTCCTCGAGAGGTACCCCGAGAACCTCGACCTTGTCGACGCATCCCGCCCCGACTATTGACGACTCGACGGCGCATCGAACACCGCACGTGCGTGCACTCGGGGCCGCACAACGCTTGACCCCGACCACCTACTGAGTCACCCCTCCGTGTAGCACCGACATCGATCTGCTCGCACAGCCGCCGACCGGTGTTTCGTCAGGGCTCGGTGTTCATATCTCGGACGAGGGCTGCCAGGATCGTCGCGTGGCGGAGCAGGAACGCCCGCTCGTCGAGCCTCTTGCGTCGAAGCCAGCCGGTGACTTCGGAGTTATGCTTGCTGGCGTTGCACGACGCGCACGCCGGAACCACGTTCTCGAGCGTGTAGCGCCCGCCGCGAGAGACCGGCAGGAGGCAGTCGCGCTGCAGAGGCACGTCGGTCGCCCGGCAGTACGCGCACCCTTCCCAAGCCGCCCTGAGATCAGCCCATTGTGCGGTCGTGAGATCGTTGTCGACGCGGGCGAGTCGCCGGCTGCGCCGCTTCGCGTAACGCTCGCGCGCCGCCGCTGATCGCTTCGTTGCGGGCAACCGGCGGTTCGAGGACACCCTCCCACGGTACTGCGACACCGGAGGGCAGCCTCGGACGCCACGAGGTTGTCGGGCGCCATCGTGGCCCGGCCGGGGAGGTGGCCCCGGAGCGCGGTGCGGGACGATCGGGCGGCGGCACAGACGCGGCCGAGCACGATAATGGAGGGATGACCGCATCGTCGCTGTCACCCGAGCGCATGGATGAGCTCGCTGCTCTACGGGCGCGCGCATACGGTCCGGACGCCGACATCCACGAGGACGCCGGAGCCGTCGCGCGGCTGCACGAGCTCGAGGAGCTCGCCCGGCGAGCGGAGCTGGACGAGGTGTCCCCGCCTGCCGCCGACACTCCCACGACCGTCGATCCGGTGCGAGAGCAGCCGGCGATGGCCGAGGCATTCCCGCAGTCAACAGTCGTCGTCGAGCGCAACGGCTCGCCGGCGCCCGTCGATGACCCGGAGACGGTGGGCGCAGCATCCGATTCGACCGCTGAACCGCAGGACGAACCGGATGCCTCTCCCGACGCCGATCCCGACGCCGACGCGACCGAGGCGGCTCCCGCACCGGAGGTGCCCGAGCCGCGTCGCGGGGTCGTGGGCCTTTGGCGGCGCATCCCGCGATGGGCGATCGCGGTCGTCGGCGTCATCGCGGGCGCTGCCGCGGGCGTCGGGCTCGCCGCCGCGGCGGCGGCTCAACCCGAGGCGCGGCTCGCGATCGATCCCACGCGTGAGGCGTCCGGTGCCGTGTTCCTGCCGTCGGGGGCGCTCGTCTACTACGGGCTCGAGCAGTCCGACCTGCGCATGCACGAGATGTACGGCGACCTGCAGGTCGTCACCGGCACCAACGAGTTCGGTCACGAGTGCCTCTTCGCCGCCGTCGGGGAGCGCTGGCTCAACGGCGGGTGCGCGCCCGCCGAGCTCGGCGCGGTGTTCGACATCAACGACGACTACGGGCTGCAGGAGATCGCCGACCCCGACCTCCCCGAGGGCAGCACGATCCGCCTGGTGCTCGACGGAGACCTCGTCGAGGTGTGGATCCACGAAGGAGACGGCCCGACGCGCGTCTTCGAGCGCTGACCTACCGAGCCGTCACCTCGGCGAGCGCTTCGGCGCCGAGTGCGGCGTACTCCGGGTTGTCGTCGCTGTGATCGAGCAGCATCGCGGCGACCGCCACGGCACACCCACGCGCGCGTGTCCACGCGTCGATTGGCTCGGCGATCAGATACGAGACCAAGTAGTCGCGCGCTTGGCCCCGCGTCGGATTCTTCTCCCGATCACGACGCTCTCGCGCTGGTACTTTCATGCGATGCGCAACCGACAGACCGTGATCAATGACGTCGCCGATCGCCTCGTCCGGCTTGCCGACGGGAAGACCCTTCGTGTCGCCGTCGATGGTCGGACGGCATCGGGGAAGACCACCTTCGCGAATGAGCTCGCATCGACCATCGGGGATATGGGGCGGCCAGTCATTCGGGCATCAATCGATGGGTTCCACCGTCCGAAAGTCGAACGCTATCGGCGAGGCCGGCTGTCGGCCGAGGGCTACTACTATGACGCGCGCGATCTGGACGCGATCGTCACGTATTTGCTCGAGCCGCTGAACAGGGGTGGCGATCGACTGTTCCGGGCTGCGTCGTTCGACCTCATCGAAGACAAGCCAATCACCGGCGAGCCCGAGGTGGCATCACACGATGCAATCCTGATCGTCGACGGGACGTTCCTGCAGCGTCCCGAGCTTGCGCCGCACTGGGATGCTGCACTCTTCGTGCAAACCGACCCAACAGTCAGCCTTGCACGCGGCCTTGATCGCGACGCTGGCAGTCTCGGAGGAAGGGATCAGGCTCGGATCTCGTACGAGAAGCGGTACCGACCCGCTTACGAGATCTACGAGGCCGAAGCGCAGCCAGAACAGCATGCTGACTTGATCTTCAACAATGATCACTTGGAGGCCCCGACTGTGTACGTCCGCTCGGGCAGCCGTCTCAGACTCGCGTCCGATACCGGCGCGTGACCCGCGCGCAGCTGCGACCTCCGTCGTCCGGCTGATCCGCGCGAGGCGCCGGCACACGAAGGGGCCCTGGCGCACCGGGCGGAGGAGTCGCGATCATAAGGAGAGAAACCCGCCAAGGAGCCATCATGCACGCAGTAGTTGTGTTCGAGACGTTGTGGGGGAATACGGAGCAGATCGCCCGCGAGATCGCTGAAGGCATCGGAGTGGAATCCACGGAGGTGGTGGACGCCGTTTCGGCGCCCGCGGATCTCGAGTCCAGTGTCGACCTTCTGGTCGTCGGGGGCCCGACGCACGCATTCTCGATGTCCTCGGAGAAGACGCGTGAGTCGGCCAAGCAGCAAGGTGCGCAGAACATCCCGCTCCGCGGCATCCGTGAATGGATCACGTCCCTGTCCTCGCCGAGGCGGGACATCGCTGTCGCGACGTTCGACACACGGGTCACCACGCCGCGACTGCCCGGCTCCGCGGCCAAGAAGGCGATGAAGCGGCTCGTCGCCCTCGGCTTCCGCCCCGCTGCCAAGCCCGAGTCGTTCGGAGTCCACGGCTACAGCGGCCCGGTTGCCGACGGTGAGCTGGAGCGCGCACGGCGTTGGGGCGAGCAGCTCGCCGGGAACGGGGCACCTCGCTGACAGCCGAGCCGCTCCTCGTGGGGCGGCGATGATGGGTGGATGACCGCATCGTCGCCGTCGCCCGAGCGCCTGGATGAGCTCGCCGCTCTGCGGCGGTGCGCGCGTACGGTCCGCACGCCGACATCCACGAAGACGGCTCCGCCGTCGCGCGGCTTCACGAGCTCGAGGAACTCGCCCGTCGTGCCGAGGTGGCCGAGCAGGCTCCGGCCATCGATGAGGCTCCGTCAGTGGTCGACCCGGTCGAGACACAGTCGGCGACGCTCGTGACCGATCAGCAGTCGATGGCCGCCGTCGGGGGCAACGGCTCGCACGCGCCCGCCCGGGATCCGGTTGCGGAGGGCGGAGTCGACTCGACCGCCGGACCGCAGGACGAACCGGATGCCCCTCCCGACGCCGACGCGACCGAGGAGGCACCCGCACCGGAGGTGCCCGAGCCGCGTCGCGGGGTCGTCGGCCCTTTGGCGGCGCATCCCGCGATGGGCGATCGCGGTCGTCGGCGTCCTCGCGGGCGCTGCCGCGGGCGTCGGGTTCGCCGCCGCGGCGGCGGCTCAGCCCGAGCGCTGGCTCAACGGCGGGTGCGCGCCCGACGAGCTCGGCGCGGTGTTCGACATCAACGACGACTACGGGCTGCAGGAGATCGCCGACCCCGACCTCCCCGAGGGCAGCACGATCCGCCTGGTGCTCGACGGAGACCTCGTCGAGGTGTGGATCCACGAAGGAGACGGCCCGACGCGCGTCTTCGAGCGCTGACCTACCGAGCCGTCACCTCGGCGAGCGCTTCGGCGCCGAGTGCGGCGTACTCCGGGTTGTCGTCGCTGTGATCGAGAAGCATCGCGGCGACCGCCACGGCCCACCCGCGCGCGCGTGTCCACGCGTCAGCGTCGTGCCGATCGGCGAGCATCGCAATGAAGCGCTCGCGACCGGCCGCGTCGAACGCGAGCCACGCGACCGCGAGGTCGTACGCGGGATCGCCCGCGGTCACGTCTCCGAAGTCGATGATCGCCGCGAGCCTGCCGGCGTCCGCGACGAGGTTGCCGGGGTGCAGATCGCCGTGCACCCAGACCGGCCGGCCCGAATGGACGGGCGCCGCGACCGCCGCGCGCCACAGTTCGTGCCCCGCGTCGAGCTGGTCTTCCGGCGCGGCGCGCCTGGCGCGGAGAGACGCGAGGCGCGCCTCGACCGCCTCGTCGCGATCCGCGAGCGGCACTCCTCGAAACGGATTCACCGGATGCTCCGCCGGCGCCTCCACGTGCATCAAGCGCAGCGCGCGGGCGAGGTCGGCTGCCCACGGCGTGCGCTCCGCGCGCCGGACCGACAGCGCGCTCGCTCCGTCGAACCACGGCACGACCGACCAGTGCCACGGGTAGCCGCCCGACGGGAGCCCGCGCACTAGGGGAGCGGGCACGCCGACGACGCTCGGGGCGATCAAACGCGCGAGCGTCGGCACCACCTCGTGCTCATGGACGACGAGCTTCGCGGCGACGGCGCGGCGCGGCATCCGCACGGCCAAGTCGTCGCCGAGTCGCCACATCTCGCAGTCCCAGCCCGCCTCCGCGAGCGAGAGCGGGCGGGTCTGGGCATCCGGAATGACGTCGCTCGCCTGCTCGGCGAGCAGGCCACGGATCAGCGGTTCATCGATCGCGACCTCGGCCGCGGGCTTGTCGGGCATCCCGCCGACGATACCGGGTCGGTCAGACGTCGGCGCTGTCGCGCGGGTCGAGCTCGAGGAACTCGCCGCCGTTCTGTTCGACCGCCCACTTGAGGCGCTGGCGATGCATGCCCCGGCCGATGACCGACAGGGTCATGTCGTGGGTGCCGAACGCGCGGCGCGGCTTGACGGCGAGCACGAAGTCCATCGCCTCGCCGATCTTGAGCCACGGGGCGCCGGCGGGGGCGGCGAGCAGCTTGACGTCGACGCCTTCGGGCACGGCGTACGAGTCGCCGGGGTAGTAGAACGCATCGTTGACGAGCACGCCGACGTTGTCGATGACGGGGATCGACTCGTGGATGACGGCGTGGCGTCCGCCGAAGAACCGCAGCGTGAAGGGGTCGACGGTCACGGTGTCGCCGGGGCTCACGACCGTCACCTCGTAGCCGCCGGCCGCGTCGGCGACGCCCTGCGGTCCGAAGATCGGCGTGCCCGGGAACTTCGTCAGGAGCCTGTCGAGGTGCTCGGGGGTCCAGTGGTCGGGGTGCTCGTGAGTGAGCATGATCGCGACGACGTTGTCGAGCTCGTCGAGGGGGTTGGTGAACGATCCGGGATCGATCACGAGGGTCTTGCCGGAATCCTGGACGGCCAGCGCCGCGTGCTCATACTTCGTCACTCGCATGTGTTCGAGTCAACCGGCCGCGGGGCGGCGACGGCAAGCCGGATGCCCCATCCCGGCCTCGATTTGGTCGCCCTGTTCCCCCATGGCATACTTGAACGGTTGCAAAACGGCCCCATCGTATAGCGGCCTAGTACGCCGCCCTCTCACGGCGGTAACGCGGGTTCGAATCCCGCTGGGGTCACCACAAACGTCAGAAGCCCGGTCCATCGGCCGGGCTTCTGACGTTCGTCCGCCACTACCCCTTCAACCCGCTCGTGCTCACCCCCTGGATGATCTGCCGCTGCCCGATGAAGAACACGATGATCATCGGGATCGTGGCGATGACGCTCGCGGTCACGATGATCTCCCAGTGCCATTCGCCGCCGAACCCGAACGCGTCGACGAGCGACTTCAGGCCGCGTGGAATCGTGAAGGTCGACGAGTCGCGCAGGTAGATGAGCGCCCGCATGAGGTCGGTCCACACGGCCTGCACCTCGAACACGAGCGTCACGGCGAGCGCGGGTTTGCAGAGGGGGAGCGCGATGCGCCAGAACAGCGTCCATTGCGAAGCCCCGTCGACGCGCGCCGCTTCGAACAGGTCGCGCGGCAGGCCGAGCATGAACTGCCGGAGCAGGAAGATGTAGAACGCGCTGCCGAAGAGGTTGCCGGCCCACAGGGGCACGAGGGTTCCCACGAAGCCCAGGGCGTTCCAGATGAGGAACGTCGGGATCATCGTGACAGCGCCCGGGAGCATCATCGACGCGAGCACGAGCCCGAAGAGCGCGCCTCGCCCGCGGAAGCGGAAGTACGAGAAACCCCATGCGACCATCGCGCTCGAGATCGTGACCGTCACCGCAGCCAGCACCGTTACGATCAGCGTGTTCAACAGCCACAGCCCCAGCGGCGCCTCCTGCCAGACGGTGACATAGTTCTCGAGCGTGAAGGTCTCGGGGATGAGCTTGTTGTCGAAGACCTCGCCGCGCGGCTTGAACGACGCGCTCACGAGCCAGACGAACGGGTAGGCGAAGACGACGCCGAGGATCACGAGTGCGGCGATGACGAGAGCGCGCACGATCGGCTTCCGGCGGCGGTGCGCCGCGCCGGCATCCGACCGTCTGCGCAGCTCGCGCCTGTCCGGCACGCGGATGGCGTCCAGCGTCGCCAACGGTCCGGTCGGCACGGGCTCGATCTCGTACGGGCGATCCGGTGCGCCCGGTGGCAGGACTCTGCTCATTTGGGTGCCTCGCCCTCGTAGTAGACGAGCCGTCGCGACACGATGAGCTGCACGGCTGTGATCGCCATGATGATCGCGAACAGGATCCACGCCATCGCCGACGCGTAGCCCATGTGCAGGAACTCGAACGCCTGCTGGAACAGATAGATCACGTAGAAGAGGGCGGCGTCGTTGCTGTAGGTGGTGTTGCCCGACCCGAAGAAGGCGGTGTACGCCTCATCGAAGGTCTGCAGCCCCGCGATCGTGTTGACGACGATGATGAAGAACAGCGCCGGACTGATCATCGGCAGCGTCACGCTGATCGACTGCCGCCAGAACCCGGCGCCGTCGAGCTTCGACGACTCGTAGAGCTCAGTCGGCACGTCCTGGAGGGCGGCCAGCAGGATGATGACGGATGCCCCGACCGTCCACAGGCTCATGAGGATGAGGCCGGGCTTGACCCAGGCCGGGTCGGTCGTCCACGCCGGCCCCGCGACGCCGAACCATCCGAGCACGGTGTTGATGAGCCCGTTCTGCCCGTTGAACAGCAGCAGGAACAGGATGCCGACGGCCACCGGGGGAGTCATCTTCGGGAGGAAGAAGATCGTCCGGAAGAACCCCGCGCTGCGCCCCGCCCGGTCCAGCAGCAGCGCCAGCATGAGCGAGACGATCACGTACGCGGGCACCTGCAGCGCGGTGAACAGCAGTGTGTTGCCGATCGCCAGCGCGATCTTCGGGTCCTCGAAGAGCTGCGCGTAGTTCTCGAACCCGACGAACCGCGGGTCGTTGATGACGTCGTAGTCGGTGAGCGACAGGTACGCGCTGTACAGGATCGGCCACGCCGTGAAGACGCCGAACCCGATCAGCCACGGCGAGAGGAACAGAAACGCGGATGCCGCATTCCTGCGCCTCGCTCGGCGGCGCGACCGCTGCCGCTCCGGCGTCATCGTCGGCGCGGCAACGGCGGTCGAGATGTTCACCTCGGGTCACTCTCTCGACTCGAGCTCGGCCCATGCGTCGTCGAGCGCCGACTGTGCCGTCTCCTGCGCGTTCGCCAGCGCCTCCTCCGGCTCCGCCTGGCCATTGAGCACGGCGTTGACCGCGTCCTGGAGAGCCTGCTCGAACTCGGCGTCCGCCGGGTTGGCGGGCATCGCGAACGTCGCATCGTTCGCCTCGTACATCTTCTCGACCGCCGTGTCCCACGGCTCGCCGCCGGAGGTCACCATGCCCGAGATCATCTCGTCGGCCTGCGCGTTGCCGGTGAGGATTCCCGTGAAGGGCTTGCCCTCGCCCTCGCGGACCTCGATGCGGGCCTCCGCAGCGGCCTGCCACGCGTCGATCGACGTCATGACACGCGCCCAGCGGCATGCGGCCTCGGGGTTGTCGCTCCCGGCCGGGATCGCCCATGCCGAGCCGGACGCGTAGGCGATCGTCTCGCCGTTGCGGTCGCGGACGGTGTCGAAGGCCATCGGGGCATCCGGGGAGACGTCGTTGAGGACGTTCACGTACCACTGCTCCATGGGCATCGCGCCGAGCACGCCGGTCGCGAACTGGTTGCCCTCGCCGAAGAAGTCGGCCGAGTCGCGGTACGCCTTCACGGCGCTGAAGCCGCCCTGGTCGTCGTAGATCGAGACGGCCCACGTGAGCGCCTCGACGACTTCGGGAGCGTCGAGCTGCGCGGTCTTGCCGTCCTTCGAGATGAGGTCGGCGCCGTTCGCCTTCGCCCACAGGGGCAGGAACTCGGGGAGCTTGCTGTCGACGCCGATGACGCTCAGCTTGCCGCCGTCCGACTTCGTGAGCGCCTGGTTCGCGGCGCTCATCGCCTCCCAGTCAGACCCGTTGACGTCCTCGATCGCGACTCCCGCGGCCGACAGCAGATCGCCGTTGGCCATCGTCAGCTGCACGGTGTTGAACTCGGGGATGCCGTACACCGTGCCGTCGAGCGAAACCTGGTCGATCGCGGCCTCCACGAACTGACCGGTGTCTATGCCTTCGCCATCGATGCAGTCCTCGAGCGGGATCACCGCGCCGCGCGCGGCGAGCGAGCCGATCTGGTCGCGGTCGGCGTACACGATGTCGGGCGGTGACCCGGTCGCGACAGCGGACAGGAACTGCTGCAGATCCAGGTCGCCCTCGATCAGATCCACGCTCACATCGCCGAGCGCCTCCTCGGCGAGATCCATGCGGGAGGTCGCCACCTCGTCGACCCCCGAGAAACCCATGACGCTCAGCGTCCCGGTGAGCTCGGCATCCGACGAGAAGTCGATGTCAGCGGTCTCGGACTGGCCGGTTCCGACGGCGCATCCGGTGACCGCGATCGCGGCGGCGCTCACGAGGATCAGCCCGCCGAACGCCTTCGAGTTTCCGCTTCTCACGTTGTCCACCTCCGACCGCCCTTCGAAGTGAGCGGAGCGGCCAACGTAAGAAGCGACGCTGTCAGGCCAAAGGGGCTTGACCAAGTGACACGGATGTGCCAGTTCGCCGGTCCTTGACGCGGGGGGAGCGGGGTACGCGTGCTCTTGCGACGCCACGCTACGGCGGTCCACCCGGCGGCTCGAGGGGGTTGACACGCGCCGCGCGGTGCGGAGACGGTGGTGGCTCGCACAGGCGGAGGACGGCGCATGACAACACCGGGAGCGGGCCTGCGGGCCGGCGACGTGCGCGTCGGCACCTCGGGCTGGAGCTACGACCACTGGAAGGACGTGCTGTACTCGCGGGGCACGCCGTCGGGGCGCCGGCTGGAGGTCTATGCCGAGAGCTTCGACACGGTCGAGCTCAACACGAGCTTCTATCACTGGCCACGCGCCGAGGGCTTCCGCGCGTGGGAAGCCCGCCTTCCGGAGGGGTTCCTCATGACCGTGAAGGCCCCCCGCGGCCTCACGCACGCCCGAAAGCTGCGCTCGCCGCAGCTGTGGACTGAGCGCCTCGCCGAGGGCATGGCGGCGCTCGGCGGGCACGCGGGGCCTCTGCTGCTCCAGCTCCCTCCCGACCTCGAACGCGACGACGAGCGACTCTCCGCCGCGCTGGACGCGCTGCCCGCGGGTGTGCCGGCCGCGGTCGAGCTGCGGCACCCGTCCTGGGTCCACGACGACGTCTTCGCGCTGCTCGAGCGTCACGATGCGAGCTACTGCGTCATGAGCGGCGCGCACCTGCGCTGCGAGCTGAGCGCGACGTCCGAGCTCGTGTACGTGCGGTTCCACGGACCCGACCGCGAGCGCCTCTACGTCGGCAGCTACTCGGACGCCGACCTCGACTGGTGGGCCGAGCGCATCCATGAGTGGCGTGCGGCGGGCCACAGCGTGCTGTGCTACTTCAACAACGACGGCGAGGGCAACGCCGTGCGAGACGCGCTCAGCCTGCGCGGGCGGCTGGAGTGATGGATGCCTCGCCCGCGGTCAGCGGGTCGGGACGTCGTTCTTCGGCCGCTCGGCGAGCGCTTCCGCGTCGCGCCGACGACGACTGCGCCGCACGAGCGCGACGACGCCCCAGACGATGAGCCCGATGACGACCGCAACCGCGACCCACGGGATGAGGAAGCCGAGCCCGACGACGATGCCGTTGAGCGTCGCGACGAGCCCGTTCCACCCGGCGGCGAGGCCGTCGCCGAAGCCGGTGGGGTTCGCCTCGACCGGCTCGGGCCCGGTCGTGAGCGTCACGGTGAGCGTGGAGAGCTGCACCTGCCCCTCGAGCGACTCGAGCTGCTGCTGGTAGGACTCCAGCATCGCCTGCCGCTCCGTGAGGGCGGACTCCGCGGCGATGAGGTCGCTGAGGCTCGCCGCTTGCGACATCAGCTCGGTCAGCCGGTCGACCGACGCCTGCGTCGCGTCGATACGCGCACGCAGATCGACGGCCTGCTCTGTCACGTCATCGCGCTGGATGGCGGATGTCGTCACGTCGCCGAACTCGGAGAGGTCGCCCGTCAATGACGCGAGCTGGTCGGCCGGAACGCGCACCGTGATCCACGCCCCGTCGATCGGGGTGGGGTAAGGGACGATCATGTCGTACTCGGCGCCCGAGCCGTCAGCCGGGCTCTCGACGCCCGCCTTGCCGACGCGCATGGACTCGACATAGCCGCCCCGCGCCTCGGCCGCAGCGCCGATCGCCTGCGCCGCCTCTTCGGGGTCGTCGACGACGACGGTCGCGGTCGCCGTCGTGATGATCTCGCGCGTCCCCGCGTTGGCGCCTTCCTCCGTCGCACCGCCTCCGGAGGACGACGCCTCATCCCCGCCGGGCGCCAGATCGACGATCCCGCCGTCGGTCTCGCCCATGTCGGGCGCTACCGCGCCGCCCGCCCCCGTCTCCGGAGCGTTCTCGGTGCCGACGAACGCGCTGTCGGACGCACCCTGCGGCGACACGAACGACGATACGACGGGTGGGAGGACCGCCGCGGCGACCACGACGATCGCGGCCGCCGCGCCACCGGCGATCAGCCAGCGGCCCCGGCGCGCGCGCCGAGCGGTGCGCTCTCGCGCGATGTCTGCGAAGAGCGCGAGCTCGATCTCGTCGATGCGCTCGTCGGTGAGTTCGGGAAGCGTGGTGCCCGAACGGGCCTCGGTGGGCTGTTCGGTGTTCATGTGCTCTCCTTGACGACGGTCCGCAGTCTCGTGCGGATGCGGGAGAGACGATTGCGCACGACGCCGTGGGTGACGCCCAGCTCGTCGGCCGCCGTCTGATACGCGTACCCCTCGGTCGCGCAAAGCCGGAAGATCTCGCGATCGAGCGGGTTCAGGCCCGCCACTTCGCGCAGGATCCGGTCAGCGAGCTGCGCGTCGACGACCTGCTGCTCCACGTCGACGGTCGACGGGAGGGTCTCGTCGGCCGCGGCGGCGGTGTGGCGACGGTCGCGCTGCTGCGCCCGCATCCGGTTCGCCGCTTGGAATCGGCACACCGTCGCGAGCCACGGGAGGAGCGAGTCGCCGACGAGCTCGAGCCCCGGCAGCTTGCGCCACGCCACGAGGAACGTCTCCTGCGTGACGTCCTCCGCATCGGAGGCGTCGTGCAGCAGCCCGTGGGCGAGCCAGTAGATCGGACGGACGTACGCGCGGTACAGCGTGCGGAAGGCGTGTTCGCTCCCGCGGGCGGCCAGAGCCACGAGCTCGGCGTCGTCGTGCGCGTCGTGTGCGTCCATCCCCATCCCTCGGCTCGCACCGCGCGCCGCCGGCGGCGTCGTCGCGGAGAACCATTGTCTCTCACGCTGTCAGTGTCGGCGAAGAGCGGATCGTCTCACCGGCGCACCGGGGGCGCTGCATCCGCAACGGGCTCCGAACCGCCTGCCGGACTGTATCCTGTAACCCGCGAAAGGGAGTATCCCGCCATCGCCGTCCGTCATCACGGACCCCGTCGGAGGGGGCCCGGGCGCGCGACGCGGCTGAGGTAGGCCGCGGGGAGAGACTTTCCGACGTCGTAGACCCTTCGCCTGAAAGGCCCGCATGGACCTCGCCCTTCCGCTCTGGTTCGAGATCGGATCGCTCGTCGCGCTGTCGCTCATCCTCCTCGCCGACCTGCTGCTCATCCTAAAGCGCCCGCACATCCCCTCCACGAGGGAGTCGTCGCTGTGGGTCGTGTTCTACGTCACGCTGGCGCTCATCTTCGCCGCGCTCATGTGGATCTTCGCGGGCGGCGAATACGCCGGTCAGTTCGTCGCCGGCTGGCTGACCGAGTACAGCCTCTCGATCGACAACCTGTTCGTGTTCGTCCTGATCATGACCCAGTTCGCGGTGCCGCGCCGCTACCAGCAGGAGGTGCTGATGGTGGGCATCATCATCGCGCTCGTCCTGCGCGGTCTGTTCATCCTCGTCGGGGCGACGGTCATCGAGCACTTCAGCCCGATCTTCTACCTGTTCGGCGCGTTCCTCATCTGGACCGCGATCCGCCAGGCCTTCCCGGGCGGCGACCACGACGACGACGTCAAGCAGGAGAACTTCGTGGTGCGCCTGCTCCGCCGCGCGATCGACATCTCCGACCACTACGACGGCGCGAAGCTGCGCACCATCGTCGACGGCAAGAAGATGTGGACCCCGATGGTCATCGTGTTCGCGGCCATCGGGGTCACCGACCTGCTCTTCGCGATCGACTCGATTCCCGCGATCTTCGGCATCACGCAAAGCCCGTTCATCGTGTTCACGGCGAACATCTTCGCCCTCATGGGTCTGCGGCAGCTGTACTTCCTGCTCGGCGACCTGCTCGATCGTCTGCGCTATCTGCACTACGGCATCGCGTTCATCCTCGCCTTCATCGGCGTCAAACTCATCCTCCACGCGATGCACGTCAACGAGCTGCCGTTCCTCAACAACGGCGAGCCCATCGAGTGGGCGCCCGAGATCTCGACGTGGATGTCGCTCGCCGTCATCGTGCTGTCGATGGCGGTCGCGACCATCGCGAGCCTGTGGGCCTCGGCCCGGGATCGACGGGTGGCGCTCGAGGCTGCGGATGCCGCGCGGGCCGCGACCCGCGAGACGGGGACGGGCACCGACTCCGGCGCGAAGTAGCGTGCGCCGAGGCATCCGGAGCCGGTGGTAACCTTGCCGGGTGCGGATCGCTCGCCTTCTCCTTAGCG
The DNA here is from genome assembly GCF_013409785.1 of Microbacterium immunditiarum. Classification (NCBI taxonomy): domain Bacteria; kingdom Bacillati; phylum Actinomycetota; class Actinomycetes; order Micrococcales; family Microbacteriaceae; genus Microbacterium; species Microbacterium immunditiarum. Next base: position 2,280,110 of record NZ_JACCBV010000001.1, read on the forward strand.
GCCGCGACGAGTCCTAGTTCTCAGGCCTTCCTCGTCGCGGAGTTCGTCGCGGGCCGATTCCAGCGGGGCGCTGCCCCCATCCGAGGAGAACGACCAACCCATGAGCACCCCTGTCCCCGGCATCCCCGACCACCCGCGCACGCTCGCCGAGAAGGTGTGGGAAGACCACCTCGTCGTCAAGGGCGAGAACGGCGAGCCCGACCTCATCTACATCGACCTGCACCTCGTCCACGAGGTGACGAGTCCGCAGGCGTTCGACGGCCTGCGTGCCGAGGGCCGCCCCGTGCGGCGCCTGGATCTCACGATCGCGACCGAGGACCACAACACCCCGACGATCGACATCGACAAGCCGATCGCCGACCTCACGAGCCGCACGCAGATCGAGACGCTCCGGCGCAACGCCGCGGAGTTCGGCGTGCGCCTGCACTCGCTGGGCGACCGCGAGCAGGGCATCGTGCACGTCGTCGGCCCGCAGCTCGGCCTCACGATGCCGGGCATCACGGTCGTGTGCGGCGACAGCCACACCTCGACGCACGGCGCCTTCGGCGCGATGGCGTTCGGCATCGGCACGAGCGAGGTCGAGCACGTGCTCGCGACGCAGACGCTGCCGCTCAAGCCGTTCAAGACGATGGCGATCACCGTGGAGGGCGAGCTCAAGCCCGGTGTGACCGCGAAGGACATCATCCTCGCCGTCATCGCGAAGATCGGCACGAACGGCGGGCAGGGCTACGTGCTCGAGTACCGCGGCAGCGCCATCCGATCCCTCTCGATGGAGGGCCGCATGACGATCTGCAACATGTCGATCGAAGCCGGCGCGCGCGCGGGCATGGTAGCCCCCGACGAGACGACGTTCGAGTACTTGAAGGGTCGTCCGCACGCGCCGAAGGGTGAGGACTGGGACGACGCCGTCGCCTACTGGCGCACGCTCCCCACCGACGAGGGGGCGGTGTTCGACGCCGAGGTGTTCGTCGACGCGAACGAGCTCGAGCCGTTCGTCACGTGGGGCACCAACCCCGGACAGGGTGTGTCGCTTTCGAGCGCGGTGCCGTCGCCCGACGAGTTCGACGATCCCAATGAGCGTGCGGCTGCCGAGCGCGCCCTCGAGTACATGGATCTGACGCCCGGCACTCCGATGAAGGAGATCCCGGTCGACGCGGTCTTCATGGGGTCGTGCACCAACAGCCGCATCGAGGACCTGCGCGCGTTCGCGTCGATCGTCCAGGGCCGCAGGAAGGCCGACGGCGTGCGCGTCATGGTCGTGCCGGGTTCGGCCCGCGTGCGCCTCGAGGCCGAGGCGGAGGGGCTCGACAAGATCTTCGAGGAGTTCGGCGCCGAGTGGCGGTTCGCGGGGTGCTCGATGTGCCTCGGCATGAACCCCGACCAGCTGGCTCCGGGGGAGCGCTGCGCCTCGACCAGCAACCGCAACTTCGAGGGCCGGCAGGGCAAGGGCGGTCGCACGCACCTCGTCTCGCCGCTCGTGGCCGCCGCCACCGCCGTGCGAGGTACGCTGTCGAGTCCGAACGATCTGCCGGCCCTGGTCGGAACGGAGGCCTGAGCATGGAGAAGTTCACGACCCACACCGGCGTCGCCGCACCGCTGAAGCGCTCCGCCGTCGACACCGACCAGATCATCCCGGCCGTCTACCTCAAGCGCGTCACCAAGACCGGGTTCGAGGACGCTCTGTTCGCGAGCTGGCGGCAGGACCCCGCCTTCGTGCTGAACCAGCCCGTGTTCTCGGGCGCGAGCATCCTCGTCGCGGGCCCCGACTTCGGCACCGGATCCAGCCGCGAGCACGCCGTGTGGGCGCTGCGCGACTACGGCTTCAAGGTCGTCCTGAGCCCGCGGTTCGCCGACATCTTCCGAGGCAACGCGGGCAAGCAGGGCCTTCTCACGGGGGTCGTCTCGGACGCGGATCTCGAGGCGCTGTGGGCGGCGATCGACGCCGAGCCCGGCATCCGCATGACCGTCGACCTCGAGGCCAGAACGGCCTCTCTCGGCGCGCTCACGGTTCCGTTCGAGATCGACGATTACACTAGGTGGCGGCTCCTCGAGGGTCTCGACGACATCGGGCTCACCCTGCGCAACGAAGACAAGATCGCGCAGTTCGAGGCGCGCCGCGAGGCATGGCGGCCGCGGACCCTCCCGGTTCCGTAAGCCAGGGTCCCGCCCCACGAAGGCGGCTCCGCCCGACCAGCGCCCCTCGAACAATCAAGTGAGGTTCACCGCATGAAGTCCCTTCTCACCACGTCGAGCAACCCCGCGACTGCAGAGAAGGAGGCCTCCGGAGAAACCCTGAGGATCCGCGGCGGGCAGCCACTCACTGGGCGAGTCGAGGTCAAGGGCGCGAAGAACCTGGCGACCAAGGCGATGGTCGCGGCGCTGCTCGGCGAGTCGACGAGCATCCTGCGGGACGTGCCGAGCATCAGCGACGTGAAGGTCGTGCGGTCGCTGCTCGAAGTGCACGGCGTGAGCGTCGTCGACGGCGAGGAAGAGGGCGTGCTGCACCTCGACCCGAGCGGGGCGGTGTCGGCTCACATGGAGGAGATCGACGCCCACGCGGGGGCGTCGCGCATCCCGATCCTGTTCTGCGGTCCGCTGCTGCACCTGCTCGGCCAGGCGTTCATCCCCGACCTCGGCGGATGCCGCATCGGCGACCGTCCGATCGACTTCCACCTCGACGCGCTCCGCGCCTTCGGCGCCGTCGTCGACAAGCTCCCGAGCGGCATCCGCCTCTCGGCGCCCAACGGCCTCCACGGCGCGAACATCCACCTGCCGTACCCGAGCGTCGGGGCGACCGAGCAGGTTCTGCTCACCGCCGTGCGCGCCGAGGGGATCACGGAGCTGCGCAACGCGGCGATCGAGCCCGAGATCATGGACCTCATCGCGGTGCTGCAGAAGATGGGCGCGATCATCTCGTACGAGCCCAACCGCGTCATCCTCATCGAGGGCGTCAAGGAATTGCGGGGCTACGACCACCGCTGCATCTTCGACCGCAACGAGGCCGCGTCGTGGGCCTGCGCCGCACTCGCGACCGACGGCGACATCTTCGTCGGCGGGGCCAAGCAGCAGGAGATGCTGACGTTCCTCAACGTCTTCCGCAAGGCGGGCGGCTGGTTCGACATCCACGAGGACGGCATCCAGTTCCGTCGCGCGGGCGCGCTCAAGCCCGTCATCGTCGAGACCGACGTGCACCCCGGGTTCATGACCGACTGGCAGCAGCCGCTCATCGTCGCGCTGACGCAGGCCGAGGGCGAGTCGATCGTCCACGAGACGGTGTACGAGAACCGCTTCGGCTTCACTCAGGCCCTCGTCAAGATGGGCGCCGACATCGTGGTGCACCCGCACGGTCTCGAGGATGGCCACCGCCGCGTGCCCCGGCGCGCGCTCGAGCAGGCGGCGGTCATCACCGGCCCGACGCCCCTTCACGGCGCCGACATCGTCGTGCCCGACCTCCGCGGCGGCTACAGCCACGTCATCGCGGCCCTCGCGGCCGAGGGCGAGTCGATCGTCCGCAACGTCGGCATCATCCGTCGCGGCTACGAGAAGCTGTTCACCAAGCTCGAGACCCTCGGCGCCGATTTCGACATCATCGGCTGACGGCGGTGATGAAGAAGGACCGGCCTCGCGCCACTCCGGAGAAGTCCAGGCCCAGCATCTTCTGGCCGCTCGCGGCCATCGTCGTGCCCATCATGGGGCTCATCGCGAAGGTAGAGATCGTCGACGGCCACAAGCTGCCCCGCGAGGGCGCGTACATCCTCGCGCCGAACCACTACAGCGAGTTCGACCCGCTCATCGTCGCCGTCGCGACCTGGCGGCTCGGCCGCGCGCCGCGGTTCCTGGCGAAGGAGAGCCTGTTCCGCATCCCCGTGCTCGGGTGGGCGCTCCGCCGCACCGGCATGGTGCCCGTCGCTCGCGCATCGACCGTGTCGGCCGCCCGGCAGACGCTCGAGGCGTCGGCCGAGATCGTCGAGCACGGTCGGGGCGTCATCGTCTATCCCGAGGGCAGTCTCACACGCGACCCCGACATGTGGCCCATGCGCGGCAAGACCGGAGCGGTGCGCCTTGCGATCGCGCAGGGCCTCCCAGTGATCCCCGTCGCGCACTGGGGAGTGCAGCAGATCATGCCGCGCTACGGCAAGCTGAGTCTGTGGCCGTTGCGCAAGCCCGTGAAGCTCATCGTCGGCGACCCCGTCGACCTGTCGGCGTTCGCAGGCAAGCAGTCGTCGCAGAGCGCCCTCGTCGCGGCGACCGACGTCGTGATGGCGCGCATCTCCGACCTGCTCGCCCGGTTGCGCGGCGAGCCCGCACCGCCCGAGCGCTGGGACCCCTCAGCGCACGGCCAGGCAGAGACGGGGCGCCTTGAGTCGTAGGGACGCCTCGCTGCCCCGCGTCGCGGTGATCGGCGCGGGCAGCTGGGGCACGACTTTCGGCAAGATCCTCGCGGACGGCGGCGCGCACGTGACGATGTGGGCCCGCCGGCCCGAGCTCGCGCACGAGATCGCCGAGGCGAAGCGCAACAGCGAGTACCTTCCCGGCATCAACCTCCCGCGCACGATGACGGCGACGCACCACCTGTCGGAGGCGCTCGAGGGCGCCGAGCAGGTGTACTTGTCGATCCCGAGCCAGGCGGTGCGGCAGAACCTCAAGGCGGTGCGCCCCCTCGTGACGCGCACCGAGGCGCCGATCGTCTCGCTCATGAAGGGCGTCGAGCGCCGGACGGGCCTGCGCATGAGCCAGGTCATCGAGCAGGAGCTGCACTGCGACCCGGCGCGGATCGCCGTGGCCTCCGGTCCCAACCTCGCCCTCGAGATCGCACGGGAGCAGCCGACGGCGGCCGTCATCTCGTCGACGAGCCAGGAGACGGCGGAAGCCGTCGCGCGGCGGGCGCGCAACCGCTACTTCCGCACGTTCGTCAACACCGACGTGATCGGCACGGAGTTCGGCGGCGTGCTCAAGAACCTCATCGCCGTCGCGATCGGCATCGTCGACGGCGTGGGCTATGGCGAGAACACGAAGGCTTCCATCATCACGCGCGGCCTCGTCGAGATGACCGACTTCGCGGTCGCGTTCGGCGCGCACCCCGAGACCCTGCAGGGACTCGCGGGCCTCGGAGACCTCATCGCGACGTGCCAGTCGCCCCTCAGCCGCAACAACACCGCGGGCCGTCTCCTCGGCCAGGGCTACCGCTTCGACGATGTCGTCAAGCAGATGAACCAGACCGCCGAGGGACTCGCCTCCGTCGCCCCCATCCTGCAGCTCGCACGCGAGGTGGGCGTCCAGATGCCGATCGTGGAGCAGGTGAAGATGGTGCTCGACGGCACCATGAACCCGAAGGACATCGCTCCGCACCTCACGACCGACGACGACACCCCGAAGGGGGAGAGGACGCAGAATGGACAAGCCGGCGGTGGCGGTGCTCTTTGGCGGTCGCTCCAGCGAGCACTCGATCAGTTCCGCCACGGCGGGAGGGGTGCTGCGGGCGATCGATCGTAACCGCTTCCGCGTGATCCCGATCGGGATCACGCGCGACGGCGCGTTCGTCCTCGAGGACGACGACCCCGACAAGTTCGCGCTGGACCCCGAGCGCCTGCCGCAGGTCGTCGACAACGGCACGCGAATCGTGTGGCCGGACTCCACCCTCAGCCGCGAGCTCAGGGTCAGGGACGCGTCGGGCGAACGCTCGCTCGGCGAGGTCGACGTCGTGTTCCCGATCCTGCACGGCCGGTTCGGCGAGGATGGCACGATCCAGGGCTTCCTCGAGTTGCTCGACATCCCGTACGTCGGAGCGGGGCTGCTCATGTCGGCGATCGGCATGGACAAGCACGTGACCAAGAGCATCCTCAAGGCCGCGGACGTTCCGGTCGTGCCGTGGGTGGCCGTCACGCGGGCCGACCTCGCGCGCGAGCGCGAGCTGTGGGAATCGCGGATGCGGTCGCTCGGGCTCCCTGTCTTCGTCAAGCCCAACCGCGCCGGCTCGAGCGTCGGTGTCTCGAAGGTGTCGGAGTGGTCCGAACTCGACGCGGCGCTCGAGACGGCGTTCGCCGAGGACTCGACCGTGCTCGTGGAGCAGGCCGTCGTGGGCCGCGAAGTCGAGTGCGGAGTGCTCCCCGGACGCAACGGCGCGCTCCCGCGTGTGAGCGTCGCGGGCGAGATCGTCGTCACCGGGCGCGAGTTCTACGACTTCGAGGCGAAGTACCTCGACGTTCCCGGCGTCGACCTCGTGTGCCCGGCCGACCTGCGCGATGGCGAGCTCGCCGAGATGCAGCGCATCGCGGTGCGCGCGTTCGAGGCGATCGGCGGGCAGGGACTCGCTCGCGTCGACTTCTTCTTCACCGGCACCGAGTTCTTCGTGAACGAGCTCAACACGATGCCGGGGTTCACGCCGATCTCGATGTTCCCGAAGTGCTGGATCGCGTCGGGCATGACCTATCCCGAACTCATCTCGGAGCTCATCGACACGGCGCTCGAGCGCGCCGCCTGACGCCGGGTCAGTCCTCGGGCGGCGCCTCGGGAGCAGTGCACGCGCCCGTCGCAGGGATCATCGACACGGCGCGGCTGAGCTCGTCGAGCGCGTCGTTCGGCGAGACGAGCTCGTTGTCGAGGTAGACCTCGACGGCCGGCGTGCGCCCGTACGTCATGAGGCGGAAGCGCGGCGACTCGGACTCGTCCACGAGCCAGTCGACGCCCCCGATCGTGATGCACCGCAGGGTCGACGGCCCCGGCGGCTCGAGCCCGCATTTGAGCAGGACGGCCGTCGGGTTTCCCCACGCGCCCGTCGCCTGCGCGTCGGTCCACCGTCGTGCTTGGCCGTCGACGGTCGGCGGCAGCCGCACGATGACGTCCGCGCAGAGGGGGTCGTTCGCGCCCGCCGCGGGCTGCATCGCGACGGTCGGCGAGCACCCCGTGAGCGCGGCCGCGGCGAGCGCCACGAGCACCACGGCGGAAGCACGGAGCGAACGGGTCACCCCTCCAGGCTAGTCGCGGCGGTGGCGTGGTCCGGGCCGGGGGAGAGGGGGCGGATGCCGCGTGGCGGGAGGCGCGGCATCCGTTTCGCTACCGTGGTCAGATGACTGAGCACGATCCCGCCGTGGGGGACCTGGGCGAAGCGGCCGTCCTCGCCCGGATCCTCGGCCGTCTCGGGCCGAGCGACGCGCTCGTCGGGCCGGGCGACGACGCCGCCGTGCTTGCCGCTCCCGACGGGCGGGTCGTCGCGACGACGGACACGCTCGTGCATGGACCGGACTTCCGGCTCGCGTGGTCGACGCCGTTCGACCTCGGGTGGAAGGCGGCGGCGGTCAACCTCGCGGACGTCGCGGCGATGGGCGCCCGCCCGACGGCGCTGCTCGTCGCCCTCGCGATGCCGGACGACACGCGCGTGTCGGTCGTGGAGGGGCTCGCCGACGGTCTGCGCGCCGCGTGCGACGCGCTCGCTCCCGTCTGCCGCGTCGAGGGCGGAGACCTCACGGTGTCGGACACCCTCACGATCGCCGTGACCGCCTTCGGCTCGCTCGACGGGCGCGAGCCCGTGCTGCGCAGCGGCGCCCGAGAGGGCGACGTCGTTGCGGTCGCGGGACGGCTCGGGCACGCCGGCCGCGGACTCGCGCTCCTGGTCGACCGCTTCCGCGATGACTCCGGCACGCCGGTCGCCGTCGGCCGTGCCGACCTGACGCCGGACGAGTCCGCCGACCTCGACGCGCAGCTGCGGCCGTCGCCTCCGATCGCGCTCGGGCGCGTCGCCGCGGACGCGGGCGCGACGGCGCTCATGGACGTGTCGGACGGGCTCGTGCTCGACGCGAGTCGCATGGCCGCGGCCTCCGGCGTCACGCTCGAGCTGTCGACCGATCGCCTCGGCGCCGACCCGTCGACCGCTCTCGCCGGGGGAGAGGATCACGCGCTGCTCGCGACGTTCCCCGCCGACACGGACCTCCCCGAGGGCTTCGTCTCGATCGGGCGGGTGACCGCGGCCGGAGCCCACGCCGTGCTCGTCGACGGCCACGCGCACGCCGGGCGCGGCGGGTGGGACCCGTACCACGACTGGGATGCCGGCCGCGGCTGAGGCCCGACGCGAGGACCGTCAGGCGACGGCCGCCCACCACAGGGTCGTGTCGCCGTAGCGCTTGTCACGCGTGTGTTCGAGCCCCGCGGGAAGCGACGGCTCGGGGGAGCGCGACGCCCGCTCGATCACGACGATCGCCTCGGGGGAGAGCAGCGGCACCAGCAGCGCGAGCGTCGCCGTCAGCTGGGCCTCGCCCACGTCGTACGGAGGATCGAGGAACGCGATGTCGTACGGCCCGCGTCCCGCGCGCAGGAACGCGTCGGCGGAGGACCGGTGCACGCGGATCGCGCCGTCGCGTCCGAGCGCCTTCTCGACCTTGCGGGCGTTGCGGGAGGCGACGGATGCCGCGCGCGGCGCCTTCTCGACGAGGTCGGCCGATGCGGCGCCGCGGCTCATCGCCTCGAGGGCGAGCGCGCCCGAGCCGGCGTACAGGTCGACGACGGATGCCCCGTGCAGCACGCCCGCCGAGTCGAGCGCGCCGAACAGCGACTCCCGCACGCGATCGCTCGTGGGCCGCGTGCCGGCGTCGGGCACGTCGAGCACGATCGAGCCGGCCTTGCCCGCGATGATCCTCGTCACACGGACCACCCTACAAACGCCCCGGCCGCGGGGTCGGAGCCGGTGAATAGACTCGTGGGCATGCCCGCCCTCACCCTCGAGTCGCGCCTCGACGGCGCCGTGGGCGGAAAGACGTCGGCGGCGCTCTCGCGGGCGTTCGGGATGAAGACGGTCGGCGATCTGCTGGCCCACTACCCGCGGCGGTACGCGCGCCGCGGCGAGCTGACCCCCATCTCGTCACTGCCCGTCGGCGAGCCGGTGACGATCGTCGCCGAAGTGCGCCGCGCGAACGAGCGGCGCATGCAGAATCGCAAGGGCTCCATCCTCGAGGTCGTCATCAGCGACGGGCACGGCGACCTGTCGCTCACCTTCTTCAACCAGTCGTGGCGCATGAAGGACCTCCGTCCCGGGCGCCGCGGCATCTTCGCGGGCAAGGTGGGCGAGTACAGGGGCGCCAAGCAGCTCGCCCATCCCGACTACGAGCTGTTCGACGACGAAGACGCCGCCCGCCTCAACGCCGAGGCGTACGCGAACCTGCCCATCCCGATCTATCCCGCAACCGGGTCGCTCGCGAGCTGGCAGATCAAGCGCATCGTAGACCTCGTGCTCGACGGGCTGGGCGACGTGGCCGACCCGCTTCCCGACGACCTGCGCGCACGCCACGGCCTTCTCGACGCGCGGACCGCGATCGAGCGCATCCACCGGCCTGACTTCATCGAGCAGGTCGAGCAGGCGCGCGCGACGCTGCGCATGCACGAGGCGTTCGTGCTGCAGGTCGCGCTCCTCCAGCAGCGGGCGTTCGTGCGCGCGATGTCTGCCACCGCGCGTCCTCCCGGCGTGCTGCTCGAGCGCTTCGACGCCGCGCTGCCCTTCGAGCGCACGGCCGACCAGATCGCCGTGGGCGACCGCATCGCGCGCGACCTGCAGGGCGACTGGCCCATGAACCGTCTCGTGCAGGGCGAGGTCGGCTCGGGCAAGACGCTCGTCGCGCTCCGCGCGATGCTCCAGGTCGCCGAGAGCGGCGGACAGTCGGCGCTCATCGCGCCGACTGAGGTGCTCGCGGCTCAGCATGTGCGGTCGATCGCACGGATGCTGGGGCCCGAGCTCGCTCCCGAGCTCATGCCGACCCTGCTCACCGGGCAGCTGCCCGCCGCCGAGCGGCGCAAGGCGGCGCTGCGCGCCGCGTCGGGTCAGGCGAAGATCGTCGTGGGCACGCACGCCCTTCTGAGCGAGACGACGACGTTCGCCGATCTCGCGCTCGTGGTCGTCGACGAGCAGCACCGCTTCGGCGTCGAGCAGCGCGAGGCACTCCGCGCGAAGGGATCGGCCCCGCACGCGCTCGTGCTGACAGCGACGCCCATCCCGCGCACGGTGGCGATGACCGTGTTCGGCGACCTCGACGTGTCGACGATCCGCACGATGCCGACGGGGCGCGCCGGCATCCAGACCTTCGTCGCGCCGCTCGCCGAGCGGCCCGCGTGGTTCGCGCGCGTGTGGGAGCGCATCGCCGAAGAGGTCGGGCAGGGCCGGCAGGCGTTCGTCGTGTGCGCGGCGATCGACGCCGAGGCGGCGACGAAGGACGACACGGCCGACGAGCCGGTCGCCGAGGTCGAAGGCGAGGCGCCGCGCACGCGGTGGGGTGTCGTGCAGGTCGCGGGGCTGCTGGCGGAGCATCCGTCGTTCTCGTCCATCCGCGTCGAGATCCTGCACGGCAAGATGCCCTCCGACCAGAAGGACGCGGTCATGCAGGCGTTCGCGCGCGGCGACGTCGACGTCCTCGTCGCGACGACGGTCGTCGAAGTCGGCGTCGACGTGCCGAACGCGTCGACGATGGCGATCCTCGAGGCCGACCGGTTCGGCGTGTCGCAGCTGCATCAACTGCGGGGTCGCGTCGGTCGCGGCGGGGTCCCCGGCCTGTGCCTGCTGGTCACCGAGGCGCCGGCGGGAACGCCCGCTCGCGAGCGCGTCGACGCGGTCGCCGCGACGCTCGACGGCTTCGAACTCGCCGAGGTCGACCTCGAGCTGCGCGGCGAGGGCGATGTGCTCGGCGACGCGCAGTCCGGCGCGCGGTCGTCGCTGCGCCTCCTGCGCGTCGTCAAGGACGCCGACATCATCGCCCACGCGAGGCAGGCCGCCGAGGCCCTGCTCGAAGACGATCCGGCGCTCACGCGGCATCCGGGTCTCGCTCAGGCGCTCGAGCGTCGCGTCGGCATGGAGGAGCGCGCGGCTCTCAGCAAGGCGTGACGTCCCGACATCACGTCACTTCCAAACATCGGAATCCTCGACCGGGCACGCGCCGCGCGGCCGATAGGCTGTCGCCATGAACAGCCGGATCGCCGTCGTCCCGGGCTCCTTCGACCCCCCCACGCTCGGTCACATCGACGTGATCCGTCGCGCCGCTCGGCTCTACGACGAGCTTCACGTCCTCGTCGTCCACAACCCCGACAAGGAGGCGATGCTGCCGATCGCGCAGCGGCTCGCCCTCCTCGAGCAGTCGATCGCGGAAGACGAGGAGATCGACGGCGACGTCGTCATCGCCTCGTGGAGCATGGGGCTGCTCGTGGACTACGCGACCGACGTCGGCGCAGGCGTGCTCGTGAAGGGCATCCGGTCTCAGATCGACGTCGCCTACGAGACGCCCATGGCGATCGTGAACCGTCATCTCGCGCACGTCGAGACGGTGTTCCTGCTCCCCGACCCCGCCCACGCCCTCGTGTCGAGCTCGCTCGTGCGCCAGGTCGCGGCGCTCGGCGGCGACGTGTCGCCGTACGTGCCGGCGGCGGTCGCGCGGTTCCTCGACACGGGCGCGCGCGACGTCGTCTGAGCCGCACCGGCCGCGCCGCGGCGGGGAAGGCGGCGCCAGCGCGTGCGACCCCCGCCCCGCAGCCGGCCGGTACGATGGTGGATCGTGAAAAAGCATCTCTCGGGGCCTCTCGTGATCCCAATTCGCGACATCGCCCGCAAGCCCGGCGAGATGCGCGAGCACTCGATCGAGTTCCCCGCACCCGAGAAGTGGGGCGAGGGGCTCGTGTCCATCGCCGAGGGTGAGCCGGTCGTCGTCGACGTGCGCCTCGAGTCCGTGCACGAGGGGATCCTCGCCACGGGACACGTCGACACCGAGTACACCGGTGTGTGCGGACGGTGCCTCACCGACATCGCCGAGGCGGTCCAAGTCGAGTTTCAGGAGCTTTTCGCGTATCCTGGAGGCGAAGCAACTGACTTCGAGGTTCAAGACGACCACGTGGATCTTGAAACTCCGGTCAGGGATGCGATCGTCCTGTCGCTTCCGTTTCAGCCGGTGTGTCAGCCGGATTGCCCCGGCCTCGACCCGGCCACGGGCGAGCGACTGGCCGACAACGCCGGGTCAGAGCCCCGCGCTCCCATCGATCCACGCTGGGCGGCGCTCCAGGACTACACCTCAGACCACGATGAAGCAGCGCGCGCAGCGGGCCGCGACGTCGAGAACACAGAAGAGAGCTAGCCATGGCAGGTAACCCCCCGAAGCGGAAGGTCTCCCGTTCGAACACTCGCTCGCGCCGCGCGCAGTGGAAGGCCGAGGCCCCCAAGCTGGTCAAGACCGTCGAGAACGGCAAGGTCGTCTACAGCCGCCCCCACCACGCGAAGGTCGTGACCGACTCGCAGGGCACCGAGCTGTTCCTCGAGTACAAGGGCCGCAAGGTCGCCGACGTCTGATCCGCTGCTGCGGCACGACGTGACCGACGTCATTCCCCAGAGCCGAGCGCTCATCGAGAAGCTCGGGGTCGAGATCGACCCCGAGCTTCTTTCGCTCGCGCTCACACACCGCTCGTACTCGTACGAGCACGGCCAGATCCCGCACAACGAGCGCCTCGAGTTCCTCGGCGACTCGGTGCTGGGCCTCGCCGTCACCGAGCGCCTCTTCACGGAGCATCCGGAGCTCGATGAGGGCTCGCTCGCGAAGCGGCGCGCCGCCGTCGTGTCGACGGTCGCGCTCGCCGAGGTCGCGCGCGGCATCGAGCTGGGCGAGCACATCCTGCTCGGCCGCGGCGAGAACATGACCGGCGGCCGCGACAAGGACTCGATCCTCGCCGACACGATGGAGGCGCTCATCGGCGCCACGTACCTCTCGGTGGGTGCGGATGCGGCGACCGCCCTCGTCGTCCGCCTGGTCGGTCCGCTGCTCGAAGACCCCGAGCGCTACGGCGCGGCGATCGACCCGAAGACGAGCCTGCAGGAGCTCGCCGCGAGCACCGGACGCACACCGCCGTCCTACTCGGTCACCGCCGAGGGACCCGACCACGATCGGCTCTTCACCGCCACGGTGAAGGTGGGGGAGCTCAGGACCGAAGGCACCGGCTCCAGCAAGAAGCAGGCCGAGATGGCCGCGGCCCTCCTCGCGTGGAGAGAGCTCAGCGGGCGTGCCTGAGCTCCCCGAGGTCGAGGTCGTGCGATCCGGCCTCGCGCCCGCGGTCACAGGTGCCATGATCGCCGGCGTCACGGTGCTCGACGAGCGGGCGCTGACGCGGCATCCGGGTCCCGCTGCCGGGTTCGAGGCGCGCCTCACCGGCCGCACCGTGCAGGCCGCCGGCCGCCGCGGCAAGTTCCTGTGGCTCGCGCTCGAGCCCGAGGGCGACACGTCCGCGCCGGCGACCGAGGCGGTCGTGGGGCATCTCGGCATGAGCGGCCAGCTTCTGCTCCGCCCCGCCGGCGCGGCGCCCGAGCGTCACGAGCGCATCCGGCTCGACATCCACCACCCGGTGCACGGGGAGCTCGCGATCGTGTTCGCCGATCAGCGCACGTTCGGCTCGCTCGCGATCGACGAGCTGATCCCCACGCCGGATGCCGCCCCCGGCGGTCACGGGTGGGGCGAGGCATCCGTCCCGCGCCAGGTTTCGCACATCGCGCGCGACCCGCTCGATCCCGCCTTCTCGGACACGCGTCTGCGCTCTCTGCTCGCGCGCAAGGACTCCGCCATCAAGCGCGTGCTGCTCGACCAGACCGTCGTGAGCGGCGTCGGCAACATCTACGCGGACGAGGCGCTGTGGGCGGCCCGCATCCACCCCGAGACACCGGCGAAGGCGCTGTCGACCCGCGCCGTGAACCGGCTGCTCGCCGAGATCCGTGCCGTGCTCGAGAAGGCGCTCGCCGAAGGAGGGACGAGCTTCGACGCGCAGTACGTCAACGTCAACGGGCAGGCGGGCTACTTCGCGCACTCGCTCAACGCGTACGGCCGCACCGGCCAGCCGTGCCCGCGGTGCGGCCGTCCGATCGTGCGCGTATCGTTCATGAACCGTTCGAGCCACTACTGCCCGAGGTGTCAGCGGATGCGGATGCCCCGGCCCCTGCGCGCGGCGTGAGCCGAGACATCCGTCACACCGTCTTCTGCCAGTCGGCGATGTAGCGCGTCGGCGCGAAGCCCATCGCCTCATTGATCGCGAGCATCGGGCGGTTCTCCTCGGCGTTCCCCGTCAGGATGCGCTCGCCCTCAGGGAACAGCTCGCGCGCGCGGATCAGCGTCTCGCACTTCACGAGCGCGCCGAGTCGATGCCCGCGGTGCTCCTTCAGCACGAGCGTGTCGTCCTGGTCGATCGGCTTGCCCGGCACGCGGAAGCTCGACAGCTCGGTGAACGCGACGAGGCGGCCCGAGGGCACGTGCTGCGCGGCGCCGACGAGCCGACTGCGACCGGATCTGGCGAACACCTCCTCCAGGCGTCGCACGCGTCCGCCGTCCCAGGCCTCCTCGTCCATCTCCATGTCGGCGGTGGGAGCGTCGGTCGACATGCGCGACTTGAGCCACGCGTAGTCGTCGAGCCACTCGTCGGGTGTCGGAGATGTCCAGCTGACGTAGCGATAGTCGCCCGATGCCTCGCGGGCACCGGCGAGCAGCGCATCGAAGCCGTCGATCGGTCGTGTCAGATCGAGCGCGCTGATCCGGTACACCTGCTCGAGCGTGTAGCCGAACGAGAGCATGAAGCGCGAGAAGCGGTCCTCGGGCACCGTACCGGCACCAGACCGGGGCACGAGCGACGGCTCGGCCCCGGCCGGGTGCACGGTCATCGCCTGGAGGACGCTCCGGCCGAGTTGGCGAACGCGGTCTTCCGCGAACGCCATGGCCTCGGAGCCGAACCCTCGGCCCCAGGCCTCGCGTACCACCTCGACGCGGATCGTGGCGCGCCGTGAGCCCACTTCGCGAGGAAAGTCCACCACGGCGCGGCCGACGACCTCGTCCTCGGCGCGGACGAGCCACCCGTGCAGCGCCATATCGGTCTGCTCGGTCCAGGTCGGCAGGACCTGCTCCGCAGTCGCATCGAGCGCGTCCGCACCGAACAGGGCGGACGACACGCGGTTGCGCACGCCCACCATCGCGCGGAAGCCCGCCGCGTTCGCGGCATCCGGCGCCTCCGGCACGATCATCGGCGTGATCGCGACCGTCACCCCCGTCTCCCTCACGCGAGGACCTTCTTCCACGCGCCGGCGTACGAGACCGGCACGAAGCCGATCGCCTCGTTGATGTCGAGCATGTGGCGGTTCTCCTCGGCGTTGAACGTCGACACGCGCGGGGACTCGGGCGCGATCTCGCGCCACCGCAGCAGGTTGGCGCACTTGATGATCACGCCGAGCCGGTGACCGCGGTGCTCCTTCACGACGAGCGTGCCGTACTGCTGCGTCGCCGCCGTGCGGTCCTCGCCGATGACGAGCTCGTTGTACGCGACGATCCGTCCCGTCGGCACGTGCTCGACGCACGCGACCGACACCGTGAGGCCCTGGTTCTTGAGGCGGGCGTCGCGCCGACGCACACGGTCGGCGTCCCACCTCTCCTCTTCGATGACCAGGCCGCCCGCGGGCACGTCGGTCGACATGCGCGAGATGACGTACGCGAAGCTGTCGATGTGCTCCTCGGGAGTAGGCGACGTCCACGTCACGACGCGGTAGTCGTCACCGGCGGCGGCGAGCGCCTCGGCGAGCATCCGCTCCACCGGGTCGAACGAGCCGCGCAGATCGAAGGCGCTGTTGCGCTCCACCTGCTCGAGCGTGTACCCGTTCTCGAGGTGGAACCGCGTCTGCGGGTCGTTCGCGGGGATCACGCCCCAGCCGGTCGACGGCTGGAGCGGCTCGCTCGGCGGCTCTGGTCGGTGGAGCGTCCACGTCTGGACCACCGTTCGACCGAGGCGCTGCGCCTCCTGCTCGATCGCGGCGAGCAGCGCCTCTTCGACGCCCTCGCCCCAGTGCTCCGGATCGACCATGAGGTCGAACTCGAGCGTCTCGGAGTCGTCGCGCTGTGCGTGCATCGCGGTGACCGCGCCGATGATGCGAGCGTCGCGCGCGGCCGTGAAGCCCACGTGACCCCAGTCGGTCTGGTCGTGCCACGGCGCGAGCATCTCGGCCGGCTCCTGATCGAGGTAGTCGTGGCCGGTGTAGTGCCGGCACACGGCGTTTGCCAGCCGCACGGTCTCGAGGAACGGTCCCGCGTCAGGGGAGTCGAGTGTCGCGGGGGCGACGAGCTTCGAGACGGTGAGCGGCTGCGTGGCGACGTCAGTCATCGAGCACCTTCTTCCATCCGCCCTCGTATGAGACGGGCACGAAGCCGATCGCCTCGTTGATGCTGAGCATGGGGCGGTTCTCCTCAGCGTTGTAAGTGATGACGCGCGGGGAGTCGGGGGCGATGTCGCGCCATGCGACCAGGCCCGCGCACTTGACGAGCAGTCCCAGGCGATACCCGCGGTGCTCTTTGAGCACGAGGGTGTCCTCCTGGTGGGTCACGCCCGTGCGGTCCTTGCCGATCACGAGCTCGTTGAACGCGCACAGCTGCCCGGTCTCGATGTGCTGGGCGGCGGTCACGTGGATCAGACGCTGCGACGATGTGTACTGCTCGTCGTGCTTCGCGATGCGCGCGGCATCCCACGTCTCCTCGGGCATCTCGAGCCCCGCCAGCGGGGCATCCGTCGACATGCGCGCCTTCATCTGCGCGTAGCCGTCGGCCCACTCGGGCGGAGTCGGTGCGAACCAGTCGACGACGCGGTAGCCGTGCGCCGCTTCGGTCGCCTCGGAGAGGAGCCTGTCGACGGTGTCGGCTGACGTGCTCAGGTCGAGCTCGCTGAACCGCTCGACCTGCTCGAGGGAGTACCCATGCGCGCGGTAGAAGCGCGCGGCGTGGTCGAGCGGCACGCTGCCGAAGCCGGTCGGCGGGTCCAGCCGCGGGCCGGGCGCCTCGGGGTGCTTCGCCCACGACTCGAGCACGGTGCGGCCGTGTTCGCGAGCCACCTGCTCGACGAACTCGTACGCGGCGGATCCGATGCCCTGGCCCCAGACCTCGCGCTGCAACTCGATGAGCCAGTACAGCGCCTTCGAGTCGCCCTCGAGCGGGACGTCGACGCCGATGCGGCCGACGACCGCGTCGTCCTTCACCACGGTCCACAGGAAGCGCAGCTCATATTCGTCGGGCTGGTAGAAGGGCAGCAGCTCGTCGGCCGTGATGTCGTTGTCGGAGCGGCCGGATATCTGGCGGTAGACGATGTTGCGCACGCGCACCATCTCGGCGAAGGCGGTCGCCTCGGGGGCGTCCATCGACGTCGGGATGACTAAGGGCTGGAAGGCGATTCCAGTCGGGGCGGTGATCATGATGGTCCTCGGTTGTTCGCGTCGAAGTTCAGGGGAGTGGGGCCGGGGCCGCCGGCGCGGCGGCCCCGGCTCACGAGCGCACGCTGAGGACAGCGTGCTTGCGCAGAGCGTCGTGCTCGCGATCGGTGCGCGCACGGCTCTGGTCGAGGAGCAGAGCACGTGCATCGGTGTCGCGTGCGGAGTGGTTGCGGCGTGCGCTGCGCAGCAGCAGCCACAGACCGACCCGCAGCTCCAGCCTGTCGAGCGGCGAGAGCCGCGCGACGTCGGGGAGCGACGTCGACAGGAGCGCATCGGTATCGGGAGGACGAACGCGGGCGAGCGTGTCGTTCATGATCGGTTCTCTTTCCAGAGGGCCTCGGTCGAGGCAGGACGGGATGGATTGCCCGAGAAGGGCGCGGAGGCGCGCCGATGCGCGCGAGTGGGAGAGGGGCTCGGCAGGAGGAGGGCCGCGTGGCGGTCCGCGAGCATGCGGAGAGCACGGGGCGAGGTGCCCGATGGGCAGAGTCCTCCTGCGCGGCTGGTGTCAGCCGGCAGCGCAGAGTGCTGCGCCGAAGGAGCCGGTCACCGGAGCAACCCCTCCGAACGGGGTGTACGTGGCCGGGGCAATGCCGGCTGCGATCATGTGCATCATCGGTGACCTCCTTTCGACTTCGACGCGAGGAGTCACGTTAGCGCTGACCTGATACGCACGTCAAGGACTTCTCCGAGATTCGTGTGAATCGGATGCTGCGGCCCCGGGCGCGTGGCGCCGCGGCGGCGGCAGGCGTGGCATCCGTCACCCCTCGGCTCGCCTGCACGGGTGGGCGCGCGCGCTCAGGTACCTTTGAGCGGTAGTTCGACGGGGTGGAGGGGCATTCATGCACCTGAAGAGCGTGACGCTCAAAGGGTTCAAGTCGTTCGCCCAGCCGACCACCTTCGCCTTCGAACCCGGCGTGACGTGCATCGTCGGACCCAACGGCTCGGGCAAGTCGAACGTCGTCGACGCGCTCGCGTGGGTCATGGGCGAGCAGGGCGCCAAGACGCTGCGCGGCGGCAAGATGGAGGACGTCATCTTCGCCGGCACCGCGACGCGTGGGCCCCTCGGCCGCGCCGAGGTGCAGCTCACGATCGACAACAGCGACGGTGCGCTGCCGATCGAGTACTCCGAGGTGACGATCAGCCGCACGCTGTTCCGCAACGGCGCGAGCGAGTACGCGATCAACGGCGAGACGTGCCGCCTGCTCGACGTGCAGGAGCTGCTGAGCGACTCCGGCCTCGGCCGCGAGATGCACGTGATCGTCGGGCAGGGCCGGCTCGACAGCGTGCTGCAGGCGACGCCCGAGGATCGGCGCGGCTTCATCGAGGAAGCCGCGGGAATCCTCAAGCACCGGCGTCGCAAGGAGAAGACCGTCCGCAAGCTCGAGGCGATGGAGGCGAACCTCACGCGCCTCAACGACCTCGCCGGCGAGCTGCGCCGACAGCTCAAGCCCCTCGGTCGGCAGGCTGAGATCGCGCGCGAGGCGGCGACGATCGCCGCGATCGTGCGCGACGCGAAGGCGCGCCTCCTCGCCGACGAGATCGTCGCGTTGCGCGACCAGCTCTCGGCCCACGCCCGATCCGAGCAGGAGCGCACCGCCGAGCGACTCGTGCTGCAGGACGAGGCCGAGAACGTGCGGGCGCGAATCGAGCGGCTCGAGCGCGAGCAGCAGTCCGAGGCGGTCGACGAGGCGCGCCGCGTGCTGCACGGGCTCGAGCGCGTGCAGGAGCGCCTGCGCGGGCTGTACACGCTCGCGGGCCAGCGCCTCGCGCTCCTGGGCGACAGCGAGCAGGACGACGTCGGCGAGCACGCCACCGTGACGCAGGCGACGATAGGCGAAGCCCGCGCCGAGGTCGACGACATCGCCGCGGGGATGGGAGCCGCGCAGGACGGGGCGGCGGATGCGGCGCGCGAGGTCATCCGAGCGCGGGCCGAGCTCGATGCGCTCGACGCCGACATCGCCGCGCAGAGCGCCCTCGTATCGGAGCACGACATGCGCATCACCGCGCTCCGCGGGACGGCGGAGGCCGCGGCATCCGCCCTCGCCGCCGTGCGGACGGCCGTCGAGCGGCAGCAGAAGGCGCTCGATGCCGCGCTCGCCCGCCGCGTCGAAGCCGAGGAGGCGCTCGCCGGACTCGACCCCGACCTCGAGCCCGAGGGCTCGTCGGCCGAGTACGCGTCGGCGTACGAGCGCGCGCAACGCGACGCGACCGAGGCCGAGTCGCAGGTCTCGGCCCTTCGCGACCGGCTGCACGCCGCGGAGCGCGAGGTCGAGGCGCTCACGGCGCAGACGGCCGCGCTGAGTCGCGCGCTCGACGTGCAGAACGGGGCGTCCGCCCTCATCGCCGAGGGGCACGCCGGCGTACGTGGCCTCGTGGGCGACGCGGTGCAGGTCAAGTCCGGGTTCGAGGCGGCGATCGCCGCCGTGCTCGGGCCGCTCGCCGAGGGCGTGCTCGTGGAGGGGCGCGACGACGCGTTCGCGCTCGCCGAGCACGTGCGAGGCTCCGACGCCGGTGTGGTCGACATGGTGATCGCGGATGCGGGCTCCATGACGCCGTCCTTCCCGCGGATGCAGGGCGTCGTGCCGGCCGGAGAGGTCGTGACCGCCCCCGGGGGCGTGCTCGGGCTGCTGTCGTACGTCGTCATCGCGGACGACCTCGACGCCGCGCGCAAAGCCGGCCCGGCGCTCGCGGACGCCGAGCTCGGCGGCCCGATCACGGTCGTCACCCGCGCCGGCGAGGTGTACACCGAGCACTCGCTCCGCGCGGGAGCGGGCGCGTCGCGGTCGCGACTCGAGCTCTCGGCCGAGCGGGACGCCGCCGCCGAGCGCCGCGACGAGATCACGGTCGTGGCGGACTCGTTGCGCGAGGCGCTCGCGGACGCGAAGCGGGAGCTCGAGAGCGCGCGCACGCGCACGAAGACCGCGCTCGAGACGCTTCGTGCGCACGACGCGGCGCTCGCCGCGCACACCGAGCAGGTCAATCGCGCGACCGTGCGGCACGAGGCCGCGGTCGCCGAGTGCGAGCGCCTGTCGGCGGGGCTCGCACAGGCGCAGGCGGCGGTTGCGGATGCCGAGGCCTCCGCCCGAGTCGCCGACGAGCAGCTTGCATCGGCGCTCGAAGCGCCGCGCCCGATCCTCGACGCGTCGGCGCGAGAGGGTGTGCTCGCAGCGCTCGAGGCGGCGCGCGACGCCGAGATGCGCGCACGCCTCGACGTCGAGACTCTGCGCGAGCGCATCCGCGCGGGCGAGGCCCGCGTCGTGCAGCTCGAGCGGCAGCGCGAGCGGGAACGCGAGGCGGCGGCGGCCGCGGCCCGTCGCGCGGTGATCCGCCGCGCGCAGCGCGAGCTCGCGGAGCAGGTGGTGTCGCAGCTTCCCGCCGTGCTCGACTCAGTCGACCGGTCTGTCTCCGACGCGCGCGTCGAGCTTGCCACCGCGGAGTCGGCTCGCACCGCCGTCACGACCGAGCTCGCGGAGCTGCGCCGTCAGGAGGCGGGGGTGCGGGAGCGCCTCGCGCGGCTCACCGAGAGTGTCCACGGTCTCGAGCTGCAGATCCACGAGAAGCGCCTGCATGCGACGGGGCTGCTCGAGCGCGCGGAGTCCGAGCTCGGTCTCGACGAGAGTATTCTCGTTTCGGAATACGGTCCCGATCAGCCTGTTCCCGTCGACGACGTGCAGAGCGCGGACGCGGCGGCGGACGATCCGGATGCGGCATCCGACGCCCCGCCGGCGACCGAGCCCTACGATCGCGCGCGTCAGACACGCCGGCTGCAGCAGGCTGAGCGCAAGCTGGCGCAGCTCGGCCGTGTGAACCCGCTCGCCCTCGAGGAGTTCGCGGCGCTCGAGCAGCGGCACAAGTTCCTCACCGAGCAGCTCGGCGACCTCACGCAGACGCGCAAGGACCTGCTCACGATCATCGAGGAGCTCGACGAGCGCATGCAGTCGATCTTCCTCGCCGCGTTCGAAGACACGAAGACCGCGTTCGGCGAGGTGTTCCCGGTGCTGTTCCCGGGCGGCAGCGGCTCGATCGCGCTCACCGACCCCGACTCGCCGCTCACGACCGGCATCGAAGTATCGGTGCGCCCCGTCGGCAAGAAGATCGAGCGGCTCTCGCTCCTGTCGGGCGGTGAGCGCTCGCTCGCGGCGGTCGCGCTGCTCGTGGCGATCTTCAAGGCGCGGCCGAGCCCCTTCTACATCCTCGATGAGGTCGAGGCGGCGCTCGACGACGCGAACCTCGGCCGGCTGCTCGGCGTGTTCGAGCAGTTGCGCGAGACGAGCCAGCTCATCGTCATCACGCACCAGAAGCGGACGATGGAGATCGCCGACGCGCTCTACGGCGTCTCGATGCGGCAGGACGGCGTCTCGGCCGTCGTCGGCCAGCGCGTGCGCGAGCGCGCGGCCTCCTGACGGCGCATCCGGGTCACGCGGGCGCGTTGCCGAGCACGATCGATCCCTGGGCGAACGGCGGCAGGCGCCGGATGCCGGGCGGAGAAGTGACTGCCCCGTATGTCGTCGTTCATGTCGGACTCCGATTCTCGTGTCGGTGTTTCGATCGGTCCGTCGCGTCAGTGGGAAGGAGCGGTGTTCGCCGCCGGCAGATACTCGTGCGCGGGTCCGCCTTGACTCCCGCCTAGGCTGGAGGCATGGCGGAGAACCCCTGGTCGCTCGGCCGCGCCCTGCGCGGCATGTTCGTGAAACCGACGATCGACGAGACGACCTGGGACGACCTCGAAGCCGCGCTGATCACGGCGGACTTCGGCCCCGACATCACCGAGCGCATCGTCGAGGAGCTCCGCGAGAAGGTCGACCGTTTCCGCACGACCGATCCGCGCGACCTCAAGCGGATGCTCGTCGAGACACTCGAGGAGCACTTCGCGAAGTTCGACAGGACGCTCAAGCTCACCGAGCGCCCCGCGGTCGTGCTCGTCGTGGGGGTCAACGGCGTCGGCAAGACGACGACGATCGGCAAGTTCGCGAAGTTCCTGCAGCGCTACGGGCGGTCGGTCGTCGTGGGCGCGGCCGACACGTTCCGGGCCGCCGCCGTCGATCAGCTCGCCACGTGGGCGGAGCGAGGCGGTGCCGCGATCGTCCGCCCTCAGCAAGAGGGTCAGGACCCGGCATCCGTCGCGTACCAGACGATCGAGTATGCCAACCGCACCGGAACCGAGATCGTGCTCGTCGACACCGCCGGCCGCCTGCACACCAAGGGCGGGCTCATGGACGAGCTCAGCAAGATCCGTCGAGTGATCGAGAAGCAGGCGCCGATCAGCGAGGTGCTCCTCGTGCTCGACGCGACGACCGGCCAGAACGGCGTCATGCAGGCGCAGGCGTTCCTCGAGCACGCGGGGGTCACGGGCCTTGTGATCACGAAGCTCGACGGCTCGGCCAAGGGCGGCTTCGTGCTGGCGGTGCAGGAGCGCACGGGAATCCCCGTGAAGCTGCTCGGACAGGGCGAGGGCATCGGCGATCTGACCGGCTTCACGCCCCACGTCTTCGCCGCATCGCTCGTCGAATGACGGCCTCGGGCAGCCCGATCCCGACCGGGTCTGCGCACACGCCATGCTCGGACTATCGCACCGGGCGAGAGGCTGGTTTCATGGGGATATGGCGATCGAGCACGACTTCTTCGGCCTCCTCGAGTCCGGGCCGGACGGGTCGATCTTCTGGTCCGAGAACGTCGAACTCGGCGACCAGACCGTCACGGTCGACCTGACCGCGCCCGACCAGGACGACGTATCCGAGACGGCGCTGGACGTGGCCGCGGCGCTCATCTCGTCGCTCGAGACGATCGATCGCAGCGCGCGCAACGCGATGGTCAATGAGCTCGACGACCGCACGAGCGAGGTGACCGAGTACATCCTCCAGCAGCAGGAGACGCTCGGCGACGACCTGCACGACATGCTGGTCGACATCTCCGGAGACACGCACATCGACGTCATCCGGTCGCTGCAGCTCATGAGCATGACGATCCTCGCCGACGAGCACGGCGGCGCCGAGCCGTTCGCGGTGCTCGAGTACGCACTCGACCCCGATGCCACAGATGACGTGCTCCTGGTCAACCTCGACTCCGGCGGCGACGTCCTCACGGTGACGAGCGCCGACTAGACACCTCGGCGCCCGCCCGGCTCACACCGCCTGCGCGAACGAAACCCCTTCGGCGGCGATGTCCTTCGCGAGGTGTGCGAGGTGCGGCGGGATGTCTCGGCCCTTCGCGATCATCGAGCTCGCCCACAGGCGTCCCGCGCGGTACGACGAGCGCACGAGCGGACCGGCGAGGACGCCGAGGAACCCGATCCGCTCGGCCTCGTCCTTGAACTCCACGAACTCCTGCGGCTTCACCCACCGGGCCACCGGCAGGTGGCGGGGCGTCGGCCGCAGGTACTGCGTGATGGTGATGATGTCGGTGCCGGCGTCGTGCAGGTCCTGCAGCGCCTGCATGACCTCTTCGGGCTCCTCGCCCATGCCGAGGATGAGGTTCGACTTCGTGATGAGCCCCGCGTCGCGGGCGCGCGTGAGCACGCCGAGCGATCGGTCATAGCGGAACGCCGGCCGGATGCGCTTGAAGATGCGCGGAACCGTCTCGACGTTGTGCGCGAACACCTCGGGACGGCTGTCGAAGACCTCGTCGAGGAGCGCCGGCTCCCCGTTGAAGTCGGTCGCGAGGATCTCGACGCCCGTGCCGGGGTTCTGCGCGTGGATCTGCCGCACCGTCTCGGCGTGCAGCCACGCCCCGCCGTCGGGGAGATCGTCGCGTGCGACGCCCGTGACGGTCGCGTACCGCAGCTGCATCCGGCTCACGCTCTCGGCCACGCGCCGCGGCTCGTCGGTGTCGTAGTCGGCGGGCTTGCCGGTGTCGATCTGGCAGAAGTCGCACCGGCGGGTGCACTGCGATCCGCCGATGAGGAACGTCGCCTCGCGGTCCTCCCAGCACTCGTAGATGTTCGGGCAGCCCGCCTCCTGGCACACCGTGTGCAGCTCCTCGCTCTTCACGAGCGAGTGCAGCGCCTGGTATTCCGGGCCGAGCTTCGCCTTCGTCTTGATCCACTCGGGCTTTCGCTCGATGGGCGTCTGCGCGTTGCGGACCTCGAGGCGGAGCATCCGGCGCCCCTCGGGCGATGCCGCGCTCACGCGATCACCTCGGCGTACTCGGCGGCGAAGACCCTCGAGACGGTGTCGACGATGTCGGCGGGCGAGACATGTGCGCCGGCGACCTCGCTCACGGTCGTCACGCCCGCGTCGGTGATACCGCACGGGATGATGCCGCGGAAGCCTGCGAGCGTGTTGTCGCAGTTGACCGCGAAGCCGTGCATCGTCACGCCGCGCTCGACGCGGACGCCGATCGCGGCGACCTTGTCCTCCGAGAGGGGGCGGCGCACCCACACGCCGCTGCGGCCCGCGACCTGGTAGCCCTCGACGCCGTGCTCGCGCAGCACGTCGATGAGCAGGCGCTCGAGTCGTCGCACGTGCGCGACGACGTCGACGGGCTCGGCCAGCCGGACGATCGGATAGCCCACGAGCTGACCCGGCCCGTGCCACGTGATCTTGCCGCCGCGGTCGACGTCGATCACCGGTGTGCCGTCGACCGGCCGCTCGTGCGGCTCGGTGCGCTTGCCCGCGGTGTACACCGGCTCGTGCTCGAGCAGGATGAGGGTGTCGGGCCGATCGCCGACGACGACCTCTGCGTGGATGCGGCGCTGCAGCTCCCATCCCTCCAGGTAGGGGACGAAGTCCGGCGCGAGCCCCGCGGGCAGGATGTCGAGCATCGTGCTCCTTCGCTTGTGGCGTTGTTGGATCGCGTCTAACAATACGCGACTCACGGCGAAGGCAAGACGGATGCCGCGTCGGCGCATCTACACGTCGGCCGCGAGCTTCTCCCGCCGAACGCCCCACTGCGCTTCGAGGGCCGTCCACCCGTCCCGCGTGATGCGCAGGCCGCGTCCCTCCGGGATGCGCGCGAGCCACCCGGCGTCGAGGAATCGCACGGCGACCGCGGCGCCGAGCGCGCCCGCCAGGTGCGCCCTGCGCTCCGTCCAGTCGGCGCACCGGCGGGCGATGCGGCGGCGCGACGGCAGGGCATCGAGATCGATTCCGCGCTCGGCGAAGGCGGCCGGCGCGGCGCGCGTCGGCGTGAGGTCCGTCTCGTCGAGCCAGCCGGCCCCGATCATCGAGTCGGTGAGGGCGACGCCGAGTCGCCCGGCGAGGTGGTCATAGCAGAACCGCGCCTGCGCGAGGGTGCGGGCGTCGCGCGACTGCCGGTACGTGACCGCCGGCGCGTCGGGGCACAGGTTGCCGAGATGCTCCAGGCCCGACGCGACGGCGCCGTCGGCGAGGCGGTAGTACCTCCGTCGGCCTCGCGGCGTGCAGGTGACCAGTCCGGCGTCGGTGAGGACCGCGAGATGCTCGGAAGCCGTCGCGGGCGACACTCCGGCGGCGGAGGCGAGCTCGCTCGCCGGACGCGCCGAGCCGTCCATGAGGGCGTTGATCATGTCGGACCTCGCAGGCGTCGCGAGTGCGCGGCCGATCACGGTGAAGTCCTTCGCCATGCGTCCGACGGTACTCGTGCACACTTCGGCGCGGGCCGAAACGATCCCGTCCTATCGTCGCGGCATGACGAAGCACACCTATCGCACCCTTACGAGCTGGGCCGGATCGACCACAGGCCCGTACGCCGCGTACGACCGCACTCATGAGGTGTCGGCGCCTCCCGCCGACACGCCACTGCGGCTGAGCGCCGATCCCGCGTTCCGCGGGGACGACAGGCTCATGAACCCCGAGCAGATGCTCGTCGCGGCGGCCAGCTCGTGCCAGCTGCTCTCGTTCCTCGCGGTGGCGAACCGCGCCGGGATCGAGGTCGTCCGCTACGTCGACGCGGCGCACGGTGCCATGGACCTCGCCGAACAGCCCGCGCGCATCGGCTCGATCGTCCTCGCGCCGACCGTTCACGTCGCGCCGGGCACTGATCATGCGAAGGTGATCGAGGCGGCGCAGCGCGCACACGAGACGTGCTACATCGCGAACTCCCTCCGCACCGAAGTATCGCTCGACGTCACCGTCGTCGACGCGGTGCCGTCGCGGGCGGTGTCGTCATGAGCGCATTCGTGGACCTCGGCATCGAGCTTCCGGCGCGCCCGGGCGCGCTCGCCGACTTCGGAGACGTGCTCGGCGAAGCGGGAGTGAGCCTCGAGGGCGGCGGGGTCTTCACGCACGGCGGCGTCGGCGTGGCGCACTTCCTCGTGGCCGACGGCGACCGCGCGGCATCCGCGCTCTCGCGCGCCGGACTCGGGCGCGCGACCGTGTCACCGGTCGTGATGCTGCGGCTCGACCAGGAGACGCCGGGCCAGCTCGGCCGATTCACGCGTCGGGTGGCGGATGCCGGCATCGACGTCCTCGTCCAGTACAGCGACCACGACGGCCGCCTCATCCTCGTCGTGCCGTCGGAGCGCCACGACGACTGCGCCGCGATCGCGCGGCAATGGGACACGGAGCGAACGGCACGCCCACACTGACCCGCCTATGTGCCCGCACCCGCTGCGCTGTCTACTCTGGATGGATGGCGCCCTCCGACTCCGCATCCCGCACCGGACGTCCCCGCGCGTCCTCCCGCGAGACCCTCGCCGAAGCCGCATGCGAGCTGTTCCTCGAGCGCGGCTACGCGGAGACATCCGTCTCCGACATCACCAACCGCGCCGGCGTCAGCCGTTCGAGCTTCTTCAACTACTTCGCGTCCAAGGGTGACATCCTGTGGGCGGCTTTCGACGAGCGGATCGACGCGGCCGCGAGCGCGCTCACAGTAGGCGATGAGCCCGTGCGGGCCGTGATCGAGGCCATCGCCGGCGGGTTCGCGCCCGACAGTCTCGCGCTCGCGGTCGCGAACGCCGACGCGATGGGCATCGCGGACGAGCTCGTGCGCGAACGGGCCATCCGGCAGGCGCGCCTCGCGCGGGCGATCGCCGAATGGCTCACGCGCTCGGGCGCGGATCGCCTGACCGCCGAGGTGCAGGCGGCCGCATTGGCGGGAGCGGTGCTCGCGGCGGTGTGGGAATGGGCGGATGCCGGACCCGGCCGCACCCAGCTCGCCGCCTTCCTCATGCAAGCGCTCAACGTGGCGTCGCGCGGCGCGCCCGTCGCGTCGCGCGGCGAGGTGCGGCAGCTGCGCGTCGTGGCGCGCGCCGAGGACTTCGAGGACGCGCTCGCGTTCTACCGCGACGTCGTCGGCATGCCGCAGGCCGAGGCGTACGAGGGCGAGGGTGGCGCGCGCGTGGCGATCCTCGACGCCGGACGCGCGACCCTCGAGCTCTCCAACCCCGCCCAGGTCGAGCTCATCGACAGGGTCGAGACCGACGGCCGGCACAGCGACCGCATCCGCATCGCCCTCGAGGTCGACGACACGGCGGCGGTGCAGGAACGACTCGCGGATGCCGGTGCCGAGGTCGAGGCATCCGCTCGCGTCACTCCTTGGCGATCGCTCAACGCGCGTGTGCGGGGCAAGGCCGGTCTGCAGCTCACGCTCTTCCAGGAGCTCGGGCCCGAGCCGCAGAGCGGGGACGAGGGTTCGCTCGCGTAAACTTGCCGGATCATGGCTACCTTCGGCACGCTCTCCGATCGGCTCACCGAGACCTTCCGCAATCTCCGCACCAAGGGCAAGCTCTCGCCCGCGGACGTCGACGGCACGGTCCGCGAGATCCGGCGTGCGCTGCTAGACGCCGACGTCGCGCTCCCGGTCGTCAAGGACTTCACCGCGAAGGTGCGCGAGCGCGCGCTCGGCGACGAGGTCAACCGCGCGCTGAACCCGGCCCAGCAGGTCGTGCAGATCGTCAACGAGGAGCTCGTCGCGATCCTCGGCGGCGAGCAGCGTCGCCTGCAGTTCGCGAAGAACCCGCCGACGGTCATCATGCTCGCGGGCCTTCAGGGCTCCGGTAAGACGACTTTCGCGGGCAAGCTCGCGCGCCAGCTCGAGAAGGACGGGCACACGCCGCTGCTCATCGCGGCGGACCTGCAGCGCCCGAACGCCGTCAACCAGCTGCAGGTCGTCGCCGAGCGCGCGGGCGCAGCGATCTACGCACCCGAGCCCGGCAACGGCGTCGGCGACCCGGTCAAGGTCGCGCGCGACGGCGTCGAGGTCGCGCGTCGCCAGCAGCACGACGTCGTCATCATCGACACCGCCGGCCGATTGGGCGTCGACGCCGAGCTCATGAAGCAGGCAGCCGACATCCGCAGGGCGACAGACCCCGACGAGGTGCTCTTCGTCATCGATGCGATGATCGGTCAGGACGCCGTCAACACCGCGAAGGCCTTCCAGGAGGGCGTCGACTTCACCGGCGTCGTCCTGTCGAAGCTCGACGGCGACGCGCGCGGCGGCGCGGCGCTGTCCGTGGCATCCGTCACCGGCCGTCCGATCATCTACGCGTCGACCGGTGAGGGTCTCGACGACCTCGAGCCGTTCCACCCCGACCGTATGGCGTCGCGCATCCTCGATCTCGGCGACATCCTCACCCTCATCGAGCAGACCCAGCAGGCGTTCGACGAGGAGGAGGCGCGCAAGGTCGCCGAGAAGCTCGCGACCGAGCAGTTCACGCTCGAGGACTTCCTCGAGCAGATGCAGCAGATGCGCAAGATGGGCTCGATGAAGAAGATGCTCGGCATGCTGCCGGGCATGGGCCAGATGAAGCAGCAGCTCGACGACTTCGACGAGCGCGAGATCGATCGCACCGAGGCGATCATCCGCTCGATGACCCCCACCGAGCGCCGCAACACGAAGCTGCTCAACGGCTCGCGGCGCCTCCGCATCGCGCGCGGGTCGGGCATGACGGTCACCGACGTGAACCAGCTCGTGCAGCGTTTCGAGCAGGCCGCCAAGATGATGAAGACCGTCGCGCGCGGGGGAGTGCCCAACATCCCCGGCATGGGTCCGATCCCCGGAGCGGGGCGCCCCGGCGCGTCGGCGAAGCGCGGCGGGAAGTCCTCGAAGGGTCGTGGCCAGGGCTCCCGCTCGGGCAACCCCGCCAAGCGCGCGGCCGAGAACGCGGGGATCGCGGCGCAGTCGTCCGCACAGCCCGCCGGCTCGGGCTTCGGGCTGGGCGGCTCCGGCGCCGGCGCGCCGGGCGGCACCCCGTCAGCCGAGGACCTCGCCGAGCTGCAGAAGCTCCTCGGGCGGCGCTGACGCCGCGGGCGCGCCCGCGGCAAGGCGATCGCGCGAGGCGAGGCGATCGCGCCGGGCCTCGCCTCGACGCGTGCTCGAGGTAGGAGATGATCCGGGGGTAGGAGCGACTCCTCGTGAAGGCTCCTACGCCCGAGTCATGTCCTACGCCCGCGCCGCGCCGCGACGGACGCAGGTTCCTCCCCGCCGATGCGCGGCGGGTCGATTGTGCACAGGTGCGAGTCCATGAAGCGGACGGGCACCCCTGCAGGGGCACTCTGTCGGCGTGGCATCCGGAGAACGCGTCATCGACTGGCTCGCGCACCGCGGCGGCGTGGCGCATACGGCTGAAGCGCGCGCACGCGGATTCTCAGGTCGCGCGATCGCGGACGCGGTGGACGCCGGCGTGAGGCGCGTGCGGCGCAGTTGGCTCGTCAGTCCAGGTGCTGCCCCGCAGGTCGTCGCGGCCATAGCCGGCGGCGGCCGGGGCAGCTGCGTGACCGCCGCACGACGTTCCGGTCTCCGGGTGCCCGACCACGAGGACGAGGTGCACATCGCGGTCAAGCCGACGGCATCACGGGTTGGCGATGCGGAGCGGCTCGCTGTGCACTGGGCGGTCGGCCCCGTTCCCGTCGCGAAATACGCGACCGAGGATCCGATCGTCAATGTGCTGTTCCACGTCGCGCGATGCCTGCCCCGCGAGGACGCCCTCACAGTGTGGGAGTCCTCGCTGAACAAGGAACTCATCGACCGCCGCATGCTGACCCGGATCGAGTGGGGAAGCACGCACGCGGCCGCGCTCGCGGAGTTGGCGTCCTCGCTGAGTGACTCCGGTCTCGACACGCTCTTCCTCGCTCGGTTCTCCGCGTTCGGCCTCGCGCTGCGGCAGCAGGTCCTGCTCGACGGCCGGCGCGTCGACTTCCTCATCGGAGACCGGCTCGTCGTGCAGTTGGACGGGTTCGCCCACCACAGTTCCCCGAAGGATCGCCGACGGGACATCGAAGCGGACGCACGGCTCGCCCTCCTAGGGTTCACCGTGCTGCGCTTCGACTGGAAGCAGGTCGTCCACGAGTGGCCGCGTGTGGAGCAGACGGTGCTCACCGCCGTCGCCCAGGGGCTGCATCGTGCGGCCTGATCCTGATCCCACGTCGAGGGTAGGAGATGGTCCAGGGGTAGGACGGATGCCGCGGCTCGCGTCCTACGCCGGCGCCATCTCCTACGCTCAGCACGACTGGGCGGCGGGGCACCCGCGCCGGTCAGATGCTGAAGTTCGCGAGGTGCTCGCGCAGCGTCGGGCCGGCGCGGAACTCGCGGATGAGGTGCATCACGACCTCGCGGAGGTCGCCGTCGGCGGCATCCGCCACCATCACCTGCCGCGCGTAGCTCGCACCCTGCGACAGGATGAGCTCGAGCCCCGCGAACTCGCGCGCGCACTTGAGCTCGACCGCGATGTCGGCGAGCACTTCCATCGTCTCGCGGAGGTGATCGCGCACGGGTCGCTCGGTGCCGTCGCGGTCGACGATGACGCGCGCCTCGAGCCCGTAGCGGGCGGCGCGCCACTTGTTCTCGCGGATGAACCACGGCTGAAGCCGCGGCAGGTCGCGGCCCTCGTCGAGCTGACGAGAGAAGTGCTCGACGAGTGTCTGGACGAGCGAGGCCACGGCGGCGAGCTCGGGGAGCGTCGACATGCCGTCGCACGCGCGCACCTCGATCGTGCCCCAGCGAGGGGCGGGGCGGATGTCCCAGCGCACCTCGGTCGCATCCTCCATGACCCCCGTGCGGACCATGTCGTCGAGGTAACCCTCGAACTGCGCCCAGTCGTCGAGCGGCCACGGGAGCCCCGCGGTCGGAAGCTGCTGGAACACGAGCGACCGGTTCGACGCGTACCCGGTGCGCTCGCCGGCCCAGAACGGCGACGACGCCGACAGCGCCTGCAGGTGGGGGAGGTAGATCGACAGGGCGTTGATGATCGGGAAGACCTTCTTGACGTCGTCGACGCCGACGTGCACGTGGATGCCCCAGATCATCATGTTGCGACCCCACCACTGCGTGCGCTCGATGAGCTTGTGGTACCGCGTCTTGTCGGTGATGCCCTGCTTGTACCACTGCGCGAAGGGGTGGCTGCCCGCGCACAGGAGCTCGACCTCGAGGGGGTTGGTCACCGTGCGCACGGCCGCGATCGCATCCGCGATGTCGTCGACGGCGGCCGCCACGGTGGCGCCGATGCCGCTGGTGACCTCCACCGTGTTGGTGAGCAGCTCGCCGGTCACGGTGTAGCGCTCGTGCTGCGTGTGGTCCGCAAGCGCGTCGAGCACGTCGGGTGCGCGCGGAACGAGGTCGCCGGTCGTGCCGTCGGCGAGCATGAGCTCCCACTCCAGGCCGACCGACGATCTGGCGGATGTCGCGAAGGGCACCGTCATTTCCACATCTTGGCACGCGGATGTCGCGATTCGGGCGCTCCACGGCGGCCTTGACATCCTGGTGGGCGGGGTGTTCGCGGGTGCTCCTGCGGTCTGGTGGGCGGGGTGTTCGCGGGTGCTCCTGCGGTCTGGCAGAATAGAGGGCTGAACGTGACGCTCGACCCTCTATCCAGCGTCCGTCTCCCTCTGAGCTCCCGCCGGGTGTGCACCCCACGCTCCAGGCGACCGGTTCGCTTCGCTTCCGTTACCTTTCAGGAGAATCGTGGCTGTCAAGATTCGTCTCAAGCGCCTGGGCAAGATCCGCGCGCCCTACTACCGCATCGTCGTCGCCGACTCGCGCACCAAGCGCGACGGTCGTGTGATCGAGGAGATCGGCAAGTACCACCCCACCGAGGAGCCCTCGCTCATCGAGGTCGACTCCGACCGCGCCCAGTACTGGCTCTCCGTCGGCGCGCAGCCGACCGACCAGGTCCGCGCGCTTCTCAAGCTCACGGGCGACTGGGGCAAGTTCAAGGGTGACAAGGACGCCGTCTCGACGGTGAAGACCCGCGAGGGCAAGGCCGAGTTCCAGGTCGACGCCTCGAAGAAGTCGGTCATCCAGCCCAAGGCCGAGAAGAAGGCGGAGGCGCCCGCCGAGGCGACCGAGGCCGAGGCTGAGGCGCCCGCCGCCGACGCGACCGACGCCGAGTAATCCGTTGCTCGCCGCCGCGCTCGAACACGTCGTCAAGGGGATCGTCGATCACCCCGATGACGTGCGCATCACCTCGTCGACGTCGCCCCGTGGCGACGTGCTCGAAGTGCACGTGCACCCCGACGATCGTGGTCGCGTGATCGGGCGCGGCGGCCGCACGGCCAAAGCGCTGCGCACCCTCATCTCGGCTCTCGCAGACGGCCGGCGCGTGCGCGTCGACGTCGCCGACGACTGACGTGGCGGGCGCAGACTCGAAGGGCTCGAAGGGCTCACGCCCGGCCCGGGCCGGCAAGAAGCAGGGGCGTACGCAGTTGCGCGTCGGGCGGCTCGTCAAGGCGCATGGACTCAAAGGCGCCCTCAAGCTCGAGCTCTACACTGACGACCCCGAGGGTCGTTTCGCCCCCGGCGCGACATTCACGCTGCAGGTTCCCGAGTCGTCGCCGTGGCACGGCAGGACGCTCACCGTGCGCGAGTTCCGCTGGATGAACAACCACCCCGTCGCCTTCTTCGAGGGGATCGACGACCGCACGGCGGCCGAGAGCGTCGTGCGCGCGATCCTGTGGATCGACCAGGACGAGAGCGCCGCCCCCGCCGAGGACGACGCCTGGTACGACCACCAGCTCGTCGGGCTCGACGTCATGCGCGACGGCGAGACGGTCGGACGCGTCATCCGCGTCGACCACCTGCCCGCGCAGGATCTGCTGATCGTCAAGCGCGCATCCGGCGGGTCCGAGGTGCTCGTGCCTTTTGTGAAGGCGATCGTGCCAGAGGTCGACATCGCGGGCGGTCGCGTCATCGTGACGCCGCCAGCAGGCCTGTTCGAGGAGCTCCCCACCGAGAACGGTGAGGGTGACGCGGGCGAGGCGGATGCCGCGGGCGACACCACCCCCGAAGGCGACTCCGCCCCCGAAGGCGAATCCGCCCCCGAGGACGACTCCGCCGGCTGAGCGCTCATCTCACAAGCCGCGCGTTCGTGTGATGCGCGAGATGTGATCCCCCCGAAACACGCCGGGAAACACCGCGGAACGTGGGCATCGGATCATCGATCCGTATGACCACGCCCGCCGACACCATCGCCCGCGAGCACGACGGCGCCACCGGGACCGCGACCCGCACCGTGTGCTCGTACTGCGGCGTGGGCTGCGGCATCGTCGTGACGACGGAGCCGGGTGGGGAGGGGCATCCGGCGATCTCCCGTGTGGCAGGTGACCGGGCGCACCCCACGAACCACGGCCGCTTGTGCACGAAGGGCGCGACGCACGCCGAGCTCATGCGCGCACCGGGCCGCATGACGACCGCGTACGTGCGCCCCGAGCGCGGTGGGCCGGCGATTCCGGCCTCGCTCGACGCGGCGATCCGCGAGGCCGCGCGGCGTCTGCGCGCGATCGTCGACGAGCACGGGCCGGATGCCGTCGCAGTGTACGTGTCGGGTCAGATGTCGACCGAGGCGCAGTACCTGTCGAACAAGCTCGTGAAGGGGTTCCTGCGGGGGATCCACCTCGAGTCGAACTCGCGCCTGTGCATGGCGTCGGCGGGGACCGGCTACAAGCAGTCCCTCGGCGCGGATGGGCCCCCGGGGGCGTACGAGGACATCGACCGCGCCGACCTCTTCTTCGTGATCGGGTCGAACACCGCGGACTGCCACCCGATCCTCTTCCTGCGGATGGCCGACCGGCTGCGCGCAGGGGCGCGGCTCATCGTGGTCGACCCGCGCCGCACGGCGACCGCTGACCGCGCCGACCTCTTCCTGCAGATCAGGCCCGGCACCGACCTGGCGCTCCTCAACGGCCTGCTGCACGTGCTCGTCGCCGAGGGCCGCATCGACGAGGAGTTCATCCGCGAGCACACCGACGGCTGGGACGCGATGCCCGCCTTCCTCGCGGACTACGACCCGGTCACCGTCGCGCGCATCACGGGCCTGCGCGAGGAGGATCTGCGCACGGTCGCGCGCTGGATCGGCGAAGCGGGCGAGTGGATGACGCTGTGGACGATGGGCCTCAACCAGTCCACGCACGGCACGTGGAACACGAACGCCATCTGCAACCTTCACCTCGCGACAGGCGCGATCTGCCGTCCCGGCAGCGGGCCGCTGTCGCTCACGGGTCAGCCCAACGCGATGGGCGGCCGCGAGATGGGCTACATGGGCCCGGGGCTGCCGGGACAGCGCTCGGTGTTCGACGCCGACGACCGCGCGTTCGCCGAGCGCGTGTGGGGCGTCGCGCCCGGCTCGATCCGTGCCGAGGCGGGCACCGGCACGGTCGACATGTACCGCGCGATGGCCGAGGGCGAGATCAAGGCCGCGTGGATCATCTGCACGAACCCCGTGGTGTCGGTCGCGAACCGGCGCACCGTGATCGAGGGGCTCGAGGCGGCCGATCTCATCATCGCGCAGGACGTGTTCACCGAGACGGCGACGACGGCGTACGCCGACATCCTGCTGCCCGCGGCGCTGTGGGTGGAGTCGGACGGCGTGACGGTGAACTCCGATCGCACTCTCACGCTTGTGCAGCGCTCGATCGACGCACCGGGAGACGCGACGCCCGACTGGCGCCTCATCTGCCTCATGGCCGAGGCGCTCGGGTTCGGTGAGGCGTTCTCGTACGCCTCATCCGAGGAGGTCTTCGACGAGCTGCGCCGGTTCTGGAACCCCGCGACCGGATGGGACCTGCGGGGGGTCACGTACCAGCGGCTGCGCGAAGGGCCGGTGCAGTGGCCGGCGTCGCCGGGCGACGGGGAGGCGCGGCATCCGATCCGATACCTCAACGACGGCGTGAGCCAGAGTCTGCACACCGGCCAGGACGGTCGGATGCCGCGGCTCGCGTTTCCCACGCCGTCGCGGCGTGCGCAGTTCCTCGCGCGCCCGCACCTCGATCCGGCCGAGCTGCCCGACGACGATTACCCGCTCGTGCTCAACACCGGCCGTCTGCCGCACCAGTGGCACACGATGACCAAGACGGGCCGCGTGCCGGCGCTCATGCGGCTCGATCCCGGCCCGTTCGTGGAAGTGAACCCGCACGACGCGGAGGGGCTCGGCATCGCGGAGGGAGATCAGATCGAGGTCGCCTCCCGCCGCGGGCGCGTCGTGCTGCCCGCAGTCGTGACGGATCGCGTGCAGCCGGGGTTCTGCTTCGCGCCGTTCCACTGGAACGACGAGCACGGCGAGTACCTCACGGTGAACGCGCTCACGAACGACGCGGTCGACGAGGCGTCTCGCCAGCCCGAGTTCAAGTACGCGGCGGTCACGCTGCGCCGGGTGGCCGGGGCTGCGAAGAACGAGAGTCCGGATGCGGTCGCCCTCGCCGCGGCCGAGGGCGACCGCCCCGTGATCGCGACTCACGAGGAGGCCTATCTCGCGGGGTTCCTCGCCGGCGTCGCGGGCACCACCGCCCGGCGCGCGGTCGTCCCGGCCCTGCCCGCGTCGGCACCGGTGTCGGAACCCGTGCGTGCCTGGTTCAACGGGCTGCTCGCGCGTGCCGCCTCCGGCGGAGTCGAGCCGGCGGGGCTGACCTCTGCGCTGGGCAGTGGTCCCCGGCGGGACGACGTGCTGCTCGTGTGGGGGTCGCAGACCGGCACGACCGAGGAGTTCGCGCGGGCGACCGCGACTGCGCTCGCGGAGCGCGGCGTGACCGTGCGGCCCGTGGGAATGGACGCGATCGCCGTGGGTGATCTCACCCGTATCGAGCGGCTGCTCGTCGTGACGTCGACTTTCGGAGACGGCGGCCCACCCGACAACGCCGCCGGACTCTGGGACGAGCTGCGCGCCGACGGAGCGCCGGCGCTCGACGGGTTGCGCTACTCAGTGCTCGCCTTCGGCGACACCGGGTACGCCGACTTCTGCGCCCACGGGCGCAGCCTGGACGCGCGGCTCGGCGAGCTCGGAGCGACGGCGATCGTGCCGCGCGTGGACTGCGAGGCGCATGATCCGGGGCCGGCGCGGCGCTGGCTCGACGATGTGCTGGCGGCGCTCTCGGAGGACCCCCGCGCGAGGGCCGGGACGGTGAGCGGCGCTGCGGCCGGGGCATCCGACTCACCCGCGACAGCGAACGCCACCACGTCGGTGCCCGAGCCGTTCACGCGCGCCCGTCCCCTGGTGACTCCTCTCGTGCGCAATGAGCTGTTGAGCGGCGCGGGATCTGCGAAGGAGGTCCGCCGCATCGCATTCGACCTGTCGTCGGCGGACCTCACGTACTCCGCGGGCGACTCGATCGGGGTGGTGTGCGACAACGACCCTCGCACGGTGGAGGCATGGCTCACGACCACGAGGCTCGGGGCGGCGACGACCGTGTCGGTCGACGGTGAGAGGCGGCGGTTCGGGGACGTGCTGCGGACGCGCCTCGACGTCACGCGCATCACCCCCGCCCTCCTGCGGTTCGTCGTCGAGCGCACGGCCGACGCGCGGCTCGCGCGGCTCGTACGGAACAACAGCGCCGACCTCGAGCGCTTCCTGTGGTCGAAGCAGGCGGTCGACCTGCTGCGCGAGTTCCCCGTGCACGCGGAGCCGGAGGAGTGGATCGATGTGCTGTCGCGCCTGCAGCCGCGTCAGTACTCCATCTCGTCGAGCCCGCTCGTCTCACCCGACCGCGTCGAGGCCACGGTGTCGGTCGTGCGCTTCCGCACGGAGGCGGGCGAGGCGCGCGGGGGAGTGTGCTCCACACTGCTGGCCGATCGGGCGGCGCACACGCCCGTGCCGATCTACCTCCAGCGCTCGCTGCACTTCCGGCCACCGCTGGACCCGACGGCGCGCGTGGTCATGGTGGGCCCGGGCACGGGCGTCGCGCCGTTCCGCGCCTTCCTGCACGATCGTCGTGCGAACGGGCATACCGGCGCGAACTGGCTGTTCTTCGGCGACCAGCACGCCGCGACCGACTTCCTCTACCGCGACGAGCTCGAGGCGATGCACGCCGACGGCTTCCTGACGCGCCTCGACCTCGCGTTCTCGCGCGACCAGCGGCAGAAGGTCTATGTGCAGGACCGGATGCTGGAGCACGGCGCGCGGCTGTGGCACTGGCTCCAGGAGGGCGCGTATCTCTACGTGTGCGGCGACGCGTCCCGCATGGCGCGCGATGTCGACGCGACGCTCGTGCGCCTCGCGCGCGTGCACGGCGGGCTGGGCGAGGACGACGCCGACGAGTTCAAGAGGCGGCTCGTCGCCGAGAAGCGCTATCTGCGGGACGTGTACTGACCCCGACCGGTCGCTGGCACGCGCACGCGAAGGGGCGGAACCGGCGTACCGGCCCCGCCCCTTCGCTCGTACGGACTCAGATCCGCTCGTGCGCGAGCGACTTCCGCGGGATGGCGTAGACGAAGAGCGTGATCGCGAGCAGCACCGCGTACACTGCCGCGAACGCCCAGAACGCCGCGGTGTAGCCTCCGGTCGCGGACTGCGACGCGTTGAGCAGCTGCGGCACGAGGAATCCGCCGTACGCGCCGATCGCCGAGATGAGGCCCAGCGCGGCGGCGGCCTGGCGCTGCGAGGCGACGGCGGGCGTGGCATCCGCGCCCCTCACCCGCCCGCGGGCCGCGAACACCATCGGGATCATGCGGTACGTCGATCCGTTGCCGACGCCCGTCGCCGCGAAGATCACGACGAAGCACGCGAGGAACAGCCAGAAGCTGCCCAGCGGCAGCAGCCCGATGAGCGCGAGGGCGCCGATCGCCATGACCGCGAACGCAGCCACGGTGACGCGGGCGCCGCCGAAGCGGTCGGAGAGCCTGCCGCCATACGGGCGCGCGAGCGATCCGACGAGAGCGCCGATGAAGGCGAGCTGCAGCGACGCCTGGCCCACCTGGAACGTCGAGAACTCGGGGAACTGGTCGGCGATGAGCTTCGGGAACACGCTCGCGAAGCCGATGAACGACCCGAACGTGCCGATGTAGAGCAAGGAGAGCAGCCACAGGTGCGGCTCGCGAAGTGCCGCGGCGGATGCCGCGAAGTCCGCCTTCGCCGACGACAGGTTGTCCATGTATCGCCACGCGCCCCACGTCGCGAGCAGGATGAGCGGGATCCACATCCAGCCGGCGAGTGCGAGGTTGAGGGTCGCCGCGGCGCCGAACGTGACCGCGATCGGCACGAGCAGCTGCGCGACCGAGGTGCCGATGTTGCCGCCGGCGGCGTTGAGCCCGAGCGCCCATCCCTTCTCGCGCTGCGGGAAGAAGTACGTGATGTTCGCCATCGAGCTCGCGAAGTTGCCGCCGCCGACGCCGGCGAGCGCCGCGATGAGGAGCATGACGCCGAACGGGGTCGAGGAGTTCGTCACGACGATGCCGAGGAGCGTGGTCGGCACGAGCAGGAGCGCGGCCGAGACGATCGTCCAGTTCCGACCGCCGAAGCGCGCGACCATGAACGTGTACGGGAACCGAAGTGTCGCGCCGACAAGGCTCGGCAGCGAGATGAGCCAGAACGCCTCGGAGCTCGAGAAGGTGAACCCGGCATCGGGCAGCATCACGACGACGATGCTCCACAGCTGCCACACGATGAAGCCGAGAAACTCGGCGAAGATCGACCAGCCGAGGTTGCGCCTCGCGATCGAGCGGCCCTCGGCGGCCCAGAAGGTCGGGTTCTCGGCGTCCCAGCCGTCGATCCAGCGACCCGGCCGTCGCGTGAGCCGTACGGCGGATGCTTCGGGCGCGGGCGCACCGGGATCGGCGAGCTCGGGGCCGGACTGCGGGGGTGAGGACGTTGCGGGGGTGATGGTCATGGGGGCCTCCTCCGGTCGTGTGCTCCGACGCTAGGGACCCGGTGTTTCATCGCCCCGCGCGGGGCGTTACCCCCTGGTCACTTCTCCGTCACGGTCGAAGGAGTCACGTCGTGAGAGGCGTGTGATCTGCGCGTTACACGAGTGCGGGCACGGATGCCCCACGCGGGTCGCGCGGCGGATTCAGGCGGCGCCGGCGACGGGGGCCGCGGCCGCCCGATAGCGCTCGGCGACGATCGCGGCGATGCGCGGATCCGGGCCGAGGGGGCTCGTCGCGGCATCCGCCCCCGACGTGCGGATGACGTCGGCGAAGTACCCCGGCGCGAGGACGTAGCTCGCGGCGACGACCCGCGACGCTCCCGCCGCGCGCGCCGCGGAGACGGCGGCGTCGATGCGCGGGTCGCACCCCGCCGCGAAGCCGACGCCCACGGGACGCGACAGGCAGCGCGAGAGGAGCTGCGCGACGGCGCCCACGTCGTCGGCGGCGCGCGGGTCGCTCGAGCCCGCCGCCGCGAGCACGATCGCGTCGTCGGAGCGGAGGCCGAGCTCACCCAGCCGCGACTCCAGCACGAGCGCCAGGAGGTCGTGCGGTCCGAGCGGCGGAGCCGCCACGACGCCGTCGCGCAGCCTCGCCGCACGCGCGATGTCGACGCCCGTGTGGAACCCGGTCGACAGCAGCAGCGGGACGATGACCGCCGACCGGCCGGGCGGGAGCGCCGCGACGACCTCGTCGATGGAGGGCTCCTGCACGTCGACGAACGCCTCGCGCACGTCGACGCCGGGCAGCAGCACGCGCACCTCGTCGACGAGCGAGCCGATGGCGGTCCGGCCGTCGGGCGAGCTCGTGCCGTGGGAGCACGCGATGAGGACGGGGCGGATCATTCGTCCTCCTGGACGTCGAGCCGGTAGCCGCGCTTGACCACCGTGCGGATGAGCTCGGGTGCGCCGACCGCTTCGCGCAGGCGTGCGATCGCCATCTCGACCGCGTGCGCGCTGTCGGCCGATCGCGGCAGGACGTCCAGGAGCGATCCGCGTGAGACGACGCGGCCGCGCGCGTCGAAGAGAGCGCCGAGGAGCTCGACGCTCGTGCGCGACAGCGGCCGGAATTCGCCGTCGAGCACTGCTCCGCTGCTGCGCAGCTCGAGGCGACCGGCCGCGGTCTCGACCGCGGCGGCGCGTCCGGACGCGTAGTAGGTCACGACGCCCCGCACGAGCGCGCCGAGGCGGCCTCGATCGGCGACGAGCACCTCGATGTCGGCGGCACGCAGTGGTCCGGCCGTCACGGGTCCCACGGCGGCGACGAGCAGCCGCCGCGCGCGTGCGCGACGAGCGATGTCGGCGACGACGCCTTCGCGTGCCGCGGCGGCGAGCCACTCCGCCGCGCCCGGCGCGGAGGTGAAGAGGACGGCGTCGACCTCGCCCGAGGCGGCGGCGATCACCGAGCGGGTCACGGCGGCGGCATCCGGCGGTGCGCCCCATCGGTACACGGTGAGGCTCACGACGTCCGCGCCGTGGCTCGTGAAGAGCTCGTCGAGGCCGTCGGCGCCGGAGCCGTGGTGCTGCACCGCGATCCGCCGGCCGACGACGCCCTCGGCGACGAGGAACTCGCCGAGCTCGGCCGCCGTCTCGGTCTCGGCGACCCAGTCGGCGGTGAAGCCCGCCTGCTGGATCGCACCGCGCGCCTTGGGGCCGCGCGCGACGAACCGCGCGACCGCGAGGGCATCGTGCAGCGGATCGCTGAGCCCCGCTTCGTCGGCGGCCTCGATCCAGCCGCGGAACCCGACCCCGGTCGTCGCGACGACGATGTCGGGCGGATTCTCGATGAGCTCGCGCGTTCGCGCGACGAGCGCGTCGTCGTCGATGTGCGGCACGATCGTGAGAGCGGGCGCATGCTGGACCTGCGCGCCGTGGCGCTCGAGCGCGGCGGAGAGCTCGCTCGACCGGCGATCGACGGCGATGACGATGACGCACCCGGCGAGCGCCGCCGACAGCAGGGGACGCGGGGGTTCGCTCACGGACCTGCGCCTTCGCGCGTGGCGGCTGGCGCGGGCAGCAGCAGGTCGGCGCGGGCGACGTCGCCGACGACGATGACCGCCGGGTTCGAGACGCCGACCGCGTGCGCGTCGTCCACGGCCCGGCCGAGTGTCGTGCGGGTCGTGCGCTGGCGCGCGGTGTGCCCGCTCTCGACGATGGCGACCGGCCGGTCCTCCGGCACGCCCGCGTCGAGCGCGGAGCGCATGAGACGCGGGAGCGCCGCGACTCCCATGAGCACGACGGTCGTGGCATCCGGGTCCGCGAGCGCCGCCAGCGTCGCGGGCGAGACGGTCGCCTGCCCGTTGACGACGTGGACCGCGCCCGCCGTGCCGCGATGCGTCACGGGGATGCCCGCCGCCTGCGGCACGGCGAGGGCGCTCGAGATGCCCGGGACGACCTCGACGGCGACGCCGGCCGCGAGGCACGCGGCGACCTCCTCGCCGCCGCGTCCGAGCACGAACGGGTCGCCGCCCTTGAGTCGCACGACGCGCCGCCCCGCGCGCGCGTGCTCGACGAGCAGCTCGTTGATGCGCTCCTGCGGCACGGGGTGGTGGCCTGGCCGCTTGCCCACGTCGATGACCTGTACGTCGGAGTCGAGGTCGGAGAGGACGGATGCCGGCCCGAGCCGGTCCGCGACGACGACGTCCGCCTCGGCGAGCAGCCGGCGGCCGCGCACCGTCATGAGGTCCTCGGGACCCGGACCGCCGCCCACGAGCGCGACGTGGCCGGACGCCGTCGCGCGGCGGCGCCGCACCGGGAGTCGCCCTTCGCGCAGCAGCGTCGCGACCGCATCGCGCAGGCGCGCGGCCCGCGATGGATCCACGCCGGAGTCCGACACGACGCCCACGAGCACGTCTCCCGAGCGCGCCTCCGCCGCGAGCCGCGCGGTGCCGTGCGCGCCGTCGGATGCGTTGACGCACAGCGTGCGGCGCTCCTCGCACGCGCGGGCGACCCACTCGTCGGTGTGCGGGTCTCCGGTGGCGGTGTGCACGAACCACACGTCGTCGAGGTCGGATGCCGCGACCGCGCGTGCGATCCACCGCACGTCGTGCTCGCGCACGAGTGCCGCGACTGCGGGGTCGAGCGCGGGGGCTACGACGCGCACGCGCGCCCCCTCCTCGATGAACCGCGGCAGGCGACGCGCGGTCACGGAGCCTCCGCCCACCATGAGCACGTCGCGTCCGGTGAGCGAGACCCCGATGACGGTGGTCATGAGCGCGCCGCCCATCGGACGAACACGTCGCCGGCGCGCACGGCGACGGGCCACGTCTCGAGCGAGCGCTCATCCTTGCCCAGCGTGTCGAGGCACGCGCCGGTGCGCAGGTCGAACACCTGCTTGTACATGGGGGAGGCGACGGTCGGGGCATCCGCCCTCGTCCCGACGATGCCGCGCGAGATCACGTTCGCCCCGCTGTAGGGATCGAGGTTCGACACCGCGAAGATGGGACCGCCGTCGTCCGGCCCGTGGAGCAGGAAGAGGGCGAGCTGCACGCCGTCGATGAGCGCCGCGCGGCCGCGCTCGGGCTCGAGGTCGGCGACGGCGCACACGCGCACCCACTCCCACGTCCGGGTCGGACGCTTCTCGGCGGTCGAGACGATCGTCATGCGCGCACCTCCAGGGTCGTTCCGGCGATGAGCACGCGACCGTCGGCGCGCTCCTCGGGTGTCGCCGGTCGCGGCTGGCCGCGTTCGGCGGTGTAGGCGAGCGACGGGTCCGGCGTGCGCGGCGCGTTGACGAAGGACGCGAAGCGCCGGAGCTTCTCGGGGTCTTCGAGCGTCGCCCTCCACTCGTCCTCGTACGAGTCGATGTGGGCGGCCATCGCGGCGTCGAGGTCCGCGCAGATGCCGAGGCTGTCGTCGAAGATCACGGCGCGCAGCGCGTCGAGGCCGCCTTCCAGGTCCTCGAGCCACGGCGCGGTGCGCTGGAGGCGGTCAGCCGTGCGGATGTAGTACATGAGGAACCGGTCGATCGCCGTGAGCAGCGCGTCGTCGTCGAGCCCCTCGGCGAGCAGCTGCGCGTGGCGCGGCGTGAAGCCGCCGTTGCCGCCGACGTAGAGGTTCCAGCCCGCCTCGGTCGCGATGACGCCGACGTCCTTGCCCCGAGCCTCGGCGCACTCGCGCGCGCATCCCGAGACGCCGAGCTTGAGCTTGTGCGGCGACCGCAGCCCCCGGTACCGCAGCTCGAGCTGCACCGCCATTCCGACGGAGTCCTGCACGCCGTAGCGGCACCACGTCGATCCGACACACGACTTCACCGTGCGCAGCGACTTGCCGTACGCGTGACCGGACTCGAAGCCCGCGTCGACGAGCCGCTTCCAGATCTCGGGGAGCTGCTCGAGCCGCGCACCGAACATGTCGATGCGCTGGCCGCCCGTGATCTTCGTGTACAGGCCGAAGTCCTTCGCGACCGCACCGATCGCGAGGAGTCCCTCGGGTGTGATCTCGCCGCCCGGAATGCGGGGCACGACCGAGTACGAGCCGTCCTTCTGCAGGTTCGCCATGACGTGGTCGTTGGTGTCCTGCAGCGTCGCGTTCTCGCCGTCGAGCACGTGCGTGTGCACGAGCGTCGACAGGATGCTCGCGATCGCGGGCTTGCAGATGTCGCATCCGCGGCCCGTTCCGAACCGATCCACGATCGCGCTGAACGTCGTGAGCCCCGATACCCGGATCGCGTCGAACAGCTGCGCGCGCGACAGCGCGAAGTGCTCGCACATCGCGTTGCTCACCGAAGCGCCGGTCTTCTGCAGCTCGCCGACCACAATGCGCTTGACGAGCGGAACGCACGACCCGCACGCGGCGCCCGCGCGCGTGCACGCTTTCACGCCCGCGACGTCGGTGCAGCCCTCCTCGTGCACCGCGTGACGGATGGCACCCGCCGACACGCTGTTGCACGAGCACACCATCGCCTCGTCGGGCAGTTCGCCCGCGGGCGCAGGAACCCCGCCTTCGGGCAGGAGGTACGTCGCCGGGTCGCCGCCGAGCGCACCGCCCACGAGCGGGCGCAGGGCCGCGTACGCGGACGCGTCCCCGACGAGCACGCCGCCCAGCAGCGTCTTGGCGTCGTCGGAGAGCACGAGCTTCTTGTAGACGCCCGCGACGGGGTCGGCGTAGACCACATCGAGAGCACCCGGCGTCGTCGCGAACGCGTCGCCGAAGCTCGCGACGTCGACGCCCGAGAGTTTGAGCTTGGTCGACAGGTCGTACCCCGGGAACGTCGCGTTCCCGCCGAGCAGGCGC
The DNA here is from genome assembly GCF_013409785.1 of Microbacterium immunditiarum. Taxonomy (NCBI): domain Bacteria; kingdom Bacillati; phylum Actinomycetota; class Actinomycetes; order Micrococcales; family Microbacteriaceae; genus Microbacterium; species Microbacterium immunditiarum. The sequence continues at coordinate 2,324,549 of NZ_JACCBV010000001.1, forward strand.
GTCGCGGCGACTTCGGCCATCGCGTAGCCGGGCGCGACGAGGCCGACGCACTGTCCCTGGAACGACGCGACCTCGCCGATCGCGAAGATCGCGGGGTCCGACGTGCGGCACCCGGCGTCGATGACGACGCCGCCGCGAGGGTCCACGTCGAGACCCGCCTCACGCGCGAGCTCGTCGCGCGGGCGCACACCCACCGTGAAGACGACGACATCGGCGTGCTCGTAGCTTCCGTCGCTGAACTCGAGCCCCGCGACCTCCCCCGAAGGTCCGGGGTCGAGCCGCGTCGTGATCGAGGACGTGAGCACCCGGATGCCGCGCGACTCGATCAGCCGCCGCAGCGCGTCGCCCGCCGCGAGGTCGAGCTGCGCCGACATGAGCCGGTCGGCGGCCTGAACGACGGTCGGGGTCACGTCGAGTCCCTGCAGCGCGCCCGCCGCCTCGAGTCCGAGGAGCCCGCCGCCGATGACCATGCCGGTCAGCGGACGGCCCAGCTGCCGCGAACGGGCCTCGACGAACGCGCGGAGCGCGGCGACGTCGTCGAGCGTGCGATACACGAAGCATCCGGGCAGCTCGAACCCGTCCACCGCGAGTCGTGCCGCGTACGAGCCGGTCGCCAACACGAGGGAGTCGAACGGATGCCGCGCCCCGTCGTCCGTCGCGACGACACGCTCACGGCGATCGATCCGAGCGGCGCGCACGCCCGTGTGCACCCGGACACGGACGTGTTCGAGCACGCCCCGGTCGAGCGTCAGGTCGTCGACTGACGCGCCGTCGAAGAAGGACGTGAGCGCGACGCGGTCGTACGGCGCGCGCGGTTCCTCGCCGAGGACGGTGATGACCGTGTCGCCGTCGTCTCGCGACGTGAGGCTCTCGACGAAGCGGTGCGCGACCATGCCGGCGCCCACGACGACGACGCGTCGGGTCGATCCGGTCCTGTCCATGGCCTCACGATAGGCAGGCCGGTTTTCGGGGCCGTGTGGCCCATGTTTCGAGTTCGTGACGTCGGAAGAGCCGGACATCGTGCCTCCTCTCGCGGCCGGTGGGGCCGCGTGGTCCGCTGACTGCCGTGGCTCGACGTTAGGAAGAGCGCGTTTCGCCGCGGGTGCCGGGGCCGTTACCCGGACGCAACGTTTCCCTCACGCCGCCGCAGTGGCCGTTGTGAGATCGGACGCGCGACCGCGCGCTGACTAGGCTCGATCCGTGCGCACTCCGTCTCGCTCAGCACACCGCATCGATGTCGTCACGATCTTCCCGTCCTTCTTCGACGTGCTGGAGGTGTCGCTGCTGGGCAAGGCCCGCGACCGAGGGCTCCTCGACGTGCGCGTGCATGACCTGCGCGAATGGACGCACGACCGTCACCGCACCGTCGACGACACCCCGTACGGCGGCGGAGCGGGCATGGTCATGAAGCCGGAGCCCTGGGGCGAGGCGCTAGACGCGATCGTCGCCGATGCCGCCGCCCCGCCGGTCTTCGTCTTCCCGTCGCCCGCCGGTGAGATGTTCACGCAGGCCACGGCGCGCGAGTTCGCACACGAGCCGCACCTCGTCATCGGATGCGGACGATACGAGGGCATCGACGAGCGGGTGTTCGAGTACGCCGCGAGGCTCGGGCGCGTGCGGCTCGTGAGCCTCGGCGACTACGTGCTCAACGGCGGCGAGGTGGCCGCGATGGCGATGATCGAGGCGGTCGGCCGGCTCATCCCCGGTGTCGTCGGCAATCCCGAGAGCCTCCTCGAGGAGTCGCACGAAGGGGGCCTGCTCGAGTACCCCTCTTACACGAAGCCCGCGTCGTGGCGCGGCTACGACGTCCCCGAGATCCTCTTGAGCGGCAATCACGGCGCGATCGCGGCGTGGCGGCGCGAGCAGCAGATCGCGCGCACGCGCGAGCGCCGGCCAGACCTCCTCGGCGAGTGAGCCGTGGGCGCGGCATCCGCCCCATGTCGAGCCGCACGCCCTGTGTCAACGCCTCTCGGCAGGCGGAATGCGCTCGACTAGGGTGTGAGCGACCGCCAGGGGAGGAGTCGCATGGAGACGTGGCCCGGATCGGCCTACCCGCTGGGGGCGACCTTCGACGGGAGCGGCACGAACTTCGCGCTGTTCAGCGAGGCCGCCGAGAAGGTCGAGCTGTGCCTGTTCGACGAGACGGATGCCGAGACCCGCGTGCCGCTCGTCGACGTCGACGCGTTCGTGTGGCACGCCTACCTCCCGAACGTGCGGCCTGGCCAGCGGTACGGGTATCGCGTGCACGGCGAGCACAACCCCGCCGGAGGCAGGCGCTTCAACCCGAACAAGCTCCTCCTCGACCCATACGCGAAGGCCGTCGAGGGGCAGGTCCAGTGGAACCAGTCCGTGTTCGGCTACGACTTCGGCGATCCCGACTCGCGCAACGACGACGACTCCGCGGCGAGCATGATGAAGGGCGTCGTCGTGAACCCGTTCTTCGACTGGGCGGGTGACCGGCAGCCGAAGACTCCGTACGCCGAGTCGCTCATCTATGAGGCGCACGTGAAGGGTCTCACGATGCTGCATCCGGCCGTTCCCGAAGAGCTGCGCGGAACCTACGCCGGGCTCGCGCATCCGGCCGTGATCGACCACCTCCGCAAGCTCGGGGTCACCGCCGTCGAGCTCATGCCCGTGCACCAGTTCGTCGACGACGACACGCTCCAGCAGAAGGGGCTGTCGAACTACTGGGGCTACAACACGATCTCGTTCTTCGCTCCGCAGAACACGTACGCCTCGCCGGGTGAGCCGGGTCAGCAGGTGCAGGAGTTCAAGGCGATGGTGCGGGCGCTTCACGCGGCCGACATCGAGGTGATCCTCGACGTCGTCTACAACCACACGGCCGAGGGCAGCCACCTGGGGCCGACGCTGAGCATGCGCGGCATCGACAACGCCGCGTACTACCGGCTCGAAGAGGACGACAAGCGGTACTACACCGACTACACGGGCACGGGGAACAGCCTCAACGTGTCGAGCCCCCACTCGCTCCAGCTCATCATGGACTCGCTGCGCTACTGGGTGCTCGAGATGCACGTGGACGGGTTCCGGTTCGACCTCGCGGCGACGCTCGCGCGGGAGTTCTACGACGTCGACAAGCTGGCCACCTTCTTCGAGCTCGTCCAGCAGGATCCGGTCGTGTCACAGGTGAAGCTCATCGCCGAGCCGTGGGACGTGGGTCCGGGCGGGTACCAGGTGGGCAACTTCCCGCCGCAGTGGACCGAGTGGAACGGCAAGTACCGCGACACCGTGCGCGACTTCTGGCGCGGCGAGCCCGCGACCCTCGGCGAGTTCGCGTCGCGGCTCACCGGGTCGGCGGACCTGTACGAGCACTCGGGACGGCGGCCCGTGGCATCCGTCAACTTCGTCACTGCCCACGACGGGTTCACGCTGCGCGACCTCGTGTCGTACAACGACAAGCACAACGAGGCCAACGGCGAGGACAACAAGGACGGCGCCGACGACAACCGCTCGTGGAACTGCGGCGTCGAAGGACCCACCGACGACCCCGCCGTGCTCGAGCTGCGGGCGCGCCAGCAGCGCAACTTCCTCGCGACGCTGCTGCTCAGCCAGGGCGTCCCCATGCTGCTGCACGGCGACGAGCTGGGCCGTACGCAGCAGGGCAGCAACAACGGCTACGCGCAGGACAACGAACTGACGTGGGTGCACTGGGACGCCGTCGATCAGCCGCTCGTCGAGTTCGTCTCGGCGGTGTCGAGGCTTCGGCGGGAGCATCCGACGTTCCGGCGCAGCCGCTTCTTCGACGGCCGCCCCGTCAAGCGCGAGGAGGGCGCGCCGGTGCCCGACCTCGCGTGGCTGCGACCCGACGGCACGCAGATGCAGCCGGAGGACTGGGACTCCGGATTCGGTCGCGCGGTCGGGGTGTTCCTCAACGGCGGCGGCATCCGCGAGCGCGACAGACGCGGGCAGCCCATCGAGGACGTGCACTTCATGGTGCTCTTCAACGCCGGCGACGAGCCGATCGACTTCCGCATCCCCGCCGTCGAGGCCAGCCCGCAGTGGGACGTCATCGTCGACACCGCCGGCCGGCAGGCGGGCGTCACCACCATCGACCCCGGGTCGGTCGTGCCGCTCGAGTCCCGGTCGGTGCTCGTGCTGCGCGAGCACCTCGAGGAGCAGACCGAGCCCGACCACTCGGTCGCCGCGTCGCTCGCGGCGCTCGGAGACAGCGGCCCCGAGGACCTCCCGGCGAAGGCCCCGCGCATCGAGGCACGGCACGACACGCGCTGACGCGTGCCGACGAGGATCGGGAAGGAGGCACGGATGCGGATCCCGCCCGCGTCGACGTACCGGATGCAGGTGCGGCGGTCGTTCGACCTCGACGCCGCGGCCGGTGTGACCGACTACCTGCGCGACCTCGGCGTCGACTGGGCGTACCTCTCGCCGCTCCTGCGCGCGACGTCCGGCTCGGACCACGGCTATGACGTCGTCGATCCGACCGAGGTCGATCCGCAGCGGGGCGGACCCGCGGCACTCGAGCGGTTCGCGCTCGCCGAGCTGCTCGCGTGCTTCCCGACGTACCGCTCGTACCTCCCGGCGGGGAAGGAGTGGCTCGCGCAGGCGGCGGCCGAGGCATTCGCCCGTCGCCCGGACATCGCCGAGACCATCGCCGTTCTCGTCCCGGTGCTGTCCGACCCGTCGCTCGAGGTGGCACGGCGGTTCCAGCAGACCACCGGTCCCGTCATGGCGAAGGGCGTCGAGGACACGGCCTTCTACCGTGCGACGCGCCTCGGGACGCTCACCGAGGTGGGCGGCGATCCGAGCGTCTTCTCGCTGTCCGTCGACGGATTCCACCGTGCGTTCGAGCGGCGCCAGTCAGCGTGGCCCGGGTCGATGACGGCGCTCTCGACGCACGACACCAAGCGGGGAGAGGACGTGCGCGCGCGGCTCTCCGTGCTGGCCGAGGTCCCTGAGCGCTGGGCAGACGTGCTCGGGCGGCTTCGCGCGGTCGCGACGACGGGTCACGGTCCGTTCGACAGCCTCCTGTGGCAGGCGATCATCGGCGCATGGCCCGCGTCGGCCGAGCGCCTGCACGCGTACGCCGAGAAGGCGGCACGAGAGGCCGGCGAAGCGACCGGCTGGCTCGATCCGGAGCCGGAGTTCGAGAATCGGATGCACCGCCTCGTCGACGCGGCCTTCGGCGACGCGCGGGCGATCGTCGACGAGTTCGTCGCGCAGATCGCGCCGTTCGGCTGGTCGAACTCGCTCGCCGCGAAGACCCTGCAGCTCGCGGGGCCGGGCGTGCCGGACGTGTACCAGGGTTCGGAGCTGTGGGAGACGAGCCTCGTCGACCCCGACAATCGCCGGCCGGTCGACTTCGCCGTGCGGCGCGACCTGCTCGCGCGGATCGACGACGGCTGGCAGCCGCCGGTGGACGACACGGGCGCCGCGAAGCTGCTGGTGACCTCGCGCGCCCTTCGGCTGCGGAGGGACCGGCGCGAGCTGTTCACGCGGTACACGCCCATGACCGTCGTGGGGGAGGCGTCCGCCCATGCGGTGGCGTTCGACCGAGGAGGCGCGCTCGCCGTCGCCACGCGCCTGCCTGTCGGGCTCGGTCGCCGTGGTGGGTGGGGCGACACGGTGCTCCTGCGGCACGCCGGCCCGACGGTCGACGCGTTCACGGGCCGGCGGTTCGAGGGGAGCGAGGTCGCGCTGCGCGACCTCTTCTCGACGTACCCGGTCGCGCTGCTCGTGCTGGAGGAGGACGCATGATCGAGGTGTGGGCCCCGCGCGCGGAGCGCGTACGGCTGCGGCGACCCGGGCGGGACGACGTCGAGCTCGAGCGGGCCGACGTTGCGCGGGACGGATGGTGGATCGCGGATGTCGGGCTGCGGGGCGGGGACGAGTACGGGTTCGTGCTCGGCGACGGCGACGCGCTGCGCCCCGACCCGCGGTCTCGTCGCCAGCCGCGGGGCGTGCACGAGGCATCCGCTCATTTCGATCCGTCCGCGTTCGTATGGTCCGATGGCCGCTGGACCGGCCGTCAGCTCGCGGGCGGGGTCGTGTACGAGCTGCACATCGGCACCTTCACCCTCGAGGCACCCTCGATGCCGCCGCCGAGCGGTTCGACCACCTCGTGGCCCTCGGCGTCACGCACGTCGAGCTGCTGCCGGTCAACGCGTTCAACGGTCAGTGGAACTGGGGGTACGACGGCGTGCTGTGGTACGCCGTGCACGAGTCGTACGGCGGTCCGGCGGCGTATCAGCGGTTCGTCGACGCCGCGCACGCGGCGGGGCTCGCGGTCGTGCAGGACGTCGTCTACAACCACCTCGGTCCGAGCGGCAACCACCTGCCGGAGTTCGGGCCGTACCTGCGCGACGCGGAGCGCAACACGTGGGGGTCGTCGATCGACCTCGACCAGCCGGAGGTGCGCGCCCACATCATCGAGAACGCGCTCATGTGGCTCGACGACTACCACGTCGACGCCCTGCGGCTCGATGCCGTGCACGCGCTCAAGGACTCGTCCGAGAAGCACCTGCTGCACGAGCTCGCTGACCGCGTCGACGCCCTGTCGGCCCACGTCGGGCGTCCGCTCACGCTCATCGCGGAGTCGGACCTCAACGATCCCACGCTCATCCTCCCTCGCGAGGTCGGCGGCTACGGGCTGACCGCGCAATGGAGCGACGACTGGCACCACGCGGTGCACGTCGCCCTGACCGGCGAGACCGTGGGGTACTACGCGGACTTCGCCGCCCCCGACGCGCTTGAGAAGGTGTGGACGCGCGGTTTCTTCCACGACGGCACGTACTCGTCGTTCCGCGGTCGCGAGCACGGCAGCCCGATCCCCGAGACAGTCCCCGCGTGGCGCCTCGTGACCTTCGCGCAGGACCACGACCAGATCGGCAACCGTGCGACGGGGGACCGGCTGTCGCAATCGCTCTCGCTCGACCGGCTCGCGGTCGCCGCCGTGCTCACGATGACGGCGCCCGGCACGCCGATGCTCTTCCAGGGCGAGGAGTGGGGAGCCTCGACCCCGTGGCAGTTCTTCACGTCCCACCCCGAGCCCGCGCTGGGCGAGGCGACCGCGAAGGGTCGGATCGCGGAGTTCGCGCGCATGGGCTGGGACGAGTCCGTCGTGCCCGACCCGCAGGACCCCGAGACCTTCCGGAGGTCGAAGCTCGACTGGTCCGAGGCATCCGCCGGCGATCATGCGCGCCTCCTCGACCTCTACCGCGCCCTCGCGCGGCTGCGCGGCGAACGCCCCGAGCTCACCGACCCGTCCTTCACGTCGCTCGGCGCCGAACTCGTCGGGGGAGAGGGGACGGATGCCGCGCACCGCGCGTTCCGGCTGCGGCGAGGTGCCGTCGAGATCCTCGTGAACCTCACCGAGGAGGACATCTCGTTCGCGGCACCGCCGGGGTCTCGAGTGTTGCTCGCGACGGGTCTCGCGGTGCACGACGAGGGCGGTGCGATCGCGCTCCCGTCCGACAGCGCGGTGGTGCTGGGCCCCGCGCAGCGCTGACGCGTGAGGTCACCGGCACTCGGCGACGGGGCCGCGAGGGCGAGGCGGGTCAGCGCACGCCGGCGAACGAGCGGTCGGTGAGCACGACCGGGCCGTCATCGGTGATCGCGATCGTGTGCTCGGAGTGGGCGCCGCGCGAGCCGTCGGCGCTGCGCAGCGTCCAGCCGTCGGGGTCGGTCACGAGCTGGTCGGTCGTCGCGAGGAACCACGGCTCGAGCGCGAGCACGAGGCCCGCGCGCAGCGGGAAGCCGCGGCCGGGCTTGCCGTCGTTCGGCACGTGGGGATCGCCGTGCATCACGCGGCCGACGCCGTGCCCGCCGAAGTCGGTGTTGATGGAGTAGCCGTCGCCGTACGCGATCTCGGCGATCGCGAACGAGATGTCGCCGATGCGGTTGCCGACGGTCGCGGCGGCGATCGCGGCGTCGAGCGCGCGCTCGGTGGTCTCGATGAGGGCGAGGTCCTCGTCGCGCGGCGTGCCCACGACGAACGAGACGGCCGAGTCGGCCACCCAGCCGTCGATCGAGGCGGCGAAGTCGAGCGATACGAGGTCGCCGTCGCGCAGGACGTAGTCATGGGGGAGGCCGTGCAGCACCGCATCGTTGACCGACGTGCAGATGACCTTGCCGAAGGGACGCGCGCCGAACGAGGGGTGGTAGTCGATGTAGCAGGACTCCGCGCCCGCGCGGCGGATCATGTCGTGCGCGCGGCGATCGATCGCGAGGAGGTTCGTGCCGACCTTGGTCTCGTCGCGGAGGGTCGCGAGCACTTCCGCCACGAAGCGCCCCGCGGGTCGCATCGCCTCGATCTCGGCAGGGGTGCGCAGTTCGATCATGCTCGTCCTCTCGTCCCGTCCATTCTCGCCGATGAATGAGGTCCGCCCGTCCCGTGGCTCACCGGTGCACCTGGGAGGATGCCGCGCAGAGGTCCCGCGCGCTCCCGCGGTCTGACGTGGCGGCGTAGCATCGGTGGTATGTGGCTGCGGCGCGCGTTCTATGGGTGGCTCATCCCCGCCGCGTTCCTCCTGCCGCTGTGGCTGCTCGTCGGGTGGGCCGTGTTCGACGCCGGCGGATGGGCCTTCGTATGGGTGCTGTTCATCGCGATCCCCTCCGTGTTCCTCGGCCAGCTCATCCTCACGCTCCTCGTGCGAGCCCGCGGAACGGTCCGCGCGCAGCGCGCCGTCTCGTGGTGGGACGTCGGCGGATTCGCGCTGTGGCATGTGCTCACGATCGCGCTCGGCTTCTTCAACCCCGCGTGGTGGCTGCCGGTCTTCATCCTCACGATCGTCGTCGCGATCGGGCTGTTCTGGCTGGAACTGTGGCAGCTCTGGCGCGAAGCGCGCCCGTCCGGCATGGTGCTGCATGCGACCGACGGCATGGCGTACATCCCGCCGCCCGCTCCACGCGTGACGACCGAGTCGGTCGACGAGGTCATCGTGATCACCGAGAAGCGCACCGAGCGCTGACGCGGGCGCTCCGCCCGTGTTTTGGCGGGCCGTCGCATCCGTGGCAGAATGGTTGTTTGTGCCCCGCCCAGGCTCTGCCTCAGGGGAGCCCGTCGTCGCGCCTCACGGCCGGCGGCTCCGGGTGCACACCCATCCTTACATCCATCCATCACGCGGTCGACCTGTGGCGGCCGCAGAGAGAGCACGATCATGCAGATCCTCGACGCCGTCGATGCGGCCTCGCTCCGCAACGACATCCCCGACTTCGGCCCCGGTGACACCATCAAGGTGCACGTCAACATCACCGAGGGCAACCGCTCGCGCATCCAGGTCTTCCAGGGCGTCGTCCTCGGCCGCTCCGGCGACGGCGTGCGCGAGACGTTCACGGTCCGCAAGATCAGCTTCCAGGTCGGCGTGGAGCGCACCTTCCCGGTGCACTCGCCGGTGATCGACCACATCGAGGTCGTCACGCGCGGTGACGTCCGTCGCGCCAAGCTCTACTACCTGCGCAACCTGCGCGGCAAGAAGGCCAAGATCAAGGAGAAGCGCGAGAACTGAGTCGCTTCGCCTCGAACGCCCCGGATCCCTCGGATTCCGGGGCGTTCTGCGTTTCGCGTTGTGGAGTTCGGGCAAGGAGGAATCCGCGCGAATATGGGAACCTTGTTCCAGCGGTTCTCCGAGGTTCGGCGAGCCGGGCGAAGGGCTTCATGACGACCGAGAAGACGGCACCGGCCGAACCGATCGAGACCACGCACAGCACGACCGGCTCGTCCAAGGGCGCGCGTCGCCGCAGCTGGCTCGTCTTCGCCCGCGACGTGCTGATCATCGTGATCGTCGCGGTGCTCGTGTCATTCCTCGTCAAGACGTTCCTCGTGCGATCGTTCTACATACCGTCGGGCTCGATGGAAGAGACGCTGCACGTGAACGACCGCATCCTCGTCGACGAGATCACGCCGCGATTCGGCGGCTACTCGCGCGGCGACATCGTGGTGTTCCGCGACCCGGGCGGGTGGCTCATGCCGGACACGTCGCCGCCGAGGGCGCCGGTCGTAGAGGCGATCGAATGGGTGCTGTCGCTCGTCGGCCTCGCCGCACCCGACAGCGACGACCATCTCGTCAAGCGCCTCATCGGCCTCCCGGGCGACCACGTCGTCTGCTGCAACGCGATCGGTCAGATCACGGTCAACGGCGTGCCCATCGACGAGTCCGCCTACCTCGAGCTCCCGTCGGCCGAGTCGCCGGCGTCCGCCGATGCGTTCGACGTCACCGTGCCGGCCGACAGCCTGTGGGTGCTCGGCGACAACCGCAACCGCTCGCGTGACTCGCGGTACAACACCGACCAGCCCGGCAAGGGGTTCGTCCCGCTCGAGAACGTGGTGGGCAGAGCGTTCCTCATCACGTGGCCGTTCGACCGTTTCGGCGCGCTCGACTTCCATCACGGGGTGTTCGCAGGGGTGCCCCAGCCGCAGCCTGCGGCGGAAGGCGGCGCGTCGCCGTGATGGTGGTCGCCGAGCCCCGTCTGACGCTCGAGCGGCGCCTGCTGCGCGAGCGTCCGATCGTGATCGCGTGCGACGAGGTGGGCCGAGGTGCCCTCGCCGGACCCGTCGCCGTCGGAGTCGCCGTCGTCGACGCCGCTCGTGCGCGCAAGCGCGTGCCGACGGGCCTGCGCGATTCCAAGCTCGTGCCCGAGCCGCGCCGGGCCGAAGTCGCCGGTCGCGCCGCCGAGTGGGTGCTGCACAGCGCCGTCGGCTGGGCGAGCTCGGCCGAGATCGACGACATCGGGATCATGCGGGCGCTGGGACTCGCGACGGCGCGCGCTCTTGCCGACCTGCGGGCGCACGGCGTCGTCCCGGAAGAGGCGATCGTCATCCTCGACGGCAACTACGACTACATCACGCCCGCAGGCGAACGCGGACTCACCGTGAGACCGGTGATCAAGGCCGACCGCGATTGCGCGAGTGCGGCCGCGGCATCCGTCATCGCGAAGGTCGCGCGCGACACCCTCATGGTCGGCCTGCACGACGAGCTGCCGCAATACAACTGGGCGAGCAACAAGGGCTATGCGAGCCCCGATCACCGCGAGGCGATCCGCGCGCACGGGCTCAGCCCGCACCACCGCGCGTCGTGGTCGATCGGCGACGCTCCGACGCTCTTCTGACGCGAGTCCGGGCTGCGGATGCGGCGGCCAACGCGTGCGGGACGCGGCGCGGCCGCGCGACTCTAGGATGGACTCATCATGGATGACGAAGTCTTCGAGGACTACGACCGCGAGCTCGAGCTCGCTCTGTACCGGGAGTACCGCGACGTCGTCTCGCAGTTCCAGTACGTGATCGAGACCGAGCGCCGGTTCTACCTCGCGAACGAGGTGAACGTCGTGCGTCGCGACACCGAGCACGACTTCTACTTCGAGATCTCGATGAACGACGTGTGGGTGTGGGACATCTACCGCGCCGACCGCTTCGTCAAGTCCGTGCGCGTCCTGACGTTCAAGGACGTCAACGTCGAAGAGTTGTCGCGCCGCGACTTCCACCTTCCGGAGGAGCTCTCGCTCGACTCCTGATCGGGTTTCGGCCGCACGAGGCCTCCATTGACGACCGCCTGACACGGGAGTAGCGTCCGCGGCGAGGGGGAGGTTCCACATCTGGGGGTGGGACGACGATGTCCGCACGCAGGAGCCGCCGGCGGAGCAACGCGCAAGCCGTAGCCGAGATCATGATCGCCCTGAGGTCGTACGTCGGCCGCAGCGATCCGACGACTGAGTTCGAGCGAAGGCTCGCGGAGGCGCTGAAAGACGCCGGGATCGGCTTCGACGAAGTCGGGCCGATCGTCGAGCGATGGGATGCCGTGCCGGCGGAGGTCCGCGCACGGCGCTACGGACCCCTCGCGGCGAAGGAGCACCTCGGCGGGGTCGAGCCGTTCGACGTCGCGGCGCAGTCAAGGCGGCGATCCCGCCAGGTTCGCGTGGAGGCGACCAACCCCATCGTCACGCCGCGCGGTCGCGTGTCCGCGGGTGAGTTCGACCGCGGCGCGGGTGGCGCGTCGAGGGACGTTCAGGGGGAAGGGGCCGAGGAAGTACCGCTCATCGAGTACCTCGTGACGTACGAGGGGATTCATTGCATCGACGAGACAGGACCCGACTGGCTGGCAAGCGACGAGCCCTACGTGGTGACATCGGCGATCTACATCGACGCTGCGGGGAGGAACAAGGAGGAGACGGTTCGCCACCCGTTCGCGGGAAACGGTCAGGGCTACTACGGCAACGTCGACTCGGGCAGCACGCGGGTCGGACCACGCGCAGCCGTGTGGCTCGGGACGACCCACAGCGTACGGGTCGGGGTCTCGTTCATGACGACGTTCGTCGAGCACACCTTCGGCGACGAGGAAGAGGTGAAGGCGACGATCGCGAAGTGCGTCCGGATCGCTCAATATGTGGTGGCCACCAAGTATCCGACGATCGGCGTGGTCGCTGAGCTGGAAGAGGTGAGGGAGATCGTCGTCGACCTCGTCTTCGCACTGCTCGAGCTCGTCGGCCTGGCCGACACGATCATCAACGAGCCGACAGTCGTCGTCTTCACCTTCGGAGAACTCGATGAGATGAGCCGGACCGAGCCGACGCCCTTCCTGACCCAGAGCGGTGCGTACACGAACCTGCGTTACCACTTCATAATGTCCGACGACGAGAAGGATTACGTCGCGGCGTACCAGATCCATCGGACCCCGCCCCTCCCGCCGCTCGGGCCGGTGCTCTTGTGACGCGTTGACCGGCGGCGACGCGCGCCCGCGTGCTGTGGTGCGCGTCGATTCCTCCACTGGGTGGTAATCGCGGACGCTGTCCACGGGGCACGTCGGTCTGAATCGTTCCCTGGGGCCCCGCCCGCGACGCTGGGGGCATGGCAGACAAGGATGTGCTCGGGCGAGCCGGTGAACACCGCGCGGCGCTGTATCTCGAGTCCCGCGGGTACGCGGTGCTCGACCGCAACTGGCGTTGCAAGGAGGGCGAGCTCGACATCGTCGTGGCCGACGATCGGACGCTCGTGGTCGTCGAGGTCAAGACCCGTCGCTCAGACGGGTTCGGCGATCCGCTCGAAGCGGTCGACGCGCGCAAGCGCCGCCGCCTGTGGCGACTCGCGATGGCGTGGATCGCGGCGCATCCCGACGAGGTGCAGCGGCGTCAGGTGCGGCTCGACGCGATCGGGCTGACAGGGCCGGATGCGGCGACCGCCCGCCTCGACCACCTCGAGGACATCCGGTGACCGTCGCACGCACGATGGCGGTCGCGCTCGTCGGCGCCGACGGCGCGGTCGTCGAAGTCGAGGCGGACCTGTCGAAGCAGACGCCGGACTTCCATATCATCGGCCTTCCCGACAAGGCGCTCGGCGAAGCGGTGCAGCGGGTGCACAACGCGTGCGACAACAGCGGCCTCCCGCTGCCGCGGCGGAGGCTCACCGTGAACCTGTCGCCGGCGGCGCTCCCGAAGCAGGGCTCGGCGTTCGACGTCGCGATCGCGATCGCGGCGGTGGCGACCGAAATGCCCATGGACGCGGCATCCGTCGCCGCGACCGCGCACGTAGGGGAGCTGGGACTCGACGGACGCCTGCGGCCCGTCTCCGGCGTGCTTCCGGCGGTGCTCGCCGCCGCTCGCGCGGGAATCACGCGGGTCGTCGTGCCCCACTCGAACGTCGACGAGGCTCGGCTAGTCGATGGCGTTGACGTGCTCGGCGCGGTGAACCTGGCGGAAGTCGCGCGGTGGCACGGAGCGGATGTCGAGGTGCCTGAGCAGGAGCCCGTGCCCGGTCGTGCCGACGATTCGCCGGAGGGTGAGTCGCTCGACCTTCGCGATGTCGTCGGGCAACGTGAAGCCGTCGAGGCACCCGTCGTCGCGGCGGCGGGCGGTCACCACATGCTCATGTGCGGTCCGCCCGGCGCGGGCAAGACCATGCTCGCGCGGCGGCTCCCCGGAATCCTTCCGCCGCTCGAGGATCGCGCCGCGCTCACGGTGGCGTCGATGCGGTCGCTCTCCGGCGAACATGTCGCCCGCCTGTCGCGCGTCGCGCCGCTCGAGGCTCCGCACCACAGCGCGAGCGTCGCGTCTCTCATCGGCGGCGGGTCGCGCGGCATCCGGCCCGGCGCGATCGCTCGTGCGAGCGAAGGGGTGCTGTTCCTCGATGAGGCGGGAGAGTTCCCGGCAAGCGTGCTCGACGCGCTGCGGCAGCCGCTCGAGAGCGGGTCGATCGTGATCCACCGGACGGGCTTGACCGCGACGTTCCCCGCACGATTCCAGCTCGTGCTGGCGACGAACCCGTGCCCGTGCGGCAACTACGGCGTGAGGGGAGCGTCGTGCTCGTGTCCGCCGATGGCGATCCGGCGGTACCTGGGGCGACTCTCGGGTCCGCTGCTCGACCGAATCGACATCGAGCTTGCGCTCACGCGGGTTTCCGTCGCACCCCACGATGCGGCACCCACGGAGATCACGACGGAGGTCGCGCGCGACCGGGTGGCCGAAGCACGAGATCGCGCGGCTCGCAGGCTGCGCGGCACGGGATGGCGGCTCAACTCGCACGTGTCGGGCGCCTGGTTGCGGCAAGGACCGTTCGCACCGACGCCTCAGGCTCGTCGTCCGCTCGACGCGGCACTCCACCGCGGGTCGCTCACGCTGCGCGGCTACGACCGTGTGCTTCGGGTCGCGTCAACCCTGGCGGACTTGGACGGCGCCGCACGAATCGAGCTCGACCACGTCGGCCGGGCGCTCTACCTCAAGAAAGGACTCGCAGTATGAAACCCGCTGAGCTCGACTTGTCCATGGCGCGCCGCGCGCTCGATGGCGTGGTCGTCGTGGACGAGCTCGACGACGATGCGATCGCGGAGCGCTACGCGCGGGTCGTTTGGAACGTCGTGACCGAGCCCGGCGACGGCGTCGCAGGGATGCTCGTCGATGCGCTCGGTGCGGCTCCCGCGCTCGCCGTGGTCGCGGGAGGGAGTGCCGTCGCACCCGTCGAGGGGATGAGTGCGCGTGAGTTCGCGGAGGGGCGGAAGCGCTGGACGCCGCGGCTGCGCTCGGTCGAAGTCGACGACGCGCTCGCACTCGCCCGTGCCCGCGGCGTGCGACTCGTGTTCCCCGAGGATCCCGAGTGGCCGCAACAGGTCGATGATCTCGGCCCGCACGCGCCACTCGTGCTCTGGGTGAGGGGCACGACGTCCGCTCTCGCGTCGCTCACGCCGTCCGTCGCGGTCGTCGGTGCCCGGGCCGCAACCTCCTACGGCGAGCACGTCGCGGCGGAGCTCGCCGCGGAGTCGGCCGGAAGCGGGATCCCCGTCGTCTCGGGCGCCGCGTACGGAATCGACGCGGCCGCCCATCGGGCAGCGCTCGCCGTGGGAGGCACGACGGTCGCACTGCTGGCGGGCGGGGCGGACCGCCCGTACCCCGCGGGCAACGGACGCCTCATCGACCGGATCGCCGAGACCGGAGCAGTGGTGAGCGAGGTGCCGTGCGGCGGAGCGCCGACCAAGTGGAGGTTCCTTCAGCGGAATCGGGTGATCGCTGCGCTGGCCGACGCCACGGTCGTCGTCGAAGCGGGCTGGCGCAGCGGGTCACTCAACACCGCGAGCCACGCGCGAGCCCTCGGACGGCCGACGGGTGCGGTGCCGGGACCGGTCACGAGCGCGGCATCCGCCGGGTGTCACCGGATGCTCCGCGAGTTCGACGCGCGCTGCATCACGAGCGCGGACGACGTGCGCGAGCTCATCGGGCTCGACTCCGCGACGGGCGCGAGGCGGAGCGGCCCCGGGGCAGGCGGTGCACGCACGGATGACGCATCCCGCGTGATCGATGCGCTCAGCGCCCGCGTGTGGCGCGCGACCGAGGACGTCGCGCGCCGCAGCGGCATGACTCCTCAACAGGTCGAAGCGCTGCTCGGGATCATGCTCCTCGAGGAGCGGATCGAGCACGGGGAGCGCGGGTGGCGCCTGCGATTCGCGACGTCGTGAGGTCGACGCGATCGCACCCTCCCCAGTCGACCGCGGTCCGCGGGTACGACGTGCACGGAGCGGCCGAAGACCGAGCCTCCTCACCTGCGGTTCGTGGGCACGGGTGGTCCGATGAGCGGCGTCTTCACCGGTGCGGCTGCACCGACGGCGATGACGATCGCGTTCCCGAACGGATTGAGGACGGGGTTGGCATCGCGCTTCCAGTTGTTGGTGAGCCAGATGTTCCCCGACGGATCGATCTGGCCGCCCGTGATCCGCTCGAGCGCGTCGCTGCGGTACCCGGTCTCCGGAGAGATCGGGTCCCCAGTCCTCACGCCCTCGGGGCATCCGCGCGTGTCGACGCCGCAGAACCGGCTGACACCGGTCGGAATGTCGCTCGTCTGCCCGACGGGCACGACGCCGAAGTTGAACACCCACACGGTGTCGTTCCCATCGACGGCGATGCCCCACGGCAGAGTGAGACCGCCTCCCGTGAACGGCGACCCCGGGAACGGCTTCCTCGTGTCCTGTCGGAAGGCTGTGATCGAGGGGTTCTCGGCCTCCCCGAGCTGGAGGCGTGTCGGGCACGGCGAGTCGAGCCAGTCGGAGTTGGCCACCCAGACGTTGCCCTTCGTGTCGGTCGCGTTGCCGACGGGATGGCTCAGGACGGTTCGGCCCTCGAACGTTCCCGGGAGGGTGTCGATCAGTTGACCGTCAGGCGAGATCACCGAGATCGTGTCTCCGCGGTTGTTCGCGATCCACACGTTTCCGCGCGCGTCCACGGTCGCGCCGAACGGCTTCAGCTCGGGGCGACCCTCCACGGGCGTCGGCCCGAGCGCGATGTTGACGGCCCGGTCCGGATCGCCACTGGGCAGCATCGTCACCGAGTCGTTGCCGCAGTTGGCGATCCAGATGTTCCCCGCGCGATCCGAGACCGTTCCCTGCGGCCACGAGATGTTCCCGTTCTTGTATCCGCCCGGGCCGGAGAGGGGGAGGCCGTCCGCTCCGAAGGCGGAGACGCTGTTGTGCTGAGCGGGCGAGCTGCCGTGCTCGGCCGCGAACTCGGGGTCGATGCAGGGCGGATCTTGGAAGCCGAAATTGCCCACCCAGATCCTGCCGCTCGGATCGAGCGTGATGCCGTACCCGGCTCCGCTGAGACCTCCGCCGAAATAGGGAGTGCCGGCGACCGGCTGGCCCGACGGGGTGAACTTGAGAAGCCTGAGGCCCGCGCACGCGTACTCGTCAGGCGGCTGGGGCACGGCGTTGTCGTTGACCCAGACGAACCCCTGCTCGTCGATCGCGAAGTTGCCGGGTCCGTTCATCAGGTTGTCGCTGTCCTGGACGCTGTAGGCACCCCCGGTGAAGGTGAGGAACAGAAGCCAACTCGTTGGCGCCTCGCGCAGGGCAGGCTGATAGATGGGAGTCCGCTGCGACAACGCGAACACCGGATCGCCCTTCGGCGCCCGGCTCGAGGGGAAGGACGGATACTTCGCGATGTTCGCGACCGCCTCGAGGACGTTCTTCGACGGGGCCTCGCCGGGCGGTGCGCTCGTCCGCAGCAGCGTCCTGCACTGCACGGAATCGGCCACACAGCCGGCGACAGCGTTCGCGAGCGAGTTGAAGGTGCTCAGCGTCGACGTCTCGGTCCCGTTCGGCGTGGTGGCGAGCACCGAACCGACCGCTCCCGTTGCCGGGTCGGCGAGGTTCGCCGCCATGCCCACCGCGTTCGTCATCCCGTATCGGTTGCCGACGATCCGGTGGCCATCGATGAACTGGGCGAAGGCGTTGCCCGTCGCGACCGTCGTGCGTTCGTTCACGACGACCCGCTGGGGAACCGTGTCGAGCCCCACGCCGATCGAGCTCGCAAGCATGGCCGGCCCGCGTGTCGCCTGGATGAAGAGCAGGGGATCGCTGTCCGCAAGACCACGCGGCACCGCGTACTCGACCCGGAACTTCCCGTTCTTGTCGCTCTTGGCCGAGCCCAGAGGCACCCACCGCGGCTCGCGATCCACGAAGGCCGCATAGAGCGAGACGGAGAACTTCGACAGCCCGGAGCCGCCGCTTTCCACGGTGCCCTGGAGTACCGAGGTACGCGGCGGTGCTGCAACGGCCGTCGCGGCCGTCCCTGCGAGCACCAGCCCGCACACGGCGACGGTCGCGAGCAACGTCCTGCGCAAGAGGCGCAACGGCAGACGGTGGCGAGGTTTCGACACGAGCGGTCCTCCTTGATCCCGGTCGACAAGACCGTCATGGGAGGACGCATCGTTCAGCGACAGAAGCGGCCACAGGCCCCAGTCCGGTGAACGATTCGAGGGTGATGGTCGCCGAGACGACCGCGCTGTCGCCGTACTCTCCGCCCTCGGAGCAGACGGTATTGCATCCGTCGCGACGTCGCTACCCCATACGCAGTCGTCCAGGCAGGCCCTCGGGAAGGGCGCGACGGGGCTTCCCCGGTGAGGCGCCCGCTTCGCCGCACTGCGCTCGGGCATGCTGGGGCCATGCGGATGACCGAGGCCGCCGACGCCTTCGCAGTGCACGTGCGCGACGTGCGCCGACTGTCGCCCGCGACCACGAAGGCCTATCGGGGCGACCTCGCCGACCTCATCGCGGTCGTCGGCGACGTCGACATCGCCGAGGTCGAGCTCGAGCATCTGCGCGAATGGCTGTGGGTCGCGACGCAGCGCGGCGACGCGCGCTCGACCCTCGCCCGACGCGCGGCGGCCGCCCGCGGGTTCTTCGCGTGGGCGCTCGAAGCCGGGCACCTCTCGGTGGATCCGAGCCTGCGGCTCGTCGCACCCAAACGGGCCAAGACGCTTCCGAAGGTCGCGAGCGCCGACGCGGTGAGCGACCTCCTCGACCGACTCGGACGGGCCGCGGCCGAAGGCGATCCGATCGCCCTGCGCGACCACGCGGCCCTCGAACTGCTCTATGCCACCGGCGTTCGCGTCTCTGAGCTGTGCGGTCTCGACGTCGGCGACATCGACCGCGAACGCCGAACGGTGCGGGTCCTCGGCAAGGGCTCCAAGGAACGTGTCGTCCCGTTCGGCGGCGCCGCCTCCCGTGCTCTCGACGCCTATCTCGTCCGCGGCCGGCCGATCCTGCGCGACCGTCGCCTCGACGCGCTCGCGGCCACGCGCGTGGCGAGCCCCGAAGCGGTGGCGGATGCCGCGACCCCCGGCGACGCCGTCTTCCTGGGCGTTCGGGGCGGGCGTATGGGCCCCCGTGCCGTGTACGACCTCGTCGCACGCGCTCTCGGGCCGATCGTCGGGTCCGGGGTCGGTCCGCACGCGCTGCGGCACTCCGCTGCGACGCACCTGCTCGATGGCGGCGCAGACCTCCGGACAGTCCAGGAGCTCCTCGGCCACGCGAGCCTCGGCACGACGCAGATCTACACGCACGTGTCGACCGAGCGACTGGCCGCCACGTATCGGCTCGCCCACCCACGCGCCTGAGCTGCCGGCGACTCCGGTCAGCAGCAGGGGAGCAGCACCGCGCGGGGCACGCCTCCGAGGAGCAGCATCGGATTGATGTACTCGCCGTCGAGGCGGACTCCGAAGTGCACGGTTCCTGCATCGGCGTGGCCGCCGAGGTCGGTCACTCCGACCGTCTCGCCGCGCTCGACGGTCGTCCCCGGTTCGAGCTCCGACACGACCGGCTCGAGCGTCGTGACGAGCCCGCCGCCGTGATCGATCGTCACGATGCCGCGCCCCGCCACCGATCCGGAGAACGCGACCACTCCGGCCGCGGGCGCCTGCACGTCCGGCGACCCCGCGGGTGCGAGATCGATCCCGCGGTGTCCTGGCCCGTAGGCGTGCGCCGGCGCGACGTACGGTCGAGTCAGCCGGAACGGAGCGACCGGCCACACCCACGGCTCGACACCGGCGTCGGCAGGAGCCGAGGCGGCCGGGGGCGGAGGCTGCGCAGCATCCGTCGCCCTCGCGACAGCGGGCACGAGAACGGCCACCGCGGCCACCACGGCGACCCCCATGAGTCGCCGAGGAGAGCGAGGGACAGGCATTCCGCAAGCGTCGCGCCCGGGCGTCGCCTGGAGGCGGCCGGACGGAGCGACTGTGCGAACCACCCCGACGACGGCAGCCGGGGAGGACACGACGAGGGGACGGACCCGAAGGCCCGCCCCCTCGTCGCATCGACCGGAAGGTCAGCCGATCGGCAGCACCACCGAGCTCTGGGTGCCGAGCGGTGTCGTGATCGCGAACCGGGCGTCGCCGGTGGCACCGGCCGGGATCGTGAACGTCACCGTCGCGGTACCGGTCTCGTCGGTCGCCACCGTGTAGGCGCGCGTCACGGGCGCGGTCGCCAGCACCGCGCTGCCGAACTCCACCGAGACGGTGCCTGCCGGAGGCTCGGTGCGCGTGAACTCGAGCGACGAGAGCGTGAGCGTGACCTGGTCACCCGGGTCGTAGCCGTCCGCGTCGGGAGGCGACACGATCACGCCGACCGCGCGCTGCGCCAGGTCGGGAGTGACCGTTCCGAACTCCTCGAGATAGTCGACCATCGACTCGAGGTCGATCTTGCCGCTGTCGGACTTGTTCCCGCCCTCGGCCAGGGTGAAGAAGTTGTCTCCACCCGCGGCCAGGAACGAGTTCGCGCCGACGGAGTACGTCGCAGCCGGATCGATCGGGTCGCCGTTCAGCAAGATCTCGGTGATCCGGTTGCTCGGTGCCCCGTTCGGGTTGTAGGTGTACGTCATCTCCTTGCTGACGCCGAGCTTGAGGAACGGTCGTGACGAGCCGGCCGGCTGCCACTGCTCCTCGAGCACCTGCTTGATCTGGGCGCCCGTGAGCGTGAACGAGACGAGCGTGTTCGCGAACGGCTGGACGTTCGCCGCCTCGCGGTACGTCACCTCACCGGATCCCAGATCGGCCCGCAGGCCGCCCGGGTTCATGAACACGACGTCCACGGCGCGCGTGCCGTCGACGTTGAGCGCCCACTTCTGCACGTCCGCCACGAGGTTGCCGAGCGTCGACTCGCCGCCGCGGTTCTCCGGGAACGACGTCTGGCTCGCCGGGTCGGCGAACACGGCACGACCGAAGTCGGCCGTCGCCTCGCCGATCACCACGTTGCCGAGCTCGTCGGCGATCGCGACGGCTTCCTGCACGATCGGCACGACGGCCGGGTCATCCGCGAACAGCGGAGTCGTCCCATCCATGAGCGAGAAGATCTCGTTCTTCATCGTGAACGACTTCGTCTTGCGGTCGTAGCGGATGTCCATCCGCGAGAACCGCTCGCCGTACTGTCCGCTCGAGATCACCGGACGCCCGTCGATCACGTGGTTGTACGCCAGGTGCGTGTGACCCGAGACGATCGCGTCGACATTCTCGTTCGCGCCGAGCACGATCTTTCCGAACCGGCTGTTCGGATCGACCGCCGACGAGATGTCGGTCGTAGCCGCACCCTCGTGCACGAGCATGATGATGATGTCGGCCTCGCCGTTGTTCTTCTTGCCGTCGCTCAGCTGGTCCGCCACGCGGTTGACCGCTTCCGTCGGGTCGCCGACGGTGATGTCGGCGATGCCGTCCGGGCTGACCAGCGACGGCAGCTCGTCGGTCACGGCTCCGATGAAGCCGATCGTGACGCCCTTGAACGTCTGCGTCCAGTACTCCGGCAGCGCGGGCTCGCCCGTCGCCTTGTCGTAGACGTTGGCGCCGAGGTACTCCCACAGAGCGAGGGGCATCACGCGATCCGTGAGATCGGCGAAGCCCTGATCGAACTCGTGGTTGCCGACCGCGCTGACGTCCAGCCCAGCCGCGTTGAGGCCCTCGATCGTCGGCACGTCGTCCTGGATGAACGACGTGAACGTCGAGGCCCCGATCAGGTCACCCGCCGCGGCGAAGATGGTGTTCGGGTTCTGCGCGC
The DNA here is from genome assembly GCF_013409785.1 of Microbacterium immunditiarum. Lineage (NCBI taxonomy): Bacteria > Bacillati > Actinomycetota > Actinomycetes > Micrococcales > Microbacteriaceae > Microbacterium > Microbacterium immunditiarum. Next base: position 2,346,310 of record NZ_JACCBV010000001.1, read on the forward strand.
GGATCTGCTTCACCGCGGTCGACAGAGCCGCGATACCGCCTGCCGGCGCCGACTGCTCGATGCGGCCGTGGAAGTCGTTCACCGTCACGAGGTCGATGTCGACCGTGCCGGGCGTCCCTTCCGTGCCGACGCCGACCAGGACCGGGTCGTGGTCGCTCGAGCGGTACGGCGTTCCGGCTTCGGCCGCGGGCCCCCAGTACTCGCGTCCCGACCACTCGGGCGAGTTGATCGACCAGACGCCGACCCCGGTGACCTTGTCGGTCGCCGTCGGCGAGGCGAGCACGTGGTCGAGCGAGCCGAGCTCGCCGTCGAACGTGTAGGTGTACTGCCCGCGAGCGCGCGAGAAGAGGAGGTCGGTGTACCCGGCATCCGTGAACACCTTGATCGGGTCTTCCTTCGCGTACGCGTTGAAGTCGCCGACGAGGTACACGTCGGTCTTCTGCCCGCGTTCGAGCGATTTCGCGAGGGTCAGCAGCGATTGGGCCTGCTTCACGCGGTCGGCGTTGTACGGGCTGTCCTGGCCGAATTCGGGGTCGCCCTCGGCGGCGCTCTTCGACTTGAAGTGGTTCGCGATGACCGTCACGAACTGCTTGCCGAACGTGAACGTCTGGGCGATCGGCTCGCGCGCGTTGCCCCACACGGTCTCGTCGACGATCGTCTGCGCCGCGCCGCTGGTCTTGACGACGGCGGGCTTGTAGATGATCGCGTTCGTGATGACGTCGACGATGTCGGGGTTGCGCAGCGCCTTCGGCGTGCGCACGTAGTCCCACACGTTGCCGCCTGCCGCCGCGTTGAGGCCTGCGACGAGATCGGCGAGCGCCTCGTCGGGCTTCTCGCCGAGCTTCACGGAGTTCTCGATCTCCTGCAGGGCGACGATGTCGGCGTCGAGTGCGTTGATCGCCGAGACGATCTTCGACTTCTGGATCGCGAACTCCTCGGGCGTGTCGGCGCCGCGCGCGTTCGGGTTCTCCGTCGTCAGCGTCGTGAAGTAATTCAGGACGTTGAACGCCGCGACCGTGACGTCGCCGCCCACGGCCGGCGGTGCGGCCGGGCGCGGGTTGAGCGATGTGAAGGTCGGCTTGACGGATGCCGGGCTCGCGTCGTTGATCGGCAGGGGAGGCTGCAGGCGCCACAGGTCGAACCCGTAGTCCAGCACGTAGCCCGTGGCCGGGAACGTCACGCGGTCGCCGTTGCGCACGATCTGCGCTGCGGTGAAGTACGGCTGCTCCCCGGGGTGACTGGCGTTCGTCGTGGAGACGCTGTACCCGTCGTCCAGCGCGATGCGGCTGTTGCGGTTCGCAGTGGTGATCGCGTTCGCCGCCGACGAGCCGACCGGCTGCGTCTCGTACGCCTCGACCGGCATCGCCGACCCGGCGTTGAGCCAGAGCTCGCCGAAGTTCGTCAGATTGTGGCTCGAGATCACACGGTAGGGCGACGAGGTGGTGCTCACGGGAGCGACCAGCATGCCCTCGAATCCTTCGCGAGCCGTGTCGCCCACGACGGACGCGGGGAGTGGGATCGGGGCCGGGGTTCCGACCGCCTTCTCGATGATCTCGACGGCCCCCGCCGCGGATCCGTTGATCTGCGTGGTCGTGCGGGGATCGCGCACGAGTCCGGAGTTGTCCCGCCGGAACTCGGACACCGGGCCGGTGACGTCGACGAGGTCGCCGATTTCGACGCCGGTCGCGGGGGAGGTGTTGAGGAAGACGAAGATCCCGTCCGATACGCGGGGGTCGGGATCGGTGCCCGCGCCCACTCCCTGCGTCTGGATGTAGATCCCTCGGTAGCCGCCCGTGCGATGGTCGGCGGTGACCACGCCGCGGACTGTCACGGTTGTGCCGGAGATGGGCGAGGTGTCACTCGTGCCCTGGACCTGGGCGATCGTGTGGGTGGGCGTGGCCGCAGACGCTGGTGGCGCCGCGATCAGGCTCGCGAGTACGGCGCCGACCGCGGTGGCGGTGACGACGGACAGCCGCGAGGTGGTACTGCGTCGTTGCATGGACCCCTCCTCGACCCATGCATCGGATGCCGTCGGTCCGGCGGCGTCTAGGACGATGCACAGGACATCTCGCAGACTATGAACCAACTGGGTAGATGCCAAGAGGAACTGGCCGATTCCGACGGATTTCCTTCAGCGGTCACCTCCGCGTCGACTGAGCGTCACCGACGGGCGGGCGGATGCCCCGGACTGATACACTTGTTGCCGCACCCCGCTCGTCGGGGTGACTCCGCGTGCCCAGAGCGCTGCGAACCGCGTGTTCGCCGGCGCGGCATCAACTCCCAACGGTCTCCTGGCAAGTTCAGGGGCGGGCGTGTGCCGGGCACCAGGCATGCCGGATCCACCGGCACGAATCAACCGCAAGAGGCGCGCGAGCGCCAGAGAAGGAGACCGGCCATGGCCGTCGTCACGATCCGCCAGCTGCTCGACAGCGGCGTCCACTTCGGGCACCAGACCCGCCGTTGGAACCCGAAGGTCAAGCGCTTCATCCTCACGGAGCGCTCGGGCATCCACATCATCGACCTCCAGCAGTCGCTCGCCTACATCGACAAGGCGTTCGAGTTCGTCAAGGAGACCGTGGCCCACGGCGGCACGATCCTCTTCGTCGGCACGAAGAAGCAGGCGCAGGAGGTGCTCGCCGAGCAGGCGACCCGCGTCGGCCAGCCGTACGTCAACCAGCGCTGGCTGGGTGGTCTGCTCACGAACTTCGCGACGGTCTCGAAGCGCCTCGCGCGCATGAAGGAGCTCGAGGAGCTCGACTTCGAGGACCCGGCCGCGAGCGGCTTCACCAAGAAGGAGCTCCTGCTCAAGAAGCGCGAGCTCGACAAGCTGCACAAGTCGCTGGGCGGCATCCGCAACCTCCAGAAGACGCCCTCGGCGATTTGGGTCGTCGACGCCAAGCGCGAGCACCTCGCGGTCGACGAGGCCAAGAAGCTCGGCATCCCGGTCATCGGCATCCTCGACACGAACGCCGACCCGGATGACTTCCAGTACCCGATCCCCGGCAACGACGACGCGATCCGCTCGGTGAGCCTGCTCACCCGCATCATCGCGGATGCCGCGGCCGAGGGCCTCATCCAGCGCCACCAGCCCGCCGCCGACGCCGACGAGGCGGCCGAGCCGCTGGCCGAGTGGGAGCGCGAGCTCCTCGAGCAGGGCGCGCCCGTGGTCACCGACGCCGCCGAGGTCGAGACGATCGCGACCGAGTCGGAGGCCGACACGGCCGGTGCCGAGGCCGCCGCGGAGACCGCTGAGGCCGAGACCGCTGCGGCCGAGCCCGCCGAGGCCGAGACCGCTGCGGCCGAGCCCGCCGCCGAGTCCGCCGAGTAACCACTCGAACTTCGAACTCCGCCTCGGCGGGATCGCTTTCCGGAGCGGTCCCGCCGAGGCATCCATGAGAACTCACGAACACCAAGGAGCCACGACCCATGGCAAACTTCACGATCGCCGACATCAAGGCGCTGCGCGAGCAGCTCGGCACGGGCATGGTCGACACCAAGAAGGCGCTCGAAGAGGCTGACGGCGACGTCGAGAAGGCCGTCGAGATCCTGCGCCTGAAGGGCGCGAAGGGCAACGCCAAGCGCGCCGACCGCTCGACGAGCGAGGGCCTCGTCGCCGCCAAGGAGCTCGACGGCAAGGTCACCATCATCGAGCTCGCGTGCGAGACCGACTTCGTCGCGAAGACCGAGCGCTTCATCTCGCTCGCCGACCAGGTGCTCGACGCGGCGGCCACCGCCGGCTCCGACTCGGTCGAGGCCGCCCTTGCCGCCCCGGCCGGCGACAAGACCGTCGAGCAGCTCATCTCCGACGAGGCCGCCATCATCGGCGAGAAGGTCGAGCTTCGCCGCGTCCGCACCCTGACGGGCGCCAAGTTCGAGATCTACCTCCACAAAACGAACAAGGACCTGCCCCCGCAGGTCGGCGTCGTGCTCGCCTACACCGGTGACGACGCCGAGACGGCTCGCGCCCTCGCGCAGCACATCTCGTTCGCGAACCCGACGTACCTGTCGCGCGACGACGTGCCGGCCGCCGAGGTCGAGAAGGAGCGCGAGATCGTCACCGAGATCTCGCGCAACGAGGGCAAGCCCGAGGCCGCCCTGCCGAAGATCGTCGAGGGCCGGGTGAACGCGTACTTCAAGCAGGTCGCGCTGCTCGACCAGGACTACGCGCGCGACAACAAGCTGTCGGTCGCGCAGGTCGCGAAGGACGCCGGTCTCACTCTGACCGACTTCGCCCGCTTCAAGGTCGGCGCCTGACACGCGCACAGGGGCCCGCATCGCTCGCCGATGCGGGCCCCTGCCGTGCGCCGCGGGGCGCCTTCGATAGGTTGTCGTAAGCGACGAGAGGAAGACACCGTGATCAACGAGGCGACCGGGCGCCGTCGCGTCCTGCTCAAGCTGTCCGGCGAGGCGTTCGGCGGCGGCCAGCTCGGGGTCAATCCCGACGTCGTGAGCCAGATCGCGCGCGAGATCGCGGCGGCGGTCGACAGCGTCGAGATCGCGGTGGTCGTCGGCGGCGGCAACTTCTTCCGCGGCGCGGAGCTGAGCCAGCGGGGCATGGACCGCGGACGTGCCGACTACATGGGCATGCTGGGCACCGTCATGAACGCGCTCGCGCTGCAGGACTTCCTCGAGCAGGCGGGCGCCGCCACGCGCGTCCAGTCCGCCATCTCGATGACGCAGGTCGCCGAGCCGTACATCCCGCGGCGCGCCGAGCGTCACATGGAGAAGGGCCGCGTCGTGATCTTCGGCGCCGGGGCGGGGCTCCCGTACTTCTCGACCGACACCGTCGCGGCCCAGCGCGCCCTCGAGATCGGCGCCGACGAAGTGCTCGTCGCCAAGAACGGCGTCGACGGTGTGTACACGGCCGACCCGCGCCACGATCCCGATGCGACGCGCATCGACAGGATCACGTATCTCGACGCGCTCCAGCGCGGCCTGAAGGTCGTCGACTCGACCGCGTTCAGCCTGTGCATGGACAACAAGATGGACATGCGCGTGTTCGGAATGGAGCCGGCGGGCAACGTCACCAAGGCGCTCCTCGGCGAGTCGATCGGCACTCTCGTCACCACGTGAGCGCAAGCGGTTCGCGCCCGTCGGGGAGCGGCCGCGCCGATAGACTGAGTTGTCCGCAGCTACGAGGGGAGTCCCACTGTGATCGCCGACGTCTTGGCAGATGCCGAGGTGCGCATGGATCGTGCCGTCGAGGCCGCGAAAGAGGACTTCGCGACGGTGCGCACCGGACGCGCGAACCCGCAGCTCTTCCAGAAGCTCCTCGTCGAGTACTACGGCACGCCGACGCCGCTCGCGCAGCTCGCCTCGCTCAACAACCCCGAGGCGCGCACCATCATCGTGACGCCGTACGACAAGTCGGCGCTGAAGGCGATCGAGCAGGCCATCCGCGACATGCCGAACCTCGGTGTGAACCCGTCCAACGACGGCAACATCGTCCGTGTGACGCTGCCCGAGCTCACCGAGGAGCGTCGCAAGGAGTACGTGAAGCTCGTCCGCTCGAAAGCCGAAGATGCGCGCGTGCACGTCCGCGGCATCCGTCGCAAGGCCAAGGACGATCTGGACGCTCTCAAGAGCGAAGTGGGCGAAGACGAGCTCGTCCGCGCCGAGAAGGAGCTCGACGCCCTGACGCGCACGCACGTCGACGGGATCGACGACGCGCTCAAGCGCAAAGAGGCAGAGCTCCTCGAGGTCTGAGGACACTTGTGAGCGACACATCCGGGCCGGTTCCCGATCCCGCGAACACCCCGATGACAGGGGCGGATGCCGCGGGGGCGGGTCACGCACGGGCGGCGGATGACGCGCCGCTCACGCGCAAGGACGCGGCTGCGCGTCGCGCGGCGACGCCTCAGGCCGACGCGACGCCTCCGACCGACCCGAGTGCCGTGTTCCAGTCGCACATCCGCGCGGCGCGGAGCGAGTTCGAGAGCCAGGTCGCGCACGCGCGCGCCGAGTTCGAAGAGGCGAACGAGCGCATCAAGCAGCGCACCGGCCGCGACCTGATCCTCGCGATCCTCATCGGCCTCGCGATCGGCGCGGTGCTGATCGCCTCCCTCGTGTTCTTCAAATGGCCCTTCGTGGTGTTCGCGCTGGCCGCGGCGCTGCTGGGCATCTTCGAGTTCGGCCGTGCGCTCATCGCGGCAGGGCGACGGGTCGACATCGTCCCCCAGCTCATCGCGGGGGCGGCGCTCGTGCTCGCGGGCTTCTTCCTGACGCCGTGGATGCTGTGGGTCACTGCCTTCGTCGCGGTCGCGTTCGTGATCGTCTGGCGCCTCATCGGCCAGATGGCCCGCCGCGACGGCCGGCTGTACGGCGACGTGCTCGGCGACGTGCTCGTCGCGGGGTTCATCCAGGTCTATGTGCCGTTCCTCACCGCGCTGTGCCTCGTGCTGCTGCAGCGCGACGGCGGCGAGTGGTGGGTGCTCGCGTTCATCATCGTCGCGGTCGCGGCCGACACCGGCGCGTACGCGACGGGACTCACTCTCGGCCGTCACCCGATGGCTCCGCGGATCAGCCCGAAGAAGACGTGGGAGGGCTTCGCCGGCGCTGCGGTCGCGGCGATCGTCGCCGCGGTGCTCCTCGCCATGTTCATGCTCAATCTGCCGTGGTGGACCGGTCTCATCATCGGGCCGCTCATCCTCGCATCCGCAACGGTCGGCGATCTGGGCGAGTCGATGATCAAGCGCGACCTCGGCATCAAGGACATGAGCTCATGGCTGCCCGGCCACGGCGGCGTGCTCGACCGGCTCGACTCCATCCTGCCGAGCGCGCCCGTGGCGCTCGCGCTCTCGTACCTCCTCGTCCCGTTGGCGGCTTCATGACGACGGCACCCACCGCTCGCCCCGCGTTCCCGCTCGCGCCCGGCCGGCGCAAGGGCTACGAACGGGAGGCGGTCGACGCCTTCCTGCTCCGCGCGCGAACCGCGTTCGAGGCGGGCGACGCCTCCGACGACCCGATCACGTCCGCCGACATCCGGCAGGCCGCTTTCCCGCTCGTTCGGCAGGGGTATTCGATCGAGGCCGTCGACTCCGCGCTCGGTCGCATCGAGGACGCGTTCGCGGCCCGCGAGAGGCAGCGCGCGGTGGCGACGGCCGGCGTGCGCGAGTGGGTCGGCCAAGCGCGCGAGACGGCCCAGGTCGTGCTCGATCGCCTGTCGCGCGACCGCGGCGTGCGCTTCGACCGGGTGGGGCCCCTGCGTTACGGGTATCGCATCGACGAGGTCGACATCGTCGCGGATCGCATCTCCCGGTTCCTCGAGAAAGGCGAGCCGCTCACGGTCGAGCAGGTGCGCAGTGTGGCGTTCCGGATGCAGCGCAACGGGTACCGCGAGCTGCAGGTCGACGCCCTGCTCGACGCCGTGATCGAGGTCATGCTCGCGGTCACGTGAGTCCGGCCGCTCTCCTCCGCTGATTCCCGCGGGGCGGCGGTCGGGGGTCGTCGCGTGGCACGTCCTGCGCACGGCGGCTAGACTCGGCACACTGTGACTTCCGGCAACGAGATGATTCCCGCGCCGCCCCTGCGTCGTCGCGTCCCGGCCACCACAGCCGATTCGCCCGCGCCGGTGCGACGTGTGCCGCCCGCGAAGCCCGTCGAGACGCGGTGGTCGCGCCGTCGTGGCGTCATGGGAGTCTTCGCGGCGGTCGCAGCCATCGCGTTCGTCGCGGCGTGGGCGGGCCCCAGCGGCCTTCCCCTCGTGCAGCAGGCGAGCGCCGAGGAGATCGCGCCGATCTCGCTGTACGCGAGCTCTCTCGGGGACGCGCAGTCTCTTGAGATCGAGCCGGCCGACTCCGCCGTCGCGAAGTTCGATCGCCCGACGTACGAGGTGTACGTCAAGCCCAAGCCGACTCCGACGCCCGTCGCCCAGCGCACGTCGACGTCGTCGGGCACGGGCTGGCGGCCGCCGTTCGTCTCACCCGACCCGGGCACCGCGCAGGCGATCGCCTACGACATGGTGCTCGCCCGCGGCTGGGGCGACGACCAGTTCGCGTGCCTCGTGGCCCTGTGGAACAAGGAGTCCGGCTGGCGCGTGAACGCCTACAACCGCTCGAGCGGTGCGTACGGCATTCCGCAGGCGCTGCCCGGCAGCAAGATGGCCACCGCGGGCGCCGATTGGGAGACGAACCCGGCAACCCAGATCACGTGGGGCCTGGGCTACATCGGCGGACGCTACGGCACGCCGTGCGGCGCGTGGGACCACTCGCAGCGTGTCGGTTGGTACTGACGGATGCCGCGGGCGAACCGCAGACGCAGGGAATCGTCGGCCGACGACTCCCTCGCACGCATGATCGCGGGCTGGAAGCGCACGGAGACGCGTCGCGGCGTCGAATGGACCGTGCAGCCGGTGTCGGCCGCGCAGGCGCAGAAGCCGTACACCTGCCCCGGGTGCGGGCGCACGATCGAGCCGGGCACGGCGCACGTCGTCGCGTGGCGCGCGGACGGGGTGCTCGGAGACCACGCCGACCTCGCCGGTCGCCGGCACTGGCACCAACACTGCTGGAAGGTCGCGTGACCTCGCCGGGAGATGGCCCGGCATCCGCCTGTCCTTGGAGGTGTCCCTGACGTGGAGATCCGTGGTCCGCTCGTCCTGCCCGCCCAGCGGGAGGACATCGAACTGCACACGCTCGACGGGCTGACGCTCGTGGGCGAGCTCGCCCGGCCGCTCGAGAAGGATCCGGTCGCGACCCTCGTGACGCTGCATCCGCTGCCCACCGCCGGCGGGTTCATGGACTCCCACGTCCTCCGCAAGGCCGCCGCGAGGCTTCCCGCTCTCGCGGACCTCGCCGTGCTGCGCTTCAACACGCGTGGCACGTCGTCGCCGAGGGGCACGAGTGAGGGCACGTTCGACGGCGGCCGGAGCGAGGCGTTCGACGTCGCCGCGGCGATGGAGTTCGTACGGGACCGCGGGCTGCCGCATCCGTGGATCCTCGGCTGGTCCTTCGGGACCGAGCTCGCCCTCAAGTACGCGCGCGACCACGACGAGGTCGCGGGAGTGATCCTGCTGTCGCCGCCGCTGCACCGCACGACGCCGGAGGAGGTCGCGGTGTGGGGCAACGACCCGCGCCCGTTGGTCATCGTGGTGCCGGAGTTCGACGATTACCTGCGTCCCGCCGAGGCGGCCGAGCGGTTCGCGTCGATCCCGCACGCGGTGCTCGTGCCCGTCGAAGGCGGCAAGCACCTGTGGGTCGGCGAGAGTCAGACGCGCCGCGTGCTGACCGAGATCGTCGCAGCAGTCAACCCCGACGCGCTGCCACTCGCAGTCGAGTGGCACGGAGCCGCCGAGCAGGCCTGAATCGGCGCCGCAGATGCGGCGCGAGCGTCAGCGCTCGTTCTGGCGTGGGATGACGACCTGCCGGTAGATGATGAGGATGCTCGCCGCGACGGGGATCGCGATGAGCGCGCCGAGCAGGCCGAGCAGCGAGCCGCCCGCGAGGGCGGCGATGACGACGACGGCTCCAGGGACGGACACGGCGCGGTTCATGACGCGCGGCGAGATGACGTACGCCTCGATCTGCATGTAGATGAGGTAGTAGATCGCCGCGATGATCGCGGTCGTCGGGATGCCGAGGCCGCCCGGCACCAGCAGCAGGATCAGCACGATGATCGCCGAGCCGGTGAGCGTTCCGACGAGGGGGATCAACGAGAAGAAGAACGCGACTACGGCGAGCACAGCGGGGAACGGCGCCTGGATGATCGTCAGGAAGATCGCGCTCAGCACGCCGTTGATGACACCCATCGTGAGCTGGCCGATGACGTAGTAGCCGACCGAGTCGGTGATCTGCTCGGACAGGTCGATGAACCGCTCGCGCTTGGACGCGGGCACGAGCTGGTACACCGCTCGCTTGAGCGACGGGGTCGACGCGGTGAAGTAGATCGTCAGTATGAGCACGATGAACGCGCCCGCGAGGCCCGAGACGACCGCGAATCCGACGTTGATGACGCCGCCCGTGATCGAGCCCCAGTTGTCGACGAACCAGTCCTGCAGGTTCGCGAGCGCGTCGTCGAGGAACTCGGGCGACAGGCCCGGGAAGATCCCGGCGATCCAGGCGCTCACGTCGTCGAAGAACTGATTGAGCGTGCGATTCCCCACGAAGTCCTGGATCTCGCCGACGAGCTGCGCGATCTGGTTCACGATGATCGGCACCACCATGAGCACGATTCCCGCGAACACGGCGAGAACGGCGAGGATCGTGATGAGCACTGCCGCCCAGCGGGGGAGCTTGCGACGCTCGAGCCACGCCACGAGCGGGTCGAGGCCGAGAGACAGGAAGAGCGCCGTGCCGATGTACAGCAGGATCGTCGAGAGCGTCTGGATGCTGCCGATCAGCACGAGGCCGAGCCCCACTCCGAGCGTCGCGACGAAAGCCGTGCGGAAGGGGTGGTGGATCTTCACGAGCTCTCCGGTTCGTCGTAGGGCCCAGCGGGGTATAGGTCAGGATACGCACACGCCGCGCCGAGGCCGTGGATTGCTCCCTCCCACGCTCCTTTCAGCCGCTCTTCGCTACTCTGGAATGTCGAGTTTTCCAGGCCCGTGTCCCGACCCCGGGCCAGTGAGAGGTTTCTTCCGTGCGTTTCGTGTGGGCCGTGGTGGCGTTCATCATCGCCGCCGTGATGATCGGTGCGGGCATCGCCCAGCGCACCGTCTTCCAGGGACCGAAGACCGAGACCGCGCCGATCTCGTTCGAGCAGGACGTGCCCTATCTGCTGATCGACGGCGCGGTGCTGAACAAGCTCCCCGGCGCTCAGACGCTTCGAGCACAGGCCGAGGGCGACATCCTGGCCGCGTACGGCCGTACCGCCGACATGAAGGCCTGGCTCTCCGACGCCGAATACGCGTCTGCGACCCTCGACGACGGGGGCGAGATCCGCACGCGGATCGTCGAGCCCGCGCCCATCGACGAGCCGACGGATGCCGTTGCCGACCCGGCCGCCGAGGGCGAAGCCGCGGGTGACACCGCCGCGGACGCCGAAGCCGCGGAGCCCGGTCGCAACCCCGCCGGCTCGGATCTCTGGCTCGACGAGTTCCAGCAGTCAGACCTGCTCATCGCCCCGCTGCAGCTGCCCGAGGGCATGAGCGTGCTCGTCGCGAAGGACGGCACCGAGCCCGCTCCGTCCAAGGTGAGCGTCTCGTGGCCGATCGAGAGCACGACGCCGTGGGCCGGACCGCTCATCGTCGGCGGCGGCATCGTGATGGCGATCGGCGTGCTGCTGTACATCCTCGGCATCCGTCATGTCCGCCGCTCGCGAGGGCCGCGACGCAAGGGTCTGCCGCTTCCTCCCACCGAGCCGATCAATCTGGCGATCGAGGGTGAGGACAAGGGCGTCATCTCAGCTGGCGCGCCCACCCGACGCGCCGTGTCGGGCCGCCGCGCCTTCGCGATCCTTCCGGTCGTGGCCGTGTCGGCGCTGATGTTCACGGGGTGCACGCCCGACGCGTGGCCGCAGCTCGGCCCGACGCCGACTCCCACCCCGACGCAGACCGTCGTCATGCCCGACAGCCAGCAGGCGCCCGCCGTCACGAAGGCGCAGGCCGACCGCATCCTCAGCCGCGTGTCGTCTACGGTCGCGGAGGCGGACGAGACGCTCGACGCGACGCTCGCGGCCTCCCGCCTGGACGGCGCGGTGCTGGCGGAGCGGACCACCAACTACAAGCTGCGCGGGGCGATCACCGACCGTGCGCCGCTACCGGCGATCCCGACGAAGTCGCTCGAGATCATCCTGCCGCAGGCGTTCGACGGCTGGCCGCGCACGTTCATGGCGGTCGTGAGCGACGCCGATGACAAGACGGCGAACATCATGATGCTCTCGCAGGCCGATCAGTGGTCGCCCTACAAGCTGAACTACCTCGCGAACCTCGAGGCCTCGACCGTCATGCCCGAGATGGCACCGCACTACGTGGGTGCCACCCAGGTGCCGCCGGACTCGGAGTTCCTCATGCTGGCGCCGCAGGAGCTCTCCGCGGCGTACGCCGACGTCATCGACAACGGCGAGAAGAGCGAGTACTGGAGCCTCTTCGACGTCGAGAACGATCACTTCCGCCCGGGTGTCCTCGAGGACCGTCAGCGGCGTCTCGACGACTTCAACCAGACCGCCACGAACACGGGAAACCTGACATTCAAGGCGGCCCCTGGCACGGTCGCGCCCGTCGCCCTCGCGACGCTGGACAGCGGCGCCATCGTCGCGGTCCACGTGCACGAGATGGAAGAGGCGAAGCCGACCAACGCCGATGCGGTCATCAAGCTCGGCGACAACACCGAGGTCAAGGCGCTCACGGGCGTGGAGCAGTCCGCCAGCGGCGTCACGACGACGTTCAGCGACCAGGTCTTCTTCTACGTTCCGGTCCTCGACTCCGACGAGAAGATCCAGCTCCTCGGGTATTCTTCGAACATCCTCGACGCGAAGGTGATCAAGTGACCGATGCCGCTCCGGGTGCCGCGCTGCGCGGCGCCGTGGATCTGTCCGCACTGCGCAACCGTTCGGCTCCGTCCCAGGCTGCCGCGCCCGCGGCAGGCGGTCCGGCCGGCAGCGTTCCCGCCCTGGTGATGGATGTCACCGACGAGACGTTCGGCTCTGCGCTGGAGCTCTCGCGCACGGTCCCGGTGGTCGTGGACCTATGGGCCGAGTGGTGCGGGCCGTGCAAGCAGCTCAGCCCGATCCTCGAGAAGGTCGTCACCGAGCTCGGCGGGCGTCTGGTGCTCGCGAAGGTCGACGTCGACGCGAACCCGCAGCTCGCGCAGGCCTTCCGCGCGCAGTCGATCCCGATGGTCGTCGCCCTCGTGGGCGGTCAGCCCGTCCCGCTGTTCACGGGTGCCGTGCCCGAGCAGCAGGTGCGTGAGGTGTTCGCACAGCTCCTCCAGCTCGCCGCGCAGAACGGCGTCACGGGCACGCTCGAGGTGAACGGCCAGGCGCCCGCCGAGTCCGACGAGCCGCCGCTGCCTCCGCTGCACGCCGAGGCGTTCGAGGCGATCGAGGCAGGCGACTACGCGCGTGCCATCGGCGCGTACGAGAAGGCCCTCGCCGAGAACCCGCGCGACGTCGACGCGCGCGCAGGGCTGGGCCAGGTGCGACTGCTCGCGCGCGTGGAGGGGCTCGACCTGCAGGCGGCGCGCGTCGCCGCCGCGGCGAACCCGACTGACGTCGACGCGCAGTTCCGCGTGGCCGACCTCGACATCGCGGGCGGCCACGTCGACGACGCGTTCGACCGGCTGCTCGACCTGTTCGCCGCGCTTCCGGGCGACCGTCGCGCGCCCGTGCGCGAGCGTCTGCTCGAGCTGTTCGCGCTCGTCGGCGACGCCGATCCGCGTGTGATCCGCGCGCGCGGAAGCCTCGCGAGCCTCCTGTTCTGAGGCTCGCGCGACGTCGGCGCCCGCGACCCCGGTGATCCCCGAGGGCCGGTTCAGCCCCGCGTGGGCGACGGGATGTGCGCCCCCGGTTCGTGACGCAGCCACAGCGCGCCAAGCGGCGGCAGCACCATCGACGCGAGCCCGTTGCTGTCCGCGTTGACCACGCCCAGGTTGCCGACCCCGGATCCGCCGAACTCCGCGGCATCCGTGTTGAGGACCTCGTGCCAGACACCCTCCGCGGGCAGGGTGAGCCGATAGCCCGTGATCGGGTTGCCCGAGAAGTTGCACACGACGGCGACCGAGTTGCCGTGCCAGTCGCGCCTCGCGAACGCGACGACGTTCGGGTTCCACGAGGGTGCGCCCAGCCGTGTGAAGGCGCCCCCGTCGGAGTCGCGCGCCCACAGGGCGGAGTGCTCCCGGTACGTGCGGTTGAGCGCCGCGACGAAGCCCGCGAGCTGCGCGTGCGTGGGCTGGTCGAGCAGCCACCAGTCGAGCGACCGCGACTCGGACCACTCCGACATCTGGCCGAACTCCTGGCCCATGAACAGCAGCTGCTTGCCCGGGTGCCCCCACATGTAGGCGAGGAACACCCGCATGTTCGCGAGCCTCTGCCAGTGGTCGCCCGGCATGCGCCCGAAGAGGCTGCCCTTGCCGTGCACCACTTCGTCGTGGCTGATCGGCAGGATGTAGTTCTCGCTGAAGGCGTAGACGAACGAGAACGACAGCTCGCCCTCGTGGTGGCTGCGGTACAGCGGGTCGCGCTTGATGTACTGCAGCGAGTCGTTCATCCAGCCCATGTTCCACTTCAAGCCGAACCCGAGGCCCGCGTGGTCGGTCGGCGCCGTGACGCCCGGGAAGCTCGTGGACTCCTCAGCGATCATCGCGATGCCGGGATACCGCCTGTACGCGGTCGCGTTGACCTCCTGCAGGAACGCGATCGCCTCCAGGTTCTCGCGCCCGCCGTGGATGTTGGGCAGCCACTCGCCGGATTCGCGCGAGTAGTCGAGGTAGAGCATCGAGGCCACCGCGTCCACGCGCAGGCCGTCGACGTGGAACTCCTCGAGCCAGTACAGGGCGTTCGCGACGAGGAAGTTGCGGACCTCGGGACGCCCGTAGTCGAAGATGTACGTTCCCCAGTCCTTGTGCTCGCCGCGCCGCGGATCCGGATGCTCGTACAGCGGCTCTCCATCGAACCGCGCGAGCGCGAACGCGTCCTTCGGGAAGTGCCCCGGGACCCAGTCCATGATCACGCCGATACCGGCCTGGTGCAGGCGGTCGATGAGGTACCGCAGGTCGTCCGGGCTCCCGTAGCGGCTCGTCGGCGCGTAGTAGCCCGTGACCTGATACCCCCATGATCCGCCGAACGGGTGCTCTGCGAGGGGCAGGAACTCGATGTGAGTGAAACCGCAGGCGGTCACGTACTCGATGAGCTGGTCGGCCGCCTCGCGGTACGACAGGCCCTGACGCCATGAGCCGAGGTGCAGCTCGTAGACCGAGACCGGCTGAGACAGGAGCTGGCTCTTGGCGCGACGGCTCATCCACTCGCCGTCCCCCCACGAGTACGACGATTCGGTGATGACGGATGCGGTGCCCGGCGGCACCTCGGCCTGGCGGGCCATCGGGTCGGCTTTGAGCACCCACGAGCCACCGCGTGAGAGCAGCTCGAACTTGTAGTTGGCCCCCGCGCCGAGGCCCGGGATGAACAGCTCCCACACGCCGCTCGCGCCCATCGAGCGCATCGCATGGCCCTGTCCGTCCCAGCTGTTGAAGTCGCCGACGACCCGTACCGCGCGGGCGTTGGGCGCCCACACGGCGAACGCCGTGCCCCGAGAGCCCTGGTGCTCGCGCACGTGCGCGCCGAGGACGCGCCACAGCTCCTCGTGGCGCCCCTCGCGGATGAGATGCAGGTCCAGCTCGCCGAGCGTCGGCGTGTGACCGTACGGGTCCTCGGCCGTGTGGTCGGGACCTTCCTCATACTTCGCGACGACCTCGTAGCGGCCCGGCTCGCCTCCGCGCGTGCCCTCCCAGATGCCCGCCCGCACGTGCTCGAGCGGTACGCGGATCCCGTCGTCGAACACCGCCGTCACGCTGCGGGCGAGGGGACGGCGCACGCGCACGGCCCACTCGACGCCGCCCGCGGCATCCGTTCCCGGGTGGAGTCCCAGCACGGCGTGCGGGTCGTGGTGGCTTCCGGCGGCGACGGCGTCGAGCAGGCGATCATCGGGCTCGGGCATCACGGCTCCTTCACGTGCAGGATGTGGACGGGCTCGACGAACGAGTCGAGCCGGACGTAGCTGTGGTCGGACCAGGTCCACCGGGCTCCGGTGAGCAGCTCGTCCACCTCGAAGGGCGATCCCGGCGCGACGCCCCACACGCGCGTGTCGACGTGCACCATCGTCTCGCGCACCGAGTGCGGGTCGACGTTGGCGACGACGATGATCGTGTCGGAGCTTCCGGTCGGGGAGAGGGCGGCGTCGAGGTGCTTCGCGTAGACGAGGATCGCGTCGTCGTCGCTCCAATGGATGGTGAGGTTGCGCAGCTGGCGCAGGGCCGGATGCTCCCGCCTGATCTCGTTGAGTCGCGTGAGGTACGGAGCGAGCGACGCCCCGCGCTCGATGGCATCATCCCAGTCGCGGAGCTTGTACTCGTACTTCTCGTTGTCGATGTTCTCTTCCGAGCCCGGTCGCGCGACGTTCTCGAACAGCTCGTACCCCGCGTACACGCCGTATGTCGGCGCGGCCGTCGCCGCGATCGCCGCGCGGACCTTGTAGGCCGGCCGGCCGCCGAACTGCAGGTACTCGGTGAGGATGTCGGGCGTGTTCACGAAGAGGTTCGGCCGCAGGAAGTCCGCCGTGTCGTTCGCGAGCCCGCCGAGGAACTCCTCGAGCTCGGTCTTCGTGTTGCGCCACGTGAAGTAGGTGTAACTCTGCTGGAAGCCGGCGGCGGCGAGCCCCTGCAGGGGTGCCGGGCGCGTGAACGCCTCAGCGAGGAACACGACGTCGGGGTGCTCCGCCTCGACCGTCGCGATCAGCCACTCCCAGAACTGCAGGGGCTTGGTGTGCGGGTTGTCGACGCGGAAGATCTTGACGCCTTGCGCGATCCAGTGGCGCACGACCCGCAGCACCTCGGCACGGATGCCCTCCGGGTCGTTGTCGAAGTTGATCGGGTAGATGTCCTGGTACTTCTTCGGCGGGTTCTCGGCGTACGCGATGGTCCCGTCGGGCAGTGTCGTGAACCATTCCGGATGCTCCGTGACCCAAGGGTGGTCGGGAGAGGCCTGAAGCGCGAGGTCGAGAGCCACCTCGATTCCCTCGGCGCGCGCAGCGCGCACGAAGGCGCGGAAGTCGGCGAGGGTGCCGAGATCCGGATGCACCGCGTCGTGACCGCCGGTGGAGGCGCCGATCGCCCACGGCGACCCGGGATCGCCGGGCCGGGCCTCGAGCGTGTTGTTGCGGCCCTTGCGGTGGGTGACGCCGATCGGGTGGATGGGGGGCAGGTAGAGGACATCGAAACCCATCGCGGCGACGGCGGGCAGGCGCCGGGCCGCGGTGCGGAACGTGCCGGACTTGATGGTGCCGTTCTTGAGGCGGCGGGCGCCCTCGGAGCGTGGGAAGAACTCGTACCAGGCGCCGACGCCCGCCCGCTCGCGCTCGACGAGGAGCTCGCGTTCGAGGCCGGGCGACAGCAGCGACAGGAGCGGACTCGTTGCGAAGAAGGACGCGATGCGCGGGTCGTCGACGATCTCGAGCGCGCGGGCGTCCGAGGTGTCGGGATGCCGCAGCTCGGTGGCCGCGGTCTCGAGCACGCGGCGCTCCGCCGCCGGTCGCGACCGCTCGGTGACGGCGCGGTCGAAGAGGCGCGCCCCGATCTCGCGCATGAGCGCCGTGTCGACCCCCGCGCCGATCTTCACGCGCGCGGCGTGCCGCCACGTCTCGACCTCGTCGGCGAACGCCTCGAACCGGAAGCGCCACACGCCCACCTCGAGGAGCCCGACGAGCGTCTGCCAGTGGTCGAGCCCGTTCTCGAGCGGGCGGAGCCGATGCAGCGACTCATCGCCTGACGGCGACCAAAGCCGCAGGTGCACGCCGATGCGGTCGTGCCCCTCGCGGAACGCCGTGACGCGGAACGGGACGACCTCGCCGGCGAAGGCCTTCGGTCGGAACAGCCCGCCGGGCACCGACGGCGAGGGCGCATGCGTCGGGATGCGGCCCGTGATGGTGCCGGTGCCGGGGGCGAGAGCGGATGTCTCGACGCCGGTCCGGACCGGGACCGATGTCGCGCTTCGCCATGGTCGCGCGGTCGCTCGTCGGTTCGTCGTGGCCACGTCTCGAACCTATCGCGACGCCTCGGAGTCCGACAGCCGCGGCACCCGCCCGGCCGCGAGCCGGAGTCACTCGGCGCGGAAGAGCCTCATCGACGTGCCCGGCATCCCGATGACCGCACCCGGGGCGATCTCCTCGCCCTCGCTGTCGGGTGCCTCGTCGGCGCTCGACCACAGCGACACGAACCGTGAGACGTCGTCGATGCGGGGGAGCGTCACGTCCATCGGCGTCTCGGTGCCGTGCACGACGAGCAGGATGCGGTTGAGCTCCTCGACCTCGGGCGTCGAGGTCGCGGCGTACTGCAGAGTGCGGTGGCTCGCGTCGGTCCAGCGCTCGATCGACATCGTCTCGCCACGCTCGTCGTACCACTCCATGACCGAGGCGGACGGCGTGTGCTCGCCGAGCCGCGCGAAGCGGATCGGCCGCAGGGCGGGGTTCGCGTGACGCAGCGCGATGAGCCGGCGCGCGTGCGCGAGGAGGTCGCGCTGCCACGGCGCGTGCTGCCAGTCGAGCCACGTGAGCGGCGAGTCCTGGCAGTACGCGTTGTTGTTGCCGCGCTGCGTGCGACCGAACTCGTCACCCGCGGTGATCATCGGCACGCCGGCCGACAGCAGCAGCGTGCCGAGCAGGTTGCGCATCGCCTTGCGCCGCACGGCGAGGATCCGCTCGTCGCTCGTCCGGCCCTCGGTTCCGTGGTTGAACGACCGGTTCGTGTCGGCGCCGTCACGATTGTGCTCGCCGTTGGCGATGTTGTGCTTGACGTCGTAGGACACGAGGTCGTGCAGCGTGAAGCCATCGTGCGCCGTGATGAAGTTGATCCCCGCGAGCGGTCCGCGCTGCTCGCTGAACGTGTTGGACGATCCCGCGAGGCGCGTCGCGAACCCTCCGACGCCGACCGGAGGCGTGCCTGCGCGGCGCGCGTAGTCGACGTCGCTCAGCCAGAAGTTGCGCACACGGTCGCGATAGCGGTCGTTCCACTCGTGCCAGCCCGAGCCGAAGTTGCCGGTCTGCCACCCGCCCAAGCCCACGTCCCACGGCTCCGCGATGAGCTTCGCGTCCTGCAGGGCGGGGTCGTCGACGATGGCGCGAAGAAGCGGATGCTCCGGCGTGAACTCGTGGTTCGCATCGCGCCCGAGGGTCGCCGCCAGGTCGAGCCGGAAGCCGTCGACCTGCACCTCGTTCGCCCAGTAGCGCATCGAGTCGAGGACGAGGCGGGCCGCGGCATCCGTCGCCGTGTTCAGGGAATTGCCGCATCCCGTCACGTCGATGTACGACGCATCCTCGTCCTGGCGGTAGTACGAACGGTTGTCGATGCCCCGCAGGCTCGAGCGCGGCCCGCCGATTCCCTCCTCCACGGTGTGGTTGTAGACGACGTCGAGGATGACCTCGAGCCCCGCCTCGTGCAGCTGTCGCACCATCTGCTTGAACTCGCGGAGGACGGCCTCCGGGCCGCCGCGGCGGCTCTCCTCGGTCGCGTACGGCGCGTGCGGGGTGAAGAAGTTCAGCGAGTTGTAGCCCCAGTAGTTCGTGAGGCCCAGGTTCAGCAGGCGGGGCTCGGAGACGAACGCGTGCACGGGCAGCAGCTCGACGCTCGTGACCCCGAGCGAGGTCAGGTGGTCGATCATCGCGGGGTGGGCGAGGCCGGCATACGTGCCGTGGAGGGCGGGTGGGACATCCGGATGCGTCTTCGTGAGCCCCTTGATGTGACCTTCGTAGATCACCGTGCGGTCCCACGGCACGCGCGGCTTGCCGACCCCGCCCCAGTCGAAGGATCCCTCGACGACGACCGAGCGCCAGTCTCCGTAGCCGCCGCTGGCGAGGCCGCGCGAGTAAGGCTCGACGAGCAGGGTTCTCGGGTTGAACATGTTCCCCGGCCCGTGGACTCCGTCGACGCGGATCGCGTAGATCGTTCCCGCCCGCAGGCGCGGACTCGTGACGCTCCACACATGGCCGTCGCCCCGCTCGAGCGGGATGACGTCCGTCGCCCAGTCGAGGTCGTCGCCGTCGAAGATCACGAGCTCGATCTCGGACGCCGCGCCCGACCACACTCGCAGGGTGCCGGCGTCGCCGTGCAGGGTGACTCCGAGCCCGTCGAGCCGGCGGTCGAGAAGTCCGGGGGGCGAGACGGCCGCGGCGGGCTCCGGGCGAATCATGCGCTCTACAGTAGTAACGCCGCGCACCTCAGGCGCGCGGCGAAGGACGGCGACAGCGGACGGGGGCAGGACTCGTGGTGTATCTCGATCACGCCGCGACGACGCCGCTTCGGCCCGAAGCGCGAGACGCGTGGGTGCGGGCCGCGGAGGAGCTCGGCAACGCGTCGTCGATCCACGGCCCGGGCCAGTCCGCGCGCCGGCTGCTCGAAGACGCGCGCGAGCGCCTCGCCGCCGTCGCCGGCTGCGACCCGATCGAGGTCGTGTTCACGTCGGGCGGCACCGAGGCGTCGAACCTCGCGATCAAAGGGCTGTGGTGGGCGCGCGCCGACGATCGTGACGCGGTCGTCCTGCCGGACGGAGAGCACCACGCGACGCTCGACGCGGTGGAGTGGCTCGCGTCGCACGAGGGGGCGGCCGTGCGCTCGGTGCCCCTGGACGCGGTGGGGCGAATCCCGGTGGGCGCTTTCGCCGAGGCCCTCCACGGGGCGGTCCTCGCGACAGCGCTCGTCGCGAACAACGAGATCGGCACGGTCAACGACGCGGCCGGGCTCGCCGCTGCCGCGGACGCGGCGGGTGTGCCGCTGCACCTGGACGCGGTCGCCGCGTTCGGTCACGTTCCCGTCGACTTCACGGGGTGGCGTGCGGATGCCGCGCCCGCCACGGGCCTCGTCGCGATGAGCCTGTCCGCGCACAAGATCGGCGGCCCCGTCGGCGTGGGCGCCCTGATCGTCTCGCGCACCGCGACGATCGCGCCGCTCGTGCACGGCGGCGGCCAGCAGCGGGCGCTCCGGGCGGGCACGCAGGACGTCGCGGGCGCGGTCGCGTTCGCGGTCGCGGCGGAGCTCGCCGAGGCGGAGCGCGACGCGGAGGCCGGGAGGCTCACCGCGCTGCGGGAGAGGCTGGTGGCCGGCATCCGATCTTCCGTTCTCGGCGCGGAGCTGCTCGGCGACCCGGCGGACCGCGTCCCGGGAAACGCGCACGTGCTGTTCCCGGGCGCGCGCGGCGAGACGCTGCTGTTCCTGCTCGACCAGGCGGGGGTCGCCGTCTCGACGGGGTCGGCGTGCCAGGCCGGCGTGCCCGAGCCGTCCCACGTCGTGCTCGCACTGGGGCGCAGCGCGGACGAGGCGCGCGAGGTGCTGCGGCTCACGCTGGGGCGCACGTCCACCGATGCGGACGTCGACGCGCTGCTCGCAGCGCTGCCTTCCGCCGTGGAGCGGGCGCGCGCGGCATCCGCCCGCTGAGCTCGCTTTCCGGCTGGGGTCCAGGTGGCGCTCGTAGACTTGACGGATGCGCATCCTGGCGGCAATGAGCGGCGGAGTCGACTCCGCCGTCGCCGCCGCGCGCGCGGTCGAAGCCGGTCATGACGTCGTCGGCGTGCACCTCGCCCTGTCGCGAGCAGGCGGCACGCTGCGTACCGGAAGCCGCGGATGCTGCACGATCGAGGATGCGATGGACGCGCGCCGCGCGGCCGATCGCCTCGGGATCCCCTTCTACGTATGGGATTTCTCGGAGCGGTTCCGCGACGACGTGATCGACGACTTCATCGCGGAGTACCGCGCCGGCCGCACGCCGAATCCGTGCATGCGGTGCAACGAGAAGATCAAGTTCGCGGCGCTCCTCGAGCGGGCTCTCGAGCTCGGGTTCGACGCCGTGTGCACGGGTCATTACGCGAAGCTCGTCGACGGCCCCGAGGGACTCGAGCTGCATCGCGCATCGGATGCCGCGAAGGACCAGTCCTACGTGCTCGGAGTGCTCACCGCCGAGCAGCTCGCGCACACGTTCTTCCCGCTCGGGGCGACCCCGTCGAAGGCGCTCGTGCGGGCCGAGGCGGAGGCGCGTGGGCTGACGGTCGCCCATAAGCCCGACAGCCACGACATCTGCTTCATCCCCGACGGCGACACGCGCGGCTGGCTCGCCGAGAAGGTGGGCACCGCGCCCGGTGAGATCGTCGACCGCACGGGCGCCGTGGTCGGGAAGCACGAGGGCGCGCACGCGTTCACGGTGGGACAGCGTCGCGGACTCTCCCTCGGCGTGCCCGCGCCCGACGGCAAGCCGCGCTTCGTGCTCGAGGTGCGGCCCGTCTCGAACACGGTCGTCGTCGGCCCGAAGGAGGCCCTCGCCACGGCCGAGATCGCGGGGGAGCGATTCACGTGGGCCGGTCGCGCTCCGTCGACGGACGAGTTCGCGTGCGACGTGCAGATCCGCGCCCACGCCGACCCTGTGCCGGCGCACGCGGTCATCGCCGACGGCATCGTGACAGTCCGCCCCGAGGCGCCGTTCGAGGGCGTCGCGCCCGGCCAGACGGCGGTGATGTACGACGGCACGCGCGTGATCGGGCAGTTCACGATCGACCGCAGCGTGTCGGCCGTGCCTGTCGGCGCCTGAGCCGCGCAAGCCCCGTGGCGCTGTCCGAGGGCACTCCTAGACTGAGCACGTGACGGATGCCGCGCCCACCGAACTCCCTGAACTGACGCTCGAAGAGGCTCGTGCAGAGGCGCAGTCGCTGATCGACCGCATCATCGCGGCGCGCGACGCGTACTACGGCGACGACACCGTCATCGTCGACGACGCGACATACGACGGCTGGATGCATCGTCTCGAAGAGCTCGAACGCCTGTATCCCGAGCTGCAAGGGCAGGACTCGCCGACGCAGACCGTCGGGGCAGCCGAGAGCTCGATGTTCGCGCCGGTCGAGCACGCCGAGCGGATGCTGAGCCTCGACAACGTGTTCAGCGAGGACGAGCTGCGCGACTGGTGCCGCAAGGCGCAGAGCGGCGCCGGGCGGGCCGTGCGCTGGCTCACGGAGCTCAAGATCGACGGGCTCGCGATCAGCCTCCGCTACGAGAACGGCGTGCTCACGTCGGCCGCCACGCGCGGCGACGGGCGAGTCGGCGAAGACGTCACGGTCAACGCGGCGCGCGTGAACGGCATCCCGAAGCGACTCGCGGGCACGGGGCATCCGCCGCTTGTCGAAGTCCGCGGCGAGGTGTTTATTCCGGTCGCGGCCTTCCAGGAGCTCAACGCGCTGCAGGCGAAGCTGCGTGAGCGCGTCATCGCCGATGCGGTCGCGCGTGGCACCGACGAGGAGAAGGCCCGGCGGTCCGCCGACCGGCGCTTTCCGGCGTTCGCCAACCCGCGCAACGCGGCGAGCGGCGGCCTGCGCCAGCAGCTCGACAAGAAGGACGGCCTCGAGCTCGAGGCGGGCGAGGCGCGGCTCGCGTCGCTGAGGCTGTTCGTGCACGGGATCGGCGCGTGGCAGAGCCCGCCGGTGACCTCGCAGAGCGAGATCTACGGGCTCCTGGCAGAGTGGGGCCTCGCGACGAGCCCGTACTTCGGCACGACCGACACGATCGACGGCGTCATCGAGTTCGTCGAGCACCACGGACAGCACCGTCACGATGTCGAGCACGAGATCGACGGCATCGTCGTCAAAGTCGACGAGCTCGCGCTCCACGACGAGCTCGGGGCGACCAGCCGCGCGCCGCGCTGGGCGATCGCCTACAAGTACCCGCCCGAGCAGGTGAACACGAAGCTCCTCGACATCGTCGTGTCGGTGGGGCGCACAGGCCGTGCGACGCCGTTCGCCGTGATGGCGCCGGCACGCGTGTCGGGAAGCGTCGTGCGCCAGGCGACACTCCACAACCAGGACATCGTGCGGGTGAAGGGCGTGCTCATCGGCGACACCGTCGTGCTGCGCAAAGCGGGCGACGTCATCCCCGAGATCCTCGGGCCCGTCGTCGAGCTGCGCGACGGCACCGAGCGCGAGTTCGTCATGCCCGAGAACTGCCCCGAGTGCGGCTTCACGCTCGCTCCGGCGAAGGAGGGCGACGTCGACCTCCGCTGCCCCAACACGCGCTCGTGCCCCGCGCAGGTGCGCGGGCGCGTCGAGCACATCGGGTCGCGGTCGGCGCTCGACATCGAGGCGCTCGGCGAGGTGACGGCCGCCGCAATCACGCAGCCGGCGTTCCCCGAGGCGCCGCCGCTCGAGACCGAGGCAGGGCTGTTCGAGCTGACCGTCGACGAGCTCGTGCCGATCGAGGTCGTCGTCCGCGACTCCGAGACCGGGGAGATCAAGGTCGACGAGAAGACGGGCGAGCCCGTGCGGCGGGCACCGTTCCGCCGCAACCCGTCGCCGGCCGAGAAGAAGGCGGGGCTGGTCGGCCCGCAGCCGTCGGCTCAGGCTCTCACCCTGCTCGACCAGCTCGAGAAGGCGAAGACCAAGGAGCTGTGGCGCTTCCTCGTCGCGCTCAACATCCGCCACGTCGGGCCCGTCGCCGCGCGTGCCCTCGCGCAGTGGTTCGGGTCGGTCGACGCGATCCGATCAGCGACGCGCGACGAGCTCGCCGCGGTCGAGGGCGTCGGAGGGATCATCGCCGACTCGGTCAGCGAGTGGTTCGAGGTCGACTGGCATCGCGAGATCGTCGACCGCTGGGTCGCCGCGGGCGCGCAGCTCGCCACGCCAGGGCATCCCGGCCCCGGCGGTGCGATCGCCGCGGGCGGCGTGCTCGAGGGCCTCACCGTCGTCGCGACGGGAAGCCTCGAGGGCTACACGCGCGAGGGGGCGCAAGAGGCGATCATCGCCGCCGGCGGCAAGGCCGCGTCGAGCGTCTCGAAGAAGACCGACTTCGTCGCGGCCGGCCCGGGTGCCGGGTCCAAGCTCGCGAAGGCCGAAGAGCTGGGCGTGCGGATCCTCGACGCCGCGCAGTTCAAGATCCTCGTCGAGCAGGGACCCGCCGCCCTCGACGCGCTGTCACCTGACGCAGGATGAGGGTCGGATGCAGTGGCTGTACCGCATCGTGCCCTCGCGTCCCGAGATGCCCGGCGCCCCGACGCGCGAAGAGGCCGCTCTCGCGAGCGAGCACTTCGACTACCTGCTCGAGCTGAAGGAGCGCGGCGCCCTCGTCCTCGCGGGCCGCACACAGGAGGACGTCGGCACGTTCGGCATCGTGATCTTCGAGGCGCCGGATCGGGCATCCGCGCGTGCCATCGCCGAAGCCGACCCCGCAGTCGCGGGCGGCGTCTTCACGATGACCCTGCACCCTTACGCCGTCGCGGTCGCGCGCGACGAGCTCGGCGACTGACGGTCAACCGCCGCTGTTCAGCTGCAGCAGCGACTCGCGCACCTGGCGGCGCAGCACCTTGCCGATGAGGGACTTGGGCAGCTCGTCCACCACGAAGATGCGCCGGGGCACCTTGTAGGGTGTGAGGATGCGGCGGGCGAACTCGCGCACCGCCTCGACGTCGACGTCGTCCACATCGGCGGAGCACACGACAGCCGCCACGACCTCTTCGCCGGACTTCTCGCTCGGCAGGCCGACGACCGCGGCGTCCTCGACGTCGGGGTGCTGTCGCAGGACGGCCTCGACCTCGGTCGGCGCGACGTTGAAGCCGCCCGTGATGATGAGCTCCTTGATGCGGTCGACGATGCGCACGAAGCCGGCGTCGTCGATCGTCACGATGTCTCCGGTGCGGAACCAGCCGTCGGCGAAGACGCTCTCGGTCTCCTCCGGCTTGCCGTAGTAGGCCTGGAACACCTGCGGACCGCGCACGACGAGCTCGCCGCGCTCGCCCGGAGCGACGTCGCGCGTCGGGTCGTCGGGATCAACGACGCGGCACTCGGTTCCCGGCAGGGGAAGACCCACGGTGCCCGGAACGCGGTTCGGGGCGACCGGGTTCGCCATGAGCACGGGCGAGCACTCCGACAGCCCGTAGCCCTCGACGAGGTATCCGCCCGACGCCTCCTCGAACGGCACGACGAGCTCGTGCGGAAGCGCCATCGCGCCCGAGATCGCGATCTCGGTTCCGGCGAGCGACACGCCCTTCTCCTTCGCGGCCTGCAGCAGCCGCGCGGCGATCGGAGGCACGAGGGGGAGGAACGTCGCCGGATGCCTCTTCGTCACCTCGAGCACCATGTCGGGGTCGAAGCGCGGGAAGAGCACGAGCCGCGCGCCCATCGACATCGCGAACGTGAGGCACAGCGTCAGCCCGTAGGCGTGGAACATCGGGAGCACGGCGTAGACGACGCATCCGTGTCCGCGTTTGATCGACGGCACCCACGCGCGCGCCTGCGCTGCGTTCGACAGCAGGTTGCGGTGCGTCAGGACGGCGCCCTTCGGAGTGCCGGTCGTGCCACTCGTGTACTGGATGATCGCGACGTCGTCCGTCGCGGGCCGCGGTGCCGTCGCCGGGAGAGGCTCGGCCCTCAGCAGCTCCTCCCACGGGGTCACGCCGCGCACGGGCTCGTGCAGCGCCTCGCGGGCCTCGCGAGCCTTCGCGATGGGCAGCTTGAGGGCGAGGCGAGTGCCGAGCGGCATCGCCTTCGTGATGTTGACCGAGACGAGCTCACGCACGCGAAGGTCGTCGGGGAAATCCTGGATCGTGGGGACGACCTTGCTCCACGCGATGACGTGCTTTGCGCCGTGGTCCTCGAACTGCTTGCGCAGCTCGCGCGGCGTGTAGAGCGGGTTGTGCTCGACCACGATGCCTCCTACGCGAAGCACCGCGTAGAAGGCGACGATGTGCTGCGGGCAGTTCGGCAGCACGATCGCCACCGGGTCGCCGGGGCCCACGCCGCGGTCGCGCAACGCCGACGCGACGCGCTCGATCTGCTGTTGCATCTCGCGGTAGGACGTCGTGCGTCCGAAGAACTGGAGGGCCGGGGCATCCGGATAATCGCGGGCCGACGCCTCGACGATGTCGATGAGCGAGCCGGTGACCGGTTCGAGATCCTCGGGCACCCCCTCGGCGTAGCTCGCGATCCAGGGGCGGGGAGGGTCGTACGTCGTCACGCGACCAGACTACGCCCGCGGGAAAAGCGCTGTCGGAGCGCGACCTAGAATGGGCTGGTGTCTGAAATCACCCCCGATCTCGTGCGCCATCTCGGTGTGCTCGCCCGGATCCAGCTGAGCGACGCGGAGGTCGAGCGTCTCACCGGCCAGCTCGACGTCATCGTCGACAACATCGCGAAGGTCTCTCGGGTCGCGACACCCGAGGTGCCGGCCACAAGCCACCCGATCGCCATGAGCAACGTGTTCCGCCCCGACGTCGTGGGCGACATGCTCACCTCCGAGCAGGTGCTGCAGAACGCGCCGGATGCCGCAGACGGCCGCTTCCGCGTGACCGCGATCCTCGGCGAAGAGCAGTAGGGGGAGTCGTGACCGATCTCACGAAGCTGAGCGCCGCCGCGCTCGCCGACATGCTCGCCTCGGGCGAGGTGTCCAGCGTCGAAGCCACGCAGGCGCACCTCGACCGCATCGCCGCCGTCGACGGCGACGTCCATGCCTTCCTGCACGTGAGCGACCACGCCCTCGACGTCGCGGCCGACATCGACCGCCGTCGCGCGGCGGGGGAGCAGCTCGGCCCCGTCGCGGGCGTGCCGCTCGCCATCAAGGACGTGCTCGTGACGACCGACATGCCGTCAACGAGCGGCTCGAAGATCCTCGAGGGCTTCATGTCGCCGTACGACGCGACGGTCGTCGCCCGCTCGCGCGCGGCCGGTCTCGTGCCGCTCGGCAAGACGAACATGGACGAGTTCGCGATGGGCTCGTCGACCGAGCACTCGGCATACGGCCCGACCCGCAACCCGTGGGACCTCGAGCGCATCCCCGGCGGCTCGGGCGGCGGTTCGGCCGCGGCCGTCGCCGCGTTCGAGGCGCCCCTCGCGCTCGGCTCGGACACAGGCGGCTCGATCCGCCAGCCCGCACACGTGACCGGGACCGTCGGCATGAAGCCGACGTACGGCGGCGTGAGCCGCTTCGGGGCCATCGCCCTCGCATCGTCGCTCGACCAGGTCGGCCCCGTGACGCGCACCGTGCTCGACGCGGGCCTGCTGCACGACGTCATCGGCGGACACGACCCGCACGACGCCACCTCGCTCACCGACGAGTGGCCGTCGTTCGCGGCCGTCGCGCGCGAGGGCGCGACGGGCGGCGTGCTCAAGGGACTGAAGGTCGGCGTCATCCGCGAGTTGCCCGACAGCGGCTTCCAGCCCGGCGTCTCGGAGTCGTTCCGCGCTGCTCTGGCCGCGATGGAGGCGCAGGGCGCCGAGATCGTCGAGGTGAGCGCGCCGCACTTCGAGTACGGCGTCGCCGCGTACTACCTGATCCTTCCCGCCGAGGCGTCGAGCAACCTCGCCAAGTTCGACTCCGTGCGGTTCGGCCTGCGGGTCGACGTGCCGGGCGGAACGGTCGAGGACGTGATGGCCGCGACCCGCGAGGCGGGCTTCGGCGACGAGGTCAAGCGCCGGGTCATCCTCGGCACCTACGCGCTGTCGGCCGGCTACTACGACGCGTACTACGGCTCGGCGCAGAAGGTCCGCACCCTCATCCAGCGCGACTTCGACGAGGCGTTCGCGCAGGTCGACGTGATCGCGACGCCGTCCGCGCCGACGACCGCGTTCAAGCTCGGCGAGAAGATCGACGACCCGATGCAGATGTACCTCAACGACGTCACGACGATCCCCGCGAACCTCGCGGGCGTCCCCGGCATCTCCATCCCCGCCGGCCTCGCGCCGGAGGACGGACTGCCCGTGGGCATCCAGTTCCTCGCTCCCGCCCGCGAGGACGCACGCCTCTACCGCGTGGGCGCCGCGCTCGAGGCGCT
The DNA here is from genome assembly GCF_013409785.1 of Microbacterium immunditiarum. Lineage (NCBI taxonomy): Bacteria > Bacillati > Actinomycetota > Actinomycetes > Micrococcales > Microbacteriaceae > Microbacterium > Microbacterium immunditiarum. The sequence goes on from NZ_JACCBV010000001.1 coordinate 2,374,735, forward strand.
GCTCCTCGATTCGTGGAGCGGACCGCTGCTCGATCGCGCGCCGGTGCTGGGAGGTGCCCGCTGATGGCCAAGGACAAGCTGATGGACTTCGACGAGGCGCTCGAGCTGTTCGAGCCGGTGCTCGGATTCGAGGTGCACGTCGAGCTGAACACCCACACGAAGATGTTCTCGCGGGCCGCGAACCCCGCGAACTCGGCGAACCACGGAGCGGAGCCGAACACGCTCGTCGCGCCCGTCGACATGGGCCTCCCGGGGTCGCTTCCGGTCGTGAACGAGACGGCCGTGCGTCACTCGATCAGCCTGGGCCTGGCGCTCGGATGCTCGATCGCGCCTTCCAGCCGCTTCGCGCGCAAGAACTACTTCTACCCCGACCTCGGCAAGAACTACCAGATCTCGCAGTACGACGAGCCGATCGCGTTCGATGGCCAGGTCGACATCGAGCTCTTCGACGGAACGGTGGTGACGGTGCCGATCGAGCGGGCGCATATGGAGGAAGACGCCGGCAAGCTCACCCACATGGGCGGGGCGACCGGCCGCATCCACGGCGCGGAGTACTCGCTCGTCGACTACAACCGCGCCGGTGTGCCGCTCGTCGAGATCGTCACGAAGCCGATCTTCGGCGCCGAGCACCGTGCACCCGAGATCGCGAAGGCGTACGTGCAGACGATCCGCGACATCGTGATCGCGCTGGGCATCTCCGAGGCGCGCATGGAGCGAGGCAACCTGCGCTGCGACGCGAACGTGTCGCTGCGCCCGCGCGGCCAGGAGAAGCTCGGCATCCGCACCGAGACGAAGAACGTCAACTCGATGCGCTCGGTCGAGCGCGCGGTGCGGTACGAGATCCAGCGCCAGGCGGCGATCCTCGCCGCCGGAGGCACGATCACGCAGGAGACGCGCCACTGGCACGAAGACACCGGCACGACCTCGCCGGGTCGTCCGAAGTCGGATGCCGACGACTACCGCTACTTCCCGGAGCCCGACCTGCTGCCGGTCGAGCCGTCGGAGGAGCTGATCGAGGAGCTGCGCGCAACGCTGCCCGAGCCGCCCGCGGCGCACCGCCGCCGGCTCAAGGCCGACTGGGGCTTCACCGACCTCGAGTTCCAGGACGTCGTCAACGGCGGCCTGCTCGCCGAGGTCGAGGCCACGATCGCCGCGGGCGCCGCGCCCGCGTCGGCGCGCAAGTGGTGGACGGGTGAGATCAGCCGTATCGCGAACGCCCAGGGGCGCGAGGCGGCCGAGCTGGTGACGCCCGCACAGGTGGCGGAGCTTCAGGGGCTCGTCGACGCGGGAACGCTCACCGACAAGCTCGCACGCCAGGTGCTCGAAGGCGTCATCGCGGGCGAAGGCTCGCCGCAGCAGGTGGTCGACGCTCGCGGACTCGCGGTCGTCTCCGACGACACCGCGCTCCTCGCCGCGATCGACGACGCGCTGGCCTCGCAGCCCGACGTGCTCGAGAAGATCCGCGACGGCAAGGTGCAGGCCGCCGGCGCGATCATCGGCGCGGTCATGAAGGCGATGAAGGGCCAGGCGGATGCCGCGCGCGTCCGTGAGCTGATCCTGGAACGCGCGGCGCAGTAGCGTCGATGTCGGCTGCGACGTCGACAATTGAGTCATGGGACGCGGCGATGGAACCGGTCGTGTCGTCTCGCCGGAAGATGCGGACGACACGGGCACGGGCATCCTCCACGTCGACATGGACGCCTTCTACGCGGCCGTCGCCGTGCTCGACGACCCCTCGCTCGCGGGCAAGCCGATCATCGTCGGCGCCCTCGAAGGGCGCGGCGTCGTGTCGAGTGCGTCGTACGAGGCGAGGCGCTACGGCGTGCGATCGGCGATGCCGGTCCGTCAGGCGCTGAATCTCTGCCCGACCGCGGTCGTGGTGCATCCGGCCTTCGAGCGGTTCCTCGAGGAGTCGGAGAAGGTCATGAAGATCTTCCACGACTTCACGCCGATCGTCGAGCCGCTCTCGATCGACGAGGCGTTCCTCGATGTGCGCGGCGCGCGAAGGCTGTGGGGGAGTCCAGGACAGATCGCACGCATGGTGCGCTCGCGGGTGCGTGACGAGACGGGGCTCGCATGCTCGGTCGGGGTCGCGGCGACGAAGCACGTCGCGAAGATGGCGTCGACTCTCGCGAAGCCGGATGGAATGCTCATCGTGGCCGAGGCCGACTCGCAGGACTTCCTGCACAGGCAGCCGGTCCGCGCGCTGTGGGGCATCGGACCGAAGGCGGGCGAAGCGCTCGCGAGTCGCGGCATCCGTACGGTGGCCGACGTGCTCGACAGTCCCCGCCCGGTCCTCGAGCGGGCGTTGGGGCACGCGATGGCGGATCGGGTCTGGCACCTCGCGCGGGGTGTCGACCCGAGGGGTGTGGAGACGGAGCGCGTCGAGAAGAGCGTCGGACACGAAGAGACGTTCCACACCGATATCAGCGACACCGCTGTGCTCAGAAGCGAGCTGCGCCGCCTCTCGGATCGGGTCGGCCGCCGCTTGCGCAGGAACGGCTGGGAAGCCTCGACGATCTCGATCAAGGTGCGGTTCGCCGACTTCACGACGATCACCCGGTCGCACACGCTGCCCGAGTCGACGTCGGTCGGTCAGCGCATCGGCGACGCCGCCCTCGAGCTCTTCGACGCCGTCGATCGCATCATGGCGATCCGGCTGGTCGGGGTGCGGGCCGAGAAGCTGCGACACGCGAGCTCGACCGCTCTGGGACTGTGGGACGACGACGAGGACTGGCGCCGCGTCGAAGGGGCTCTCGACGGCGCGACGGCGAAGTTCGGCCGCGGGGCCATCACGCGCGCGAACCTGCTCGATCGCGCCCGCGGGGGCGCGGGGCTGCCGTCCCACCACAACCCCGGCACGCTCGAGGTCGAGTGACACGACGCGCTCGGCCGGTGGCATCGAACCCCTCGTCACGCACCGCCCCCGACCGGTACCGTGGGGACATGCCCAACATCGCACTCGAGCTCGGCAAGCAGTCCGCGTCGTTCGGCGTGAAGAGCGCCTACGGCGAGGAGCTGGAGGTCGACGGCGTCCGGATCATCCCCGTCGCACTCACGTGGTCGGGCTTCGGTGGAGGCTCCGACGAAGCCGGCAACGGTGGAGGGGGCGGCGGTGGCTGGGCGATCCCCGTAGGCGCCTACATCCGCAAGGGCGACGACCTGCGCTTCGAGCCGAACCTCGTCTCGCTCGTCGCGGTGGCGATCCCGTTCGTGTGGGTCGCCGGACGCGCCCTCAGCCGTGTCATCCGCACCCTCAAGAAGTAAGCCGGATCCTGTCGCCGCCGCGCTTGACGCGGCCGCGACAGCCGTGCTCGGCGCGATCGTCTCGCTCGCCGCCGCGAACCCCGTCGTCCTCATCGACGGGCGAAGCGGCGCCGGCAAGACGAGCCTCGCGGGAACGCTCGTGCGCCGCTGGCCGCTGCGCGGACGCGTCCAGTCGATGGCTCTCGACTCCGTGTACCCCGGCTGGGACGGACTCGATGCGGGCGTGCGCGCCGCGACCGACCTCGTGCTCGTCCCGCACGCGCGTGGGCTGGTCGGCGTGTGGCAGCGGTGGGACTGGAACGACGAGTCGTGGGCCGAAGCGCACGCCGTCGACCCGTCGCTGCCGCTCATCGTCGAGGGCGTCGGGCTGCTGAACGGCGAGACCGCCCGGCTCGCCGACATCCGCGTGTGGCTCGAATCGCCCGCCGCATCACGTCGTGGGCGAGCGCTCGGCCGCGACGGCGACGCGTACCGGCCGCATTGGGACAGATGGGCGCGCCAGGAGGACGTTCACGTCACGCGCGACGAGCCCCATCGCCACGCGACACACGTCTTCGCGATCCCATAGCCGGTCCCACGGCAGGGGAGCAGAGACGTTCAGTCGCCCGAGACCGCCCGGACGAGTCCGTCCAGACGGTAGCCGAGCCAGTCGTACACGCCGAACCGAGGATCGTCGTCGTCGTGGTCGTCTTCGGTCTGGATGCCGAGCCGCGACGCGAGCACGAGCCGGATCGCCGCGAGCGCACGCAGCCACGCGTTCACCGCCTCGGGATCGAGCGCGATCGTGACGGTGTCGGTGAGGTCGCCGGCGTCGTCGACGAGGTCGCCGTCCTCGCCGTCCTCCCTCGGGTGCGGCTCGTCGGTCGCCGGACGCAGCGACTCGAGCACGGCGGCGGCATCGCTGCGTCGCCGCGAGAGCAGGTCGGCTTCTGTCACCGAGCGGAACTCGCGCGAGGCATCCGGATCCTCCGCGTACGCGTCGGGGACCAGACGCGCGACCGCCGGGTCGTCGGCGGCCTGCTCAGTCGAATCGAGCAGCTCGTCGAATTGCGTGACGAGCCCCGCGAGGTGGAGCGCCTCGAGGCGCGTGAGCTCGAGGACCACGATTCGGTCGGGGGTCATTCCGGGGCCTTCCTGATCGTGGCCCACAGGCCGTAGTCGTGCATCGCCTGCGCGTGCAGCTCCATCTGCTCGCGCGGCCCTTCCGCGACGACCGCGTGGCCCTCGTGGTGAACCGCGAGCATCAGCCGCTCGGCCTTCGCGCGCGAGAAGCCGAAGTATTCGCGGAACACGTGCACGACGTAGCTCATGAGGTTCACGGGGTCGTTCCACACCACCGTCTGCCACGGCCGGTCGGGCGTCGAGGCGATGTCGAGGTCGACGTCGCGATCGAGGTCGGGCAGCGAGAGGGTCGACGACGACATCACGCCCACCCCAGTTCATGCAGTCGCTCGTCGTCGATGCCGTAGAAGTGCGCGATCTCGTGGACGAGGGTCGTGTGGATCTCGTCGCGCAGCTCGTCTTCGTCTTCGCACGCGTGGAGGTGCGGCTCGCGGTACACGATGATGCGGTCGGGAAGCTCGCCGAGCCCGTACCGCCCGCGCTCGGTCAGCGCGAGCCCGTCGTAGAGGCCGAAGAGGTCGAGGCTGCCGTCCTCGGGACGGTCCTCGACCACGAAGACGACGTTGTCGAGCCCCTCGACCATGTCGTCGGGGAGTCGGTCGAGTTCGTCGACGACGAGTCGCTCGAACGCTGCGGCGTCCATCTCGATCATGCAGAACCGCCCGTGAGGTGGAACGGCCCCTTCTTGGGGTGAGTAACGGGACTTGAACCCGCGACCCCCTGGACCACAACCAGGTGCTCTACCAACTGAGCTATACCCACCATGTCTCCCGCGCGAGCGGGCAACCAGACAATTCTGTCATATTCCCGAGGCATACGATGACACGACGGATGCCGCGGCCGCCCGCGCCCCGTCGCTCGTCGGCCCCGGCTCGGGCACGAACACGGCCTGTCGGTAGTAGGCCAGTTCGCGGATGGACTCGCGGATGTCGGCGAGCGCCCGGTGGCCGCCGTCTTTCGCCGGTGCGTGGATGTACGCGCGCGGGTACCAGCGCCGCGACAGCTCTTTGATGCTCGAGACGTCGACGTTGCGGTAATGCAGCCAGCGGTCGACGCGCGGCATGTACTTCGCGAGGAACATGCGGTCGGTGCCGATGGTGTTGCCGGCGAGCGGCGCCTTGCCGGGCTGAGGGGCGAACCGCTGAATGTACTCGAGCGACTCGAACTCGGCCTCGGCGACGCTGACGCCGTGGGGGATCTCGGCCATCAACCCGGATGCGGTGTGCATCTGGGTGACAAACTCGTTCATGTTGGCGAGCGCGGTGTCGTCGGGCTTGATGACGATCTGGAAGCCGGGATCGAGGGGGCGCAGGTCGAAGTCGGTGACCACGATCGCGATCTCGACGAGCTCGTCGACTTCGAGATCGAGGCCCGTCATCTCGCAGTCGATCCACACGAGCCGATCGTTGTCGGAAGCCCCCACCATGCGGACCATCCTAGTGAGGACAGCGGACGCGGCCCGTTGGGCGGGTACTCGCGACGCGCCGAGACGGATGCTGCGCGTGTTGTCCCCCCGGGGCGATTCGAACGCCCGACCGGCGGATTAGAAGGCCGCTGCTCTATCCACTGAGCTACAGGGGGTCCCTTCCAGGCTACCGGTCCCGGCGGGGGAGAACCGAAGCGCGGCGCGCCCCTTCCCCCTTGCGATGGGCCAGCGTAGCGTCGGAGGTGTCGGAAGGAGTTCGCATGAGCACGACCGAAACACCGCGCGCGCTCTGGGTCGCCTACGGCGAATCCGGGGTCGTCGGCAGCATCAAGAAGGACGAGAGCGGCTACACCGTCACGATGGCCGGAGCCGACTCGGCTTCGGGAACGTACCCGTCGATGGAGGTCGCCAAGAACGCCCTGCACGCCCGGATGACACCGGGCAGCGCGTGGCCGGAGTTCCGCGAGCACTGACGCACAGCACTCACGTGCGGTCGTCCGCGAGGGCGGCCGCACGTCGCGTGCGGTGCGAAGAGCCCCCGCGCCCGGGACGTGCGTCGAGCAGCGGCAGCGCGAGGTGCACGAGCGGCCCGATCAGCAGGGCGTAGAGCACGGTGCCGACGCCGACGGTGCCACCGAGAAGCCACCCTGCGCCCAGCACGGTGAGCTCCACGGCCGCGCGGCACACCCAGATCGGCCAGCCGAGCCTCGAGTGCATTCCCGTCATGAGCCCGTCCCGCGGACCCGGACCGAAGCCGGCGCCGATGTAGAGGCCGGACGCGATCGCGACGATGACGACACCGCCGAGGAGTGCGGCGAGCTGAGCGAAGAGTCCCGAGATCGGCGGGATGACCGCCAGGGTCGCCTGCATGCTCGTTCCGACCAGCAGGATGTTGAGGATCGTGCCGATGCCCGGCCTCTGCCGAAGCGGGATCCACAGCAGGAGGATGAGCAGGCCGAGGATGTTCGTCACCCAGCCGATGCCGACACTCGTGTGGATCGACACGCCCTGCGCGAAGACCGTCCACGGATCGACGCCGAGCCCCGCCTGAATCGCGAGGGCGCCGCCTGCGCCGTAGAGGAACAGGCCGACGAAGAGCTGGATCACGCGCCTAGTCACTGGGCTATCCAATCCCAAGATTGGCCTGTCGCGTACAGGCCAATTCAGATAACGTGGCCCCGTGGACTCCCGAGTATCCGCTCGCGCACTCACTGCCGCCCTGGGCGGGTGGCGCACGCGCGAGCCCGCGTATGAAGCGCTGGCCGACGGCATCCGTCTTCTCTGTCTCGACAATCGTCTCGCACCGCGCACGGCCCTCCCGGCAGAGCGAGAGCTCGCCGCGGCGCTGCGCGTGAGCCGCAGCACGGTCACGGCCGCCTACCGGAGCCTGCGCGACACGGGGCACATCGCGAGCGTGCGGGGTTCGGGGAGCGTGACGCTCCCGTTGCGCCGGCACGACCCCGGGCGCGCCGGCGCAGGCGAAGGGATGCTCGACCTGCAGCAGGCGAGTCCGCAAGCGTGGCCCGGGCTGGCCGGCGTGATGGCGGAGGTCGCGGCGACGTCGGCGGCACTCGTCTCGAGGATCGGGTACGACGTGTACGGCCGTCGAGAGCTTCGGCAGGCCATCGCCGACCACTACAGCGCGCGGGGTCTTCCCACGACGTCGAGCCAGATCCTCGTGACCACCGGCGCGCAGAGCGCGATCCACCTCGTCGGGGCGGTGCTGCTCGCGCGCGGCGATCGTGTGGTGATCGAGACGCCGACGTACCCGCACGCGGCCGACGCGCTCCGCCGGGCGGGAGGCCGCTTGGTCGGCGTTCCCGTGACGACCGACGACGGGTGGGATCTCGAGCGCGCCGAGCAGGCGTTCGCACGCACGCTGCCCATCGCCGCGTACCTCATGCCGGCGTTCCAGAATCCCACGGGTCGATCGATGTCGGAGCACGAGGTGGAGCGCATCAGGGCCGCGGCAGAGCGCTCCGGCAGCGTTCTGATCCTCGATGAGACGACCGCCGATCTGGTGATCGATCCCGGCGAGAGTGATGACGCGTTCATGCGCGTGTTCGCGGCTGCGGATGAGGAGTCCGTCGTGCGGATCGGCTCGTTCGGGAAGACGGTGTGGGGCGGACTCCGCGTCGGCTGGGTCCGCGCCGACGTCGACCTCGTGCGGCGGCTGGTCGCCGCACGGCCAGCTCACGACCTCGGCACGCCCGAGTTCGAGCAGGCCGTCGCGACCGAGCTGCTCAGGCGGTTCCCCGAGGTCGTGGCGCAGCGCTCGGACCTGCTCCGCGCGGGACGAGACGCGGCGGTCGCGGCGCTCGCGCGCGAGCTCCCGGAGTGGCGGGTGCCCGATGTCAACGGCGGAGTGTCGCTGTGGGTCGAGATGGGCGCGCCCCTCAGCGCCGCGCTCGTCATGGACGTGCGCTCGCGCGGACTGCTGCTGTCGGCCGGCCCTCGGTTCTCGGTGGACGGCGGTCACGACCGGCACCTGCGAGTGCCGTTCACGGCACCCCCCGACGAGATCGACCGCGCGATCGGGATCCTCGCCGTCGGCTGGGCGCACGTGCGCGAGAGCGCGCCGGTCGCGTACACCCAGGGGCTCGACGCCGTCGTGTGACCGCTCTCGGCGTCACCGTGCGAACCGCAGGCAGTCCACCGCGTCGCCGGGGGACCAGAAGTCGCCGAGGTCGCGCAGGTCGCGGCTCACGCGGTGGAAGCGCCGCGCGCGCCACGCGATCCCCTCGGTCTTGAGCACGGCCTGGAGATGACCGATCGCCCTGCCGGAATGGTCGAGAACGCGCCAGAGGGCCGGACCGGCCGGAACGAGTCGGATGCCGGTCACAGCGATCGTCGGTGCGACGCGGGGGAGTCGCTCCGGATGCCGACGGGCGGGGGCGGTGGGGATCGTGGCTGTCATGGTTCGTCTCCTCTCACTATCGAACATATATGCGACCTCGGACATTTCGGCGCCCGGCGGGTGCCACGGCTCCTCCCCAGGTGAGATCGGAGTTCGCGGCTTCCACGGGTGGGGCGGGGGGTCGCCTCGTGCGGACACGCGATCGTCATGCTGTTCGGACGTCGGTGCCCGTCGGGCACGCGGGCACCGACGCAGCCGAGGGCTCGCCTCGGTCATCGAGAGGAGAAACCATGTCTGAGACCATCACCGTCACCGGGATCGTCGCGACTCCGCCCGAGCTCCGCCGCAGCTCGGCCGGGGTCCCGATCGCGAGCTTCCGCCTCGCCGCCGGGCAGCGGCGCTACGATCGCGCGACGAACACGTGGGTCGACAACGGCACGAACTGGTACAGCGTGTCCGCGTTCCGCGCGCTCGCCGAGAACAGCATCGCGTCGCTCAGGAAGAACGATCGAGTGGTCGTGACCGGCAAGCTGCGCGTGCGCGACTGGGACAACGGGGTCAAGCGCGGCACGGACGTCGACGTCGATGCCGACGCCATCGGGCACGACCTCCGGTGGGGCGTCTCGCGGTTCGCCCGCCCCGAAGCGCCTGCGGCGCCGAACTCGAATCCGGAGGACGCGTGGGCGCCCGACGAAAGCGGCGGGGCCGGTGCCGAGGGTGAGACCGCGGATGCCGCACCCGACGCGCTCGAAACGAACGCGCCGGCCGGGGGAGAGGCGTGGGGGACGCCGGATGACCCGGTGCTCGCCGACGGCGAAGCGGCACCGGCGTCGGAGAGCGCGATGGCGGTTGACGTGCCCTTCTGAGCCTCGCGGGCATGGGGTGGCGTCGGCCATAGACTCATCGGGTGTCCAGCCGGCTCGTCACCCGCACTCGCCGCGCCGGCGCCGCCCCGTCGGGGGTGGGCGCTCGTCGGCCGCTGGCGATCGTGCTCGCACTCGCGCTCAGCGCTCTCCTCAGCGCGTGCACGCAGCCGTCTTCGGAGCCGACGACCACCTCCACCGCTGGGCCGAGCACACCGGCCGCGTCGCCGACGCCAACGCCGACGCCGACCCAACCGGTCCTCGTGCCCGATGGGACCGCGGAAGAGAACCTGCCGCTGTTCGCGCAGGTCGTCGAGACCGTGTGGGCGTCGCCCGGCCGGGTGTCCGGTCGCGCCTACATCGACGCCCTCGTGGCGGCGGGCTTCGACAAGGCCGCGATGCAGGTGACGAACGACCAGACGACGATCGGCGATCCGGCCGAGAGCATCCAATTCTCGGTGCTGTGGGACGATGAGTGTCTCATCGGGCAGGTCGGCCCGGCCACGGGAGAGCCGGTCGCGGTCATCGTGCCCGCTCTCGCGGAGGGCGGATGCCTCATCGGCAACACCCGCCCGATCGACTGGTGATACCCGGCGGCCCGGGCCGCGCGACCCGCTCGAGCGGAATACGGCCCCGCGTCGATCACGTTGATCTTCATAGAGTGCGCCAGCGCGCCCGTCCGCGCTGTTCACGCGCGTGCGGCGTCGGGCTCAGGTCCAGCATCCGATCGGTAGGCTAGGAAGTCGAGTCGATCGCGAGCTGCGCCAGCTCGGTTCGACGATCTCCGCACTCGGCATCGACCACGATGCTGTCGCGCCCCGCCTGGGCGCCCATTCAGACCCCCTCAAGAGGAGCGTGTAAACACCTGTGGCTGAGTACATCTACCAGATGGTCCGCGCCCGAAAGGCCGTCGGCGACAAGCTGATCCTCGACGACGTCACGATGGCGTTCCTGCCCGGGGCGAAGATCGGCATGGTCGGTCCCAACGGCGCCGGCAAGTCGACGATCCTGAAGATCATGGCCGGCCTCGACCACCCGTCGAACGGCGAGGCCAAGCTCACGCCGGGCTACTCGGTGGGCATCCTCATGCAGGAGCCCGAGCTCGACGAGTCCAAGACGGTGCTCGAGAACATCCAGGACGGCATCGCGATCAAGGCGAAGCTCGACCGGTTCAACGAGATCTCCGGCCTCATGGCCGATCCCGACGCGGACTTCGACTCGCTCCTCGCCGAGATGGGCACCCTTCAGGAGGAGATCGACGCGGCGGACGCGTGGGACCTCGACTCGCAGCTCGAGCAGGCGATGGACGCGCTGCGCACCCCGCCCGGGGACTCGCCGATCGGGCCGCTCTCCGGTGGTGAGAAGCGCCGCGTCGCGCTGACGAAGCTGCTCCTGCAGAAGCCGGATCTGCTGCTGCTCGACGAGCCCACGAACCACCTCGACGCCGAGAGCGTGCTGTGGCTCGAGCAGCACCTGCAGAAGTACCCCGGCGCCGTGATCGCGATCACGCACGACCGGTACTTCCTCGACAACGTGGCCGAGTGGATCGCCGAGGTCGACCGCGGCCGGCTCATCGGCTACGAGGGCAACTACTCGACCTACCTCGAGAAGAAGCGCGAGCGCCTCGAGATCCAGGGCAAGAAGGACGCGAAGCTCGCGAAGCGGCTCGCCGACGAGCTCGACTGGGTCCGGTCGAACCAGAAGGGACGTCAGGCGAAGTCGAAGGCCCGCCTGGCGCGGTACGAGGAGATGGCGGCCGAAGCCGAGCGCACGCGCAAGCTCGACTTCGAAGAGATCCAGATCCCGCCGGGGCCGCGCCTTGGCAGTGTCGTGATCGAGGCGAAGAAGCTCAAGAAGGGCTTCAACGGCCGATCCCTCATCGACGGCCTGAGCTTCAGCCTTCCGCCGAACGGCATCGTCGGCGTGATCGGCCCGAACGGCGTCGGCAAGACGACGCTGTTCAAGACGATCGTCGGGCTCGAGTCGCTCGACGGCGGCGACCTGAAGATCGGCGAGACTGTGAAGATCAGCTACGTCGACCAGACCCGCTCGAACATCGACCCGCAGAAGACTCTGTGGGAGGTCGTGTCCGACGGGCTCGACATCATCACGGTCGGCAAGACCGAGATCCCGTCGCGTGCGTATGTGTCGAAGTTCGGCTTCAAGGGACCCGACCAGCAGAAGAAGGCCGGTGTGCTCTCCGGTGGTGAGCGGAACCGCCTGAACCTCGCGCTGACGCTCAAGGAGGGCGGCAACCTGCTGCTGCTCGACGAGCCGACCAACGACCTCGACGTCGAGACCCTGCAGTCGCTCGAGAACGCGCTGCTGGAGTTCCCCGGCTGCGCCGTCGTCATCACGCACGACCGCTGGTTCCTCGACCGCGTCGCGACGCACATCCTCGCGTGGGAGGGCACCGACGAGGACCCCGACAACTGGTACTGGTTCGAGGGCAACTTCGAGGCCTACGAGGAGAACAAGATCGCGCGCCTCGGGCCCGAGGCCGCGAAGCCGCACCGCTACACCTACCGCAAGCTCACCCGTGACTGACTCGTCGTCGACCCGTGCCGCCGACTCGTCCGGCGGCACGGGCACGCGCCTGCACATCCCGATCCCGCTCCGCTGGGGCGACCTCGACGCGTTCAATCACGTGAACAACACGGCGATGCTGAAGCTGCTCGAGGAGGCACGTGTGCGGGCGTTCTGGCAGCCCGACGAGGGCGAGACCGCGCCGACGACCGCGGTCCTCGACTCGGGCCTGCACAGCGGTGTCCTCACGCTCATCGCGCGGCAGGAGATCGAGTACCTCGCGCCCGTGCCGTACCAGCGGCATCCGCTCGACATCCAGATGTGGTTCGGAAAGCTCGGCGGCTCGAGCATCGAGGTCTGCTACGAAGTGTGCAGCCCGCTCGAGACCGCCGGACTCGCGGGCGGGCAGACGGTCTACGCGCGCGCGGTGACCGTCGTCGTGAAGGTCGACGCCACGACCGGCAGGCCGTTGCGCCTCAGCCGCGAAGAGCGAGAGGCCTGGGAGCCGTTCCTTGGAGACCCGATCGAGTTCTCGCACCGGCGCTGACGGACGCGCCCGCGGGGCATCCGCATCAAGCGGGCGATCCGCCCTCCATCGGCACGCGGATCATGATCTCCTGAGCGACGCTCGCGAGGAGGCGCCCGTCGCGCGTGTAGATCCGGCCGGTCGACAAGCCGCGGCCGCCGCGGGCGCTCGGGGACTCCTGCACGTAGAGCATCCACTCGTCGACGCGCCCGTCGCGATGCCACCACATGCCGTGATCGAGGCTCGCGACCTTCAGGCCCGGCGTCGCCCACGCCAAGCCGTGCGCGCGCAGCACGGACTCCTGGATCGTCAGGTCGCTGAGGTACGCGAGCGCCGCACGATGGATCGTCGGGTCGTCGGGGATCGGGCGGCGGATCTTCATCCACACCGCCTGGCGCGGCACGCGCTCGCCCTCGACCGCGAGGTACACGGGCGACGGGACGTGGCGCAGATCGGCCGGACGGTCCATGAAGAACCGCTTGGACATCGGATGCAGGCCCGTGAGGTGATCCTCGAAGTCGGGCAGCTCCTCGGGGGTGGGGATGCCCGTCGGCATCGGAGCCTGGTGCTCGAGCCCCGGCGTCTCGATCTCGAACGACGCGATCATCGAGAAGATCGGCAGCCCCTCCTGGAACGCCTGCGTGCGCCGCGTCGAGAACGACCGTCCGTCGTGGATGCGGTCCACGGCGAACGTGATGCCCTGGCTCGCGTCGCCCGGGCGCAGGAAGTAGCCGTGCATCGAGTGCGCGATGCGGTCGGTGGGAACGGTGCGCGCAGCAGCGACGATCGCCTGGGCGAGCACCTGGCCGCCGTAGACGCGACCGAGGGGCATCCGATGCGACACACCCGTGAAGATGTCTTCGGTCGTGCGCGCCTCGGAATCGTTCAGAGCGAGCACGTCGAGCATCGACGCGACGGGGTCGGGGTCGGGAGTGACGCCCTCGGGCACCGGCTGGCTCGCGTCGGTCACGAAGCCTCCCGTCTGCCCGGCCGATTCGCCGGCCGCCCTTGGTAGTTTAGGCGGATGCCCGCCCGACTGCCGTTCGCCGACGCGCACGCCGCGGCCGACGCCCTGACCTTCGCCGGGCGGACGACGCGCTTGGGCGATGGAGCCGTACGCCTCGCCGGGAGGAACGGCGTCCTCGCGATGACCTCGGCCCCGCTCGCCCCGCGCGGTCTGCTCGACAGCACGCCCACGATCCTCGGCATGCGGGCGGTCCCGGTGGATCCCGAGCTCGAGTGCGACTTCGTCGTGGAAGCGGACGCGCTCTCGCGCGACCCCGCCGACGTACGTGCCATCCTGCTGCCCGACACGGCCCTCTCGCCCGCGTGGGCGGGCGTCACGCCGCCGAGGTCGGGGTGGAGCGAGGTGGGGCGGGTCGCGGCATCCGTGCTCGCCGAGCGAGCGCAGTGGGGGATCGCGGCCGTGGCCCACGCGGTTCCGACGGATGCCGGCGAGGATGCCGTGCGCGCGGTGCGCGCCTCGATCTGGGGTGCGCCGGATGACGCCCTCGGCGGACTCCCGCGGGGAGTCGCCTTCGCGGCCTTCGCACTCGGGTTCATCGCGGGGGAGGAGGACGTCCCCGTCCGGAGGTCGGGCACGTGGACCAGACTCACCTTCGCGCGCGGGCACGTGCTCGCGCGCGGACCGGCGCGCGTCGGACTCACCGACGTGAGGCGCACCGGGTCATCCGGCTGACCGAACGCCGGGCTAGACCGCTGCGGCCGCCGCACGCCCGGCGACGCGCCCTGAGAAGAGGCATCCGCCCACGAATGTCCCCTCGAGGGCGCGGTAGCCATGGACGCCGCCGCCGCCGAAGCCGGATGCCTCGCCCGCCGCGTACAGGCCGGCGATCGGCTGCCCGTCCGCGCCGAGCGCGCGGCTCTGCAGGTCGGTCTCGATGCCGCCGAGGGACTTGCGCGTCAGCACGTGGAGCTTCACCGCGATGAGCGGCCCGTTCGACGGGTCGAGGATCCGGTGCGGGACCGCGGTGCGGACGAGCCGGTCACCGCGATACGAGCGCGCGGAGCGCAGCATCGCGATCTGCGCGTCCTTGGTGAACTCGTTGTCGATCTCACGGTCGCGCGCCTCGAGCTCGAACCGCACGCGGTCGCCGTCGAGCACGTCCCCGCCGGGGAGCGCCTGCATGCCCGCGATGAGCTCGTCGAGGTCGTCGCGCACGACGAAGTCGGCGCCCTTGTCCATGAACGCCTGCACGGGGCCCGCCGCACCCTTGCCGAGGCGCGACTTGACCAGCAGCGGGAGATCCTTGCCGGTCAGGTCGGGGTTCTGCTCGCTGCCCGAGAGCGTGAACTCCTTCTCGATGATCTTCTGCGACAGCACGAACCACGAGTGGTCGTACCCGGTGGCGCGCAGGTGCGCGAGGGTGCCGAGCGTGTCGAAGCCGGGGAAGAGCGGCACGGGCAGCCGGTGGCCGGTCGCGTCGAGCCAGACCGAAGACGGGCCGGGCAGGATGCGGATGCCGTGGTCCGGCCAGACCGGATCCCAGTTCTGGATCCCCTCGACGTAGTGCCACATGCGGTCTCGGTTGATGAGGCGTGCGCCGGCGGAGTCGGCGACGATCTGCATCGAGCCGTCCACGTAGGCGGGCACGCCCGTGACCATCGTCGACGGTGCGGGACCGAGTCGCTCGGGCCACCACTGACGCACCAGGTCGTGGTTTCCGCCGATGCCGCCCGACGCGACGATCGTCGCTCCGGCGGTCACCTCGAACGAGCCCACGACCTCGCGTGAGGTCGCCACGCCGCGGGCCGCTCCCGAGGGCTCGAGGATGTCGCCGCTCGCACCCGTCACGGCGCCGTCGGAGGTCGTGAGCGCCGTCACGCGGTGCCGGGGGAGGATCGTGAGTCGTCCCGCCGCCTCAGCGGCCTCCACGGCGGACTGGAACGGCGCCACGAGCCCCGGACCGGTGCCCCACGTGATGTGGAAGCGCGGCACCGAGTTCCCGGGCCCTGCGGCCGTGTAGCCGCCGCGCTCCGCCCAGCCGACGACGGGGAAGAACCCGACGCCCTTCGCACGCAGCCACGTGCGCTTCTCGCCGTGCGCGAACTGCAGGTAGGCCTCGGCCCACCGGCGCGGCCAGGCATCGTCCTCGCGGTCGAAGCCCGCGTTGCCGAACCAGTCCTGGCGCGCGAGCTCGAGCGAGTCCTTGATGCCGAACCGCCGCTGCTCGGGCGAGTCGATGAAGAACAGACCGCCGAACGACCACCACGCCTGACCGCCGAGGTTCGTACGGGGCTCCTGGTCGACGATGACGACGCGCTTTCCGGCGGCGACCGCCTCGGATGCGGCCACGAGACCGGCCAGACCCCAGCCGATGACGAGCAGGTCCGCGGAGTGGGGCGAGGGTGCGGGCATGGCGACTCCTTTGTCGTGTGCTGCGTGGTGGCGGGGGGTCAGTCGGTGTCGGGCGGCTGAGCAGCCGTCACGGGGATCGACGACCGCGGCACGTTCCGCGCGTTGGGGCCGGGCACGATCGTCGCATCGCGCCCGCCCGCGGCGGGCCCGATGCCGGACGGCTCGAACGTGTTCACCATCGCGAAGGCGGCGCGCTGCAGGTAGTCCCACAGCGTCTCCTCGTGGAGCGGCGGAAGCTGCAGTTCGTCGAGCGCGTCGCGCATGTGCTGGAGCCACCGGTCGCGAGCGTCGGGGTTGACGTGGAACGCGGCGTGCCGCATCCGCAGTCTCGGGTGCCCGCGCCGTTCGCTGTACGTCGTGGGTCCGCCCCAGTACTGCTCGAGGAACATCGTGAGCCGCTCGCGTGCGGGACCGAGGTCCTCTTCGGGGTACATCGGGCGCAGCACCTCGTCGTCGGCCACGCCGCGATAGAACGCGTCGACGAGGCGGACGAAGGTCTCGTGGCCGCCGACCTCCTCGTAGAAGGTGAGGGGCGTGGCATCCGCGTTCTCGGTCATGACGTACTCCCGCTCGGATCCTGCTTCGGCTGCTTGGGCTTCTTCGGCTTCCACACGACACCGCCCGCGCTGGCCGCGCCGGGTGGCACGGGGTTGGGCTTCGTCTTGGGCGGGTTGGCGCCGCGCACGCGCTGTGCACCCTCGAGACCCGTCAGCATGATCGTGTTGAGCTGTGGGAGCGTGAGCCCGAGCCCGTCGATCGCATGCTTGAGCCGCATGCGCAGCTCGCGGGCGACGTCGTCCTTCGCGTTCGGGCGCGTCTTCATGACGACGCGGATGACCAGCGCGTCGCCCGTCACCGACTCGAGACCCCACACCTCAGGCTGCTCGAGGATGCGCGTGCGCCACTTCGGCTCCTTGTGCAGCGCCTTGGCCGCCTCGAGCAGAGCGTCCTCGACCTGCTCGATGTCGGCGTCGGCCGGCACCGCGAGATCGATGATGACGCGCGACCAGCCCTGGGACATGTTGCCGATGCGCGTGATCTCGCCGTTGCGCACGTACCAGAGCGTCCCGTTGACATCGCGCACGTGCGTGATGCGGACGCTGACGTACTCGACGATGCCCGAGGCGAGGCCGACGTCGACGACGTCGCCGATGCCGATCTGGTCCTCCGCGACGATGAAGATGCCGTTGAGCACGTCCTTGACGATGTTCTGCGCGCCGAAGCCGAGTCCCGCGCCGATCGCGGCCGACAGGAGCGCGAACGAGCCGAGCACCGACGAGTCGATGACGTTGACGATCATCAGGATCGCGACGATCACGATCGCCACGTTGACGATGTTCTGCAGGATCGAGCCCAGCGTGCGCGTGCGCTGCACGAGCCGCACGGCGGCGAGCGGGCTGCGCTCGAGCGCCTGGGTGTCATCGACGCGAGCCTTGTTCTTGGCACCCGACACGATGCGGTTGACGATGCGCCGGATGACGAACCTCAGCAGCCACGAGACGACGAACGCGCCGACGATGATCGCCGCGATGGCGAGCGCCTTGCCACCGGTGAAGGTGATGATCTCGAGCCACCACTCCCAGGACCACTGGGTGGGCGGAGCCGTTGCGAGCGGGGCGATGTCCATTGTCACGATCTTAACGAGCCGAGGCGGGGAGATGCGGATGCCCCGGCCGTCCGCGCGCGCCGGGCCGGGGCATCCGGATCGCGTGATTACTGCGCGTCGCGCTCCTGCACCGAGAGGGCGCGCTCGACGCCCGCGAGGTTCTCGAGCACGAGGCGGCGCAGTGCGGGCGCCGCGTCGGCGTTCGCCTCGAGCCACGCGCGCGTCGCGTCGCGCAGTCCGCGGTTCGCGAGCGGGGCCGGGTACAGGCCCGTGATGAGGTACTCGGCGATCTTGTAAGTGCGGGACTCCCACACCGGCAGCAACATCGCGAAGTACCGCTCGACGAACGCGGTCAGGTCGCCGACGGTCGCGGGGTGCGTGAAGCCGAGCGTCGCCGAGCGCACGATGGTGTTCGGCAGGTCGTCCTTGTCGATGAGCGATGACCACGCAGCGTTCTTCGCCTCGGGGCCGGGGAGTGCGGCCTTCGCCTGCGCCGCGAACTCGCCGCCCTTCGCGGTGTTGTCGGCGGCGAGGGCCGCGTCGATGTCGCCGGTCGTCACGACGCCGCCCGCGGCGAGCGACACGAGCAGCTGCCATGACAGGTCGGTGTCGATCTCGAGCCCGTCGAGCTCGATCTCGCCGTCGCGCACCTGGCGCACGGTCTCCCACTGCGCGGGGGTCGCGGCGGCGTTCGCGAACGCGGTCACGAACTGCAGCTGGCTGTCGCTTCCGGCCTCAGCCGCCTGGGCGAGCTCCCACAGGCCGTCGGCGACCCTCTCGCGCGACGCGGTGCGCTTGTCGGGCGCTACGTAGGAGTTCGCGGCGAGCTGCAGCTGTGCGAGGGTGGTCCGCACGGTTGTCGACTCGGTCTCGGCGCCGATGTTGCGCAGCACGAGGTCGATGTAGTCGCTCGCCGATGCCTCGGCGTCGCGCGTCTGGTCCCACGCGGCGCCCCACACGAGCGAACGGGCCAGCGGATCGCTGATCTTCGCGAGGTGGTCGATCGCCGTGCGCAGCGACTGCTCGTCGAGGCGGATCTTCGCGTACGCGAGATCGTCATCGTTGAGCAGCACCAGGTCGGGGCGCGTGCGGCCCTTGAGCTCGGGGACCTCGGTGAGGTCGCCGTCGACGTCGAGCTCGATGCGGTGCGTGCGCACGAGCGCGTCGCCCTGCAGGTCGTAGAACCCGACGCCGAGGCGGTGCGGGCGGATCGTGGGGTAGTCCGCGGGGGCGGTCTGCACGATCGCGAAGCGCGTGATTCCGCCGTCCACGTCGGTCCGGATCTCGGGGGAGAGCGTGTTGACGCCGGCGGTCTCCAGCCACTTCTTCGACCAGCTCGACAGCTCGCGGCCGCTCGTGGTCTCAAGCTCGGCGAGCAGGTCGGACAGCTCGGTGTTCGACCACTCGTGCTTCTTGAAGTAGGCGGCGACGCCGGCGAAGAACTGCTCGATGCCGACCCACGCGGCGAGCTGCTTGAGCACCGATCCGCCCTTGGCGTAGGTGATGCCGTCGAAGTTGACCTGTACGTCCTCGAGGTCGCGGATCTCGGCGACGACCGGATGCGTCGACGGAAGCTGGTCCTGGCGGTACGCCCAGGTCTTCTCCATCGCGTTGAACGTGGTCCACGCCTCAGTCCACTCGGTCGCCTCGGCGGTCGCGATCGTCGACGCCCACTCGGCGAACGACTCGTTGAGCCACAGGTCGTTCCACCACTTCATGGTCACGAGGTCGCCGAACCACATGTGCGCGAGCTCGTGGAGGATCGTGACGACGCGGCGCTCCTTGACGGCATCCGTCACCTTCGACCGGAAGACATACGTCTCGGTGAACGTGACCGCGCCCGCGTTCTCCATGGCGCCGGCGTTGAACTCGGGGACGAAGAGCTGGTCGTACTTCGCGAACGGGTACGGGTAGTCGAACTTGTCCTCGAAGTACGCGAAGCCCTGGCGGGTCTTCTCGAAGATGTAATCGGCGTCGAGGTGCTGCCACAGGCTCTTGCGCCCGTAGACGCCGAGCGGGATCACACGGCCCGACGAGCTCGTGAGCTCGGAGAACGTCGCCTCGTACGGGCCGGCGATGAGGGCCGTGATGTACGACGAGATGCGGGGCGTCGGGTCGAACGCCCACGTCGCGGTGGCCGCATCATCCGGGCCCTGAGCCTGATGCAGGGTCGGCTCGGGGGTGGGGGAGTTCGACACGACCTTCCAGGCCGCGGGCGCGGTGACGGTGAACTGGAACGTCGCCTTGAGGTCGGGCTGCTCGAACACGGCGTACACGCGGCGCGAGTCCGGCACCTCGAATTGCGAGTAGAGGTACACCTCGCCGTCGACCGGGTCGACGAAGCGGTGCAGACCCTCGCCGGTGTTCGTGTAGAGGCAGTCGGCGTCGATCACGAGCTCGTTCTCGGCGGCGAGGCCGTCGAGGGCGATGCGCGAGTCGGCGAACGCGGTGGCGGGGTCGATGGACCGGCCGTTGAGCATGATCTCGCGCACGTCGCGGGCGATGAGGTCGATGAAGGTCGAAGCGCCCTCGGTCGCGGCGAACCGCACGACTGTGCGGGACCCGAAGACCTCCGCCCCGCGGGTCAGGTCGAGCGTGACCTCGTACGAGTGGGTGTCGACGATCGCTCGGCGCTCCTGCGCCTCGACGCGGGTGAGGTTCTCTCCAGGCACTGCGTTCTCTCCCAGGGGTGAAGGGGATGGGCGCCCGTGCCACGCCGTTCGCGCGCACGGCAACCCTGACACTCTACGTCAGGGCTCGGCATCCGCCCTCACCCCTGCGAGCACTCAGCGCAGCAGGTACCCGCGCAGCATCTCGTGCTCGGCCGGCAGCGTCTCGACGCGCGCGAAACCGGCGCGCTGCGCGTACTCCCGGAGCGTCGACGGGCGCAGGACGGTCCCGGTCGCGGCGCCGTCGGGCAGGGCGAGCGGATGCTGCGCCATCGTCGCCGGAAGGCAGTGCAGCACGCTGATCGCGTACAGCACGCGCTCCACGGGGTCGTCGCTCGGCGCCGTGAACTCGTCCGGCGTGCGCTCGTCGACGACGACGACGAAGCCGTCGGGCTTGACGACGCGGTGTGCCTCGGCGAGCGCGGCGACCGGGCGGGCGAGATCGTGCACGGCCTCGACGATGAGCACGAGGTCGTACATCGCATCGGCGGCCCCGAGCGCCGCGATGTCGGCGTTCAGGAAGCACACCCGGTCGGCGAGGCCTGCGGCGTCACCGGCTGCCGGCCGCCTCTCGTGCGATATGGCTGCGGGCGTGCTCGATCGCCGACGGCAGGTCGGCGAAGAGGTGCTTGTGGTGACGCAGCGAGTCGAGCACGCCGACCGTGCGGAACAGCTCCTCGTGCCCGGGCTGAACGCCCTTGATGAGCACGGTGACGCCGCGCCGCTCGAGGGACTGCACGATCTCGGTGAGCACGCGGGCGCCGCTCGCGTCGACGAGCTCGAGCTGCGACATCCGCAGGATGACGACCGACACGCCCTTCATACGGGTGACGGTCTCGAACACGCGATCGGATGCCGCGAAGAACAGCGGCCCGTCGAAACGGATGATCGCGATGCGCTCGTCGCCCGGTTGCGCGGGCCCGGCGAGGTCCTCGCGGCGGACGCCGGTCGCGCGGGACAGGTTGCGGAGCGCGAACACCCCCGCGGACAGCACCCCGATGCCCACGGCCACGATGAGGTCGAACGACACCGTGATGACCGCCGTGATGACGAACGCGACCGCGTCGGACCGCGTCGAGCGCAGGATCGATCGCACGGTCGCGGCGTGGACCATGCGCGTCGCGGTGATCATGAGCACGCCGGCGAGCGCGGCGAGGGGGATCATCCCGACGGGGCCGGATGCCACGAGCACGATGAGCAGCAGCACGATCGCGTGCGTGATCGACGCGATGCGCGTGCGGCCGCCCGAACGGACGTTGACGGCGGTGCGGGCGATCGCCCCGGTCGCCGGCATACCGCCGAACAGGCCGGATGCCACGGACGCGAGACCCTGTCCCACGAGCTCGCGGTCGGGGTCGTAGGGTCCGGTGTCGGCGAGCGACGCCGCCACGCGCGCCGACAGAAGCGACTCGATCGCCGCGAGGGCTGCGACGGTGAGCGCGGCGGGGACGAGGGCGCCGAGTGCGGCCGGATCGATCGACGGGAGCGACGGGGCGGGGAGGGTCGACGGGAGCACGCCGATGACCGCGAGCGGTGTGGGAAGGACAACGGCGAGCACGGCGACGATCGCGATGCCGATGAGCGAACCCGGCAGCGAGGGATGGATCTTCGGCGCGATGAGCATGCACGCGGCGACGATCGCGACCGCCCCGAGCCCCCACGGCACGTACGACCAGTCCGCCTCGATGACCGACTGCACGGCGGCGACGATCGCGTTCGAACTGTGCTCGCCCGCGTGCGGCGTCGCGGGCGACGTCACGAGCGGCACCTGCTGCATGAAGATGATGAGCGCGATGCCGAGCGTGAAGCCCTCGATCACCGGCCACGGGATGAACGACACCGCACGGCCGAGCCGCAGAGCCCCCGCGGCGAGCACGGCGATGCCGGCGAGCACGCTCACCGCCGCGATCGCCCCCATGCCGTGCGACGCGACGATCGGGAGCAGCACGACCACCATGGCTCCCGTGGGGCCGGACACCTGCACGTTGGATCCGCCGAAGACCGCGGCGACCAGGCCCGCGACGATCGCGGTGATGAGCCCCTGCTCGGCCGTGAGTCCCGAGCTCACGCCGAAGCCGAGCGCGAGCGGCAGCGCGACGATGCCGACGGTCACCCCGGCGATGAGGTCGCGGCGCCACGTGCGCTTCGCGGGGCGATAGTCGTCGGGGGAGGGGAGCAGCGACAGCGCTGCGGCGCCCGCACGCCGCCACCGTGAGGCGGGGACGGTGGCATCCGTCGCGCGGGTCATCGCGGAGCCCCCGGCAGCTCGGGCAGCCCGTCGGCGTCGGCGAGGCGCGCGCCGTCGGAGCGGAGCATCTCGAGCAGCAGCGCGCGCGCGATCGCGAGGAGGTCGGCGACGCGCGGCTCGGCGAGCCTGTAGTACACGTGGCTCGCGCGCCGCTCGGACGACACGAGGCGGTGACGGCGCAGCACGGCGAGGTGCTGCGACAGGTGTGAGGCCTCGAGTCCGGTCTCATCCTGAAGGACCGCGACGCTGAGCTCGGGCGCGCTCGCGAGGAGTTCGAGGATGCGGATGCGGAACGGGTGCGACAAGCCCTTGAAGAGGCCGGCCTTCACCTCGTAGAGCGGACTCTGCTGCTGGGTAAATGGCATGATGAAACCATCATATCGTGTCCTCGAGCGCACTCCGAACCGGCGGGCTCTCCGCCGTGCGGTGCGAGGATGGACTGGTGAGCGCAGAAGCACAGCAGGTCCCCTTCGCATCGCCCGCGGCGAGCGGCGGCGACCCGTACGTCGAGACCCCGGTTCCCTACGACGCCATCCTCCTCGCGAGCTTCGGCGGGCCCGAGGGGCAGGAGGACGTCATCCCCTTCCTGCGCAACGTGACGCGCGGCCGCGGCATCCCCGACGAGCGGCTCGAAGAGGTCGCGCACCACTACCGCGCCTTCGGTGGCGTGAGCCCCATCAACGCGCAGAATCGTCAGCTCAAGGCGGCGCTCGAGGACGAGCTCGCCCGCCGCGGCATCGACCTGCCGGTGTACTGGGGCAACCGCAACTGGGCGCCGTACCTCGATGAGGCGGTGACGGATGCCGCGGCATCCGGCCACACGAATCTCATCGCGATCGCCACGAGCGCCTACAGCTCCTTCTCGAGCTGCCGTCAGTACCGCGAGGACTTCGCACGCGTGCTCGCCGACACGGGACTCGCGGGCACCGTCACGATCGACAAGGTGCGCCAGTTCTTCGATCACCCGGGCTTCGTGCAGCCGTTCATCGACGGCGTGCGCGACGCCGTGACGCAGCTTCTCGGCGAAGGCATCGAAGGGCGGTACATCCGCGTGCTCTTCTCGACGCACAGCGTGCCGACCGCCGACGCGCAGCGGTCCGGCCCACGCGAGGGGGACGAGCTGCACCGCGAGTGGGGCGAGGGCGGCGCGTACGCCGCGCAGCACGAG
Organism: Microbacterium immunditiarum; assembly: GCF_013409785.1. Classification (NCBI taxonomy): domain Bacteria; kingdom Bacillati; phylum Actinomycetota; class Actinomycetes; order Micrococcales; family Microbacteriaceae; genus Microbacterium; species Microbacterium immunditiarum. The sequence goes on from NZ_JACCBV010000001.1 coordinate 2,398,392, forward strand.
GCGGTCGCGGCGTACGTGATGGCGCAGGTCGAGGCATCCGTCGACGCCGTCGACATCGGGTGGGAGCTCGTCTATCAGTCGCGCTCCGGTCCGCCCAGCCAGCCATGGCTCGAGCCCGACATCAACGACGTCATCGAAGGACTGCCCGCGATCGCCGTGCGCGCGGTCGTCATCGTGCCGGTCGGGTTCATCAGCGACCACATGGAGGTCCTGTGGGACCTCGACACCGAGGCGACGGATGCCGCGACCGCCGCCGGCCTCCGAGTCCTGCGCACTCCCACCCCGGGCGTGGACCCCGCGTTCGTGGCGGGACTCGTCGATCTCGTCGAGGAGCGGCTGCGCGGGGTGCCGGCGGCCGAGCGTCCGCACGTGACCGAGCTGGGGCCCTGGTTCGACGTGTGCCGGCCCGCGTGCTGCGAGAACGTGCGCGCCGGTTTCAAGCCCGCGGCGGCGGGCTTGGCGCCCTGACTCGTCCGTAGGATTGAGGTCATGCGCATCCACATCGCGACCGACCACGCCGGCCTCGAGTTCTCCACCCAGCTGCAGCACCATCTGGCCGGTCAGGGTCACGATGTGGTCGACCACGGACCGATCGAGTACGACCCCGTCGACGACTACCCGGCCTTCTGCATCCGTGCGGCTCAGGCGGTCGTGCGCGACCAGGAGGCGGGCATCGACGCGCTCGGCGTCGTGTTCGGCGGCTCGGGCAACGGCGAGCAGATCGCGGCCAACAAGGTGCGCGGCGTGCGGGCCGCCCTCGTGTGGAGCATCGCGACCGCCGAGCTCGCGCGCGAGCACAACGACGCGAACGTGATCGCGATCGGCGCCCGCCAGCACACGTTCGAGGAGGCCGCGTCGTTCATCGACCGGTTCATCTCGACGCCCTTCTCGAACGAGGAGCGCCACGTGCGGCGCATCGGCCAGATCGCCGCATTCGAGGCCGACGGCACGCTCGAGCCGGACCCGCGTGCGACGGTGGGCGAGCCGGACGTGCTCGCCGACGACTCGAGCTCGTTCGACCCCGAAGCCGGCTGATGCCCGAGGGCCATTCCGTCCATCGGATCGCCCGCCAGTTCGACCGCAACTTCGTCGGCCGCACGGTGACGGCGTCCAGTCCGCAGGGCAGGTTCGCCGAGGGCGCCGCCGTGATCTCGGGGCGCACCGTGACGAGCGTGCGCGCGGTCGGCAAGCAGATGTTCCTCGAGTTCGACGACGACATCTGGCTGCGCGTCCACCTCGGCATGTACGGCGCGTGGGACTTCGCCGGCGAGATCCTCGTCGACCCGACGATCGCCTCGGCGAACGGACGCATGGGCCAGACGAACCAGCGGGGCACGACGCTCGAAGACGAGCCGATCCTGGACTCCGCAGGCGAGAACTCGCTCACGTCGATCGGCGCGCCGCGGCGGACCCGCGTGCACGTGCGCATGTCGGAGCAGACGACGGGCCTGCCCGACGAGGGCGCCGAGTGGCCGCCCCCGATTGTGGGTCAGGTGCGCCTGCGGCTGCTCACCGACGTGACGTGCGCTGACCTGCGCGGGCCGACCGCGTGCGAGCTTCTCACGCCCGACGAGGTGTCGGCAGTGATCGCGAAGCTCGGTCCGGACCCGCTCGTCGACGACGTGCAGGAGGGCGAGGAGCGCTTCGTGTCGGTCGTGCGGCGCAAGCCGACCTCGATCGCGCTCCTGCTCATGGACCCGAGCGTCGTGAGCGGCATCGGCAACGTCTACCGCGCCGAGCTGCTGTTTCGCGCCCGCCTCAACCCGCACACGCCGGGCCGCGACGTCCCCGAGGAGGTCGTACGCGAGCTGTGGCGCGACTGGGTGCGTCTGCTCTCGATCGGCGTCGAGACGGGTCAGATGATGACGATGGACGGGCTCGGCCCCGACGCGTACCGCAAGGCGATGGCGCACCGCGACGATCGCCACTGGGTGTACCACCGCGCCGGGCTGCCGTGCCGCGTGTGCGGCACCGCGATCGTCGTCGAGGAGCTCGCGACTCGCAAGCTGTACTGGTGCCCGACCTGCCAGGCGTGACGCGGCGCTGAGGGCGGCCTCACAGATCGTCGACGGGCGCCGGCCCGTCGATCCACGACCACTCGGTGTCGCGCATGAACCACGCGCCCCATGTCTTCTCGGCCGCGGCGACGTCGACGCCATAGTGCTCGAGCACGCCGTGCACAAGATCGTCGACGCGCTCCACGGTCGGATCGTCGTAGAGCGCCGAGATGTCGTCGAGCAGCCCGACGGGCCGGTTCGGGGCATCCGCTGTGACCCGCAGCAGCCACTTGTGGAAGGGGAAGAGCATCGCGTTCTCGTTCAGCACGATGCGGCACGCGAACAGCACCGCGCGGTTCAGCGAGATGCCGCGCAGGTAGGGGTTCTGCTTCTCCCACCCCTGCTCGTGGTACCAGCGCCACGCGAGCGCCTGCGACACGAACCGCTCGCGCCGCTGCGCTTGTTCCTCGACCGGGAAGCGCACGACCCCCGTGAGCGTCTCGTCGAGGCCGGGCGCGCGCGAGAACAGCACGCGCGCGTCCTGGTAGCCCCACCGCGTCGCGTCGTCCCCGCGCGCGGCGACGTCCTCGAGGAAGCGCCGCGAGACGTACTTGCCGTCGACGTACCCGCCTTCGTAGGTGCTGAGGTCGTGGCTGACGAAGCCGGTGTCGGGCACGGCGAGCCGACGCTCGAACTCGTCGTGCGGCACGACGATCACGATGTCGACATCGGATGCCTCGGTGCCGAAGCCGTGCGCGAGCGAGCCGGTGAGCAGCAGAGCCTCGACGTCGGGCTGGGCGGAGAAGTGCGCAAAGACGCGCTCGACGGTCTCGAGCTGGTGCGGCCAGATGCGCACGTCGTCGAGCGGGGGGAGGGCAATGGTCACAGACGCACACGCTAGCGTGCGGCGGGGCTCCCTCGCGATCGCTCGCACTCGCAGGGACTCGTAGGCTGGTGACGTGCGCCAGAACCCGTCCTTCGCGATGACCGACGTCAGCGAGCTGCGTCGGCTCATCGATCAGAACCCGTGGGTCACGCTCGTCAGCGGCACCGACGACGGACTCGTCGCCTCGCACTACGCCGTGCTGCTCGACGAGGGCCGCGACGACCTCACCATCGTGGGGCATGTCGGGCGTCCTGACGACATCGTGCACGGCCTCGGCCGGCGCGAGCTGCTCGTCGTCGTGCAGGGGCCCCACGGGTACATCTCACCCGGCTGGTACGGCGACACCCAGTCCGTCCCCACCTGGAACTTCGTGGCCGCTCACCTCACGGGCGTCCCCGAGCTGCTGTCGACCGAAGAGAATCTCGCGGTGCTCGACCGGCTCGTCGCGAGATTCGAGAGCCGGATGCCGCAGCCGAGGCTCATGTGGCAGCCGCCCAACGACCGATCGTTCATCGAGAAGCTCGAGAAGGGCACGGTCGGCTTCCGGCTGACGCCCACGCGCGTCGTCGCGAAGCGCAAGCTCAGCCAGAATAGGAGTCCCGAGGTCGTCGAGACGATCATCGCGGAGCTCTCGGGCGACGGCCCGTACGCCGATCCGCAGCTGGCAGCCGAGATGCGCCGTGCGCACGACGCGATCGCCGCGGCGCGCGCAGCACTCGAGGCCGCAGACGCGGGTCCGACCCGATGACGCTCGCGCGCGGCGAGCGCGTCGCGGTCATCGCGAACGTGCGCCTGACCGGACGCGACCGCCTCGATCCGTTCGGCGCCGACCCCGTCGACGTCCACGTCGCGGACGGCGTGATCGCCGACATCGCCCCTGCGAAAGCGCTGCCGCGACGAGGCGCCGTGCTCGATGCCGCGGGGTCATGGCTCATTCCGGGGCTCTGGGACCACCACGTGCACACGGTCCAGTGGGCGCTGGTGGCGCAGCGGGAGGCGCTGGGGCACGCGGCATCCGCCGCGGAGGCGGCTGCGATCATGGCGAACGCACCCGTCCTCGCGGACGGCCGTCGCGTGGGCACCGGGTTCCGCGACGCGCTGTGGTCCGACCGGCCGACTCTCGCGATGCTCGACGCGGCGACCGGCGAGGTGCCGACGTACCTCATCAACGCCGACGTGCACAGCGTGTGGCTGAACTCCGTCGCGCTGCGGCGCGAGGGCTTCGAGGCCGATGAATCCGGCTTCCTGCGCGAGGCGCCCGCATTCGAGATCTCCCGGCGCCTGAACGCCGTCGAGCCGGCGGTCGGCGACGAGCTCGTCTCGGCGATGGCGACGGATGCCGCCGCGCGCGGCGTCGTCGGGATCGTCGACCTCGACATGGCGTGGAACGAGGAGGCCTGGGCGCGGCGGCTCGCCGGCGGGTTCGATGCGCTCCGTGTCGAGTTCGGCGTGTATCCGGACCTCCTCGATCGCGCGATCGCCGAAGGGCTGCGCTCGGGCGACCTCGTGCGCGGTGCGGAGTCCGGCCTCGTGTGCGTCGGCCCGCTCAAGGTCATCACCGACGGCTCACTCGGCACGCGCACGGCGGCGTGCTCGCATCCGTACCCCGGCGATCCGCACAACCACGGCATGCTCACCGTGGATCCCGCCCACCTCGTCGAGCTCATGACGCGCGCGATGGGCGCGGGCCTGGAGTGCGCGATCCACGCGATCGGCGACGTCGCGAACTCTCACGCGCTCGACGCGTTCGCCACGACGGGCGCGGTCGGAACGATCGAGCACGCGCAGCTCGTCTCGGCCGTCGACATCCCGCGCTTCGCCCGGCTCGGTGTCGCCGCGAGCGTGCAGCCCGAGCACGCCGTGGACGACCGCGACCTGACCGACACGATCTGGGCGGAGCAGACGGCGATCCCGTACCCGCTGCGCGCGCTGGCCGACGCGGGCGCGACCCTGCGGTTCGGATCGGACGCCCCCGTCTCGCCCCTCGATCCGTGGGCGGCCCTCGCGGCCGCGGTCCATCGCACGCGCGACGGGCGTCCCGCGTGGCGTCCCGAGCAGGCGCTCGGCGCCGCGACGGCTCTTGCCGCGTCGACGCACGGCGGCTCGGGCGACGACGCCGCCACGATCGAGCCCGGCGTGATCGCGGACCTCGCGATCGTCGAGTACGACCCGCTCACGGCGACGGAGGGCGAGCTGCGAGGCATGCGCGTCTCCGCGACGATGATCGAAGGCCGCCTGACGCACGTGGCCTGACGGCTGCGACGCGCCCGGAGGAACTCCCGCGCCGGATCGGGGGGACAACCCCCGTCCGCATTCGGTCGGCACCCGGATGCCCCTTCGAGGCCCGCCTCGGTTGGCTGGAGTCATGCTTCACCGATCCCTGTCAACACGCCGGCGACTCCGACGACCCCGCGCCGTCACGGCGACCGTCGGCGCCCTCGCGGCCGTGGGCGTCGGCCTCTCCGTGGGCATCTCCGGATGCGCCGTCTTCGCGCGCCCCGCGCCGCCCGCAGCCGGGAGCGTCTCGTTCTCGAACCCGCTGCGCGTGCCGCCGCTCGCCGAGTCGACGGTCGAGGACGGCGTCCGCGTGTTCGAGCTCACGGCCGCCGCGGGGTCGACCGGCATCGTCCCCGAGGGCCAGACACCGACGCTCGGCTACAACGGCTCGTACCTCGGTCCGACCCTCGTCGCCGAACGCGGTGAGATCGTGCGCGTCGACGTCGACAACCAGCTGCCCGACACGACCACCGTGCACTGGCACGGCATGCACCTGCCCGCGGCGATGGACGGCGGCCCGCACAACCCGATCGCACCGGGCGAGACGTGGTCGCCGGAGTGGATGGTCGACCAGCCTGCCGCGACGCTCTGGTACCACCCGCATCTGCACGGCATCACGCGCGAGCAGGTCGACGCGGGCCTCGCGGGCATGTTCCTCGTGCGCGACGACGTCG